>JAAYKU010000009.1 GCA_012522275.1 Smithella sp.
AGCCAGTGCAATTTCATCAGCTGGGGCCGACCACATCAAATTCCATGTGCCAGGTGTAAAAATTCGTTTATGGTGGAAGTCTCCGACAACCAGGGACAAATGTTTCTGAAATGCCCGCGCGCCACCTGCCAGCACCGCCAGCCTCTTGCCGCTACCTTGGCCGCGGCTCCGGCCAAAGTTAAAACGCTCGTGCGTAAAAGACTGGTTCGCCGCAAAGCCTGATTTCACCTTTAAAATCATATTGCATTGAGTCGCTTTGCGCGCTATGAAAAGCGTCATGTGCAGGTCATTGAGTTTAATCATTCCCATTGCGGTCGTGCTGGCTTTTTTCGCCTGCAGTCGGCCGCAGCAAGACGGCGACGTTTCGGCCCGGGCGGATAAGCCACCCGCTTACGGCGACATTCTGGTGCGTGGCGATATCGGAGATGCGAGCAATCTGATACCGCTGCTCGCGTCGGATTCCGCGTCTCATTCCATTGCCGGCATGATCTATAACGGCCTGGTCAAATATGACAAAAACATGAACGTGGTGGGTGATCTGGCCGAATCCTGGGACATTTCACAAAACGGTCTGATTATCACCTTTCATCTGCGTCGCGGCGTCAAATGGCATGACGGGGCGCCTTTTACCTCCGCCGACGTGCTTTACACCTATCGGGTCACTGTCGATCCCCAAACGCCGACCGCCTACGCCGGTGATTTCCTGCTTGTCCAAAAAGCCGAAGCGCCCGACGATTATACTTTCCGCGTCACCTACGCCAGGCCCTTTGCCCCCGCTCTGGTCAGTTGGGCTTCCGCCGTTTTGCCCAGGCACCTTCTGGAGGGAGAAGACATCACGCAAAGCCCGCTGTCACGACGTCCGATCGGCACAGGCCCTTACAAGTTCAAGGAATGGGTGGCGGGACAGAAAATCGTTTTGGCCGCCAACGAGGAATATTTCGGCGGGCGTCCCTACATCGACGGCCGGATCACACGCATCATTCCGGATTCGGCCACCATGTTTCTGGAGCTGCGCGCGCAGAATCTCGGCATGATGGGGCTGACGCCGCTGCAGTACACGCGCCAGACGGACAACAATCTCTTCAAAAACAATTTCAACAAATTTCGCTATCTCGCATTTGCCTACACTTATCTGGGCTATAACCTGAAAAACCCTCTTTTTACGGACAGGCGGGTGCGACAGGCCATTTCCTATGCGATCAACAAGGATGAGATCATCAGCGGCGTGCTTCTGGGACTGGGCCGGCCCGCAACCGGTCCGTACAAGCACGGCACCTGGGCGCACAATGACAAAGTGAAAATTTACAGCTACGACCCGGGCCGCGTGCGCGAGCTGCTGGGGCAGGCAGGCTGGGCGGACGCAAACGGCGACGGCATCCTGGAGAAAAACGGCCGGCCTTTTGAATTCGAAATTCTCACCAACCAGGGTAATGAAACAAGGCAGAAATGCGCGGAGATAATTCAGCGCCAGCTCAAAGAGGTGGGGATTGTCGTGAAAATACGCATCGTCGAATGGTCCGCCTTTATCACCCATTTTATCAACAAGCGCAACTTCGACGCGGTGATCCTGGGCTGGACGATACCGCTGGACCCGGATGCCTACGACGTGTGGTATTCGGGCAAAACCGCGCCGGAGGAACTCAATTTCGTTTCCTACAGGAACCCTGAGGCGGACGAGATGCTCGAAAAGGGGCGCAGCACCTTCGATCAGGCGGCCCGCAAAAAATATTACGATCGCTTTCAGGAAATTCTGGCCGAAGACCAGCCCTACACATTTTTATACGTCCCCGACGAACTGATCATCGTCAACAACCGTTTCCGCGGTATCGAACCTGCGCCCGCCGGCATCGGCCACAACTTCGAGGCATGGTATGTTCCCAAAGACGAACAAAAATATACCATGACGAAATAACGCGGCTCATTTCCAAATCAATTGCACATTCAAGAAGCAGCCTTTCGCAGGAGGCTGTGTCGTAATCGTAAAGAAGCCATAAGCATCGTCATGTCGGTGAAAACCGGTATCCAGAACGTGCTGAAAATACTGGATTTTTCCGTGTCGAGCACCAGGCAGGCTCAAAGTCGCGCCTCGCTTGCACTAAATTACAAAAAAGTAATTACGACATAATCTCCACCGACAGGCGACAGACTGTTGGCGTATTAATGTATGGCGTGAAGTTCACAGTCCATGGCCGCTAGTTGATTTACTTCTTTGAGCATAAGCAAAATTCATAATAAAAAAGCTTGACATTAGAACGCGCGTTCTATATAAGGGAAGCCATGAAAAAGACACGCAACATAAAATCCCTGGGGCTGAGCCTTACGGATTTTTACCGTACGCACAGGCGCATGCCGTCTTATGCCGAGATGATGGATCTGTTTGGAGTCCGCTCCAAAAGCGTCGTTTCCTACTGGATAGACAAGCTCGTTGCCGGAGGCATTCTGGAGAAAGACACCCAGGGATATCTGAGGCTTTCGGGGCTGTCCTTCGGCATTCCGCTGGTCGGCAATGTTGCGGCGGGGCTGCCGGTTTCGGCCGAAGAAAGCGCGCATGACATGCTTTCCATGGACGAGTATCTCGTGGGAAAGCCGGAATCTTCTTTTTTGCTGCGTGTCACGGGCGATTCCATGACCGGCGCCGGCATAATGGAGGGAGACCTTGTCGTGGTCGAAAGGGGCCGCGAGCCCAAAAACGGCGATATTGTTCTGGCCGAGGTGGACGGTCAGTGGACAATGAAATATTTTCGCAGGCAGGGGACAGAGGTCCTTTTGGAAGCGGCCAACCCGGCCTACCGGGCTATTTGCCCTCGGGAAGAACTCAAAATAGGCGGCGTGATTACCGCCTCCGTCAGAAAATATCTTATGTAGCCACGAGCGGAAAGGCAAAGTATATATCATGCACAGCACGGCAAGCGTTTCCATAATTCCGATGTCGGCGGGCGCGGCGTCAGTCCCCAAAGAGAGTCGGTGTCTGCCGGAGGCCCTGGCGGGTGTCCGTGGCGGAAAGCGCGGGGAGCCTTTGCTTTTCAGGGCCGACAGGCTGATCTCACGCGCGGGGATGCTGGCGGCTATCTTCGCCGCTTTGTATTTCGCCCCCGTCGTGGCGTCAATTTTTTTGAGATAAATGA
>JAAYKU010000076.1 GCA_012522275.1 Smithella sp.
AGGTCTGGAGCGCCTGTGAGAAAGCAGTTGCGGATCTGCGGGGCACTGAAGTTCAGCCCGCCAAGGAAATAGCTCAGGGTAAAATCACGGCGCTGATCAATGATGAAAAGGTGCGGATCAGTGTCATCTATCGTGGAAAACAACAAACATCCGTCGCCATCCGTGTGGGAATTTTCGGAAACCAGCTGTCGTCACAGCGCCTCAATGACAAAATTGCCGCCTACCTGACCGACACTTAAAAACACTCTCCGCGCGGGCCATGGCTGAAATGATGCCCGACTGAATAAGTCTTTGAAAACTAATCATGGGCGTCAGCCTGTGTCATATTCATGAATAAAAAACTAATTTTCGGTATAGTGCTCGGCATTGCGCTTGTCTTTTTCTCCGCCGGCAACATCAACTTCCAAGAAACCATTACCCATATAAAAAACGTTGATCCGGGTCCGGCGGGCCTGTCTCTTTTTTTCATCGTCTTCATGCAGGCTTTGCGCTCATACCGCTGGGGAGTGATCCTCGCACCCCTGGGGAAGATCAGTCACCTTTCTGTTTTCGCTGTGACCAATGTCGGTTTTCTGGCCATCTGCGCCATTCCCGCACGTCTGGGCGAACTGGCCAGGCCTTATCTGATTGCTCAAAAAAGCCCCGTCCGGATGTCTTCGGCCCTCGGCACAATCGTTGTCGAGCGCGCCCTTGACGCTCTGGCCATTGTCGTCATCACGGTATGCGTCCTCATGCTGCATGATCTGCCGGCATGGATGGTACGCTCCGGCATTGTATTTTTTGTTCTGACCATATTGCTCATCGCTTTCATGATCTTCCTTATCATGCGCAGGGAAGCAGCCCATGGAATTATTGACCGTCTTGTCCGCCGCCTCCCCGACCGTGCGGCAAAAAAAATTAAAAATATCATCCGTTATTTCACCGACGGGATCGAGGTGATCACGGACATCAAAAGACTTTTCTATCTGCTCATTTTATCCGCGCTGATCTGGCTTGTCGATGTTGCGGCGATCTATGCGCTGCTTATCGCCTGCGGGTTTCATCTGCCGGTATTGGCGCCTTTTGTCGTAATGATTGTGCTCATTGCCGGCATTGCCATTCCTGCCGCGCCGGGCTTCATCGGCAACTGGCATTTCGCCTGCATACTGGCCCTGAGTTTATTCGGCATTGCCAAGGCGGAGGCTCTGTCCTTCGCGCTGGTCTATCACTTTTTGTCGATAGCGGTGGTGATCGTTTTGGGAGTTCTTTCTCTGCCCTTCAACAGATTTTCCATTGCGGAAATGACGAAGAAAATGAACCAAGAAGGGTGACACTAAAAGACAAAATTGAGCAGCCCGAACCTTTACCCGTTGGCCTTACCGTATCAGGGCTTATCGTCTCTGGTAACCACTTTCAGAGTTTTGAGTTTCTTGTGCAGGTTGCTGCGCTCCAGTCCGATGGCTTCGGCTGTCCTGGAAATATTGCCGTCGTATTCTTCCAGCTTTTTGATGATAAACTGTCTTTCAAAATCAAGCCTGGCATCCTTGAGGGAATCGCCGGCGGCAAAAGATTCACTCGAGGCAAAGTCCTGCTCCGGCCTCACGCTAAGCGGCGGTATATCGTCCTGGTCGATCTCGTTTGACGGCGTCAGGATGATCAGTCTTTCAATGATGTTTTTCAGCTCACGCACGTTGCCGGGCCAGTTATGCGCCATTAATTTTTCCATGGCTGCATCCGTCAGTGTTTTTGGCTGATGTCCCTCTTTCCCGGCAAAGTCCTGCACAAAGCGTTCGGCCAGGCAGGGAATGTCCTCTTTTCTTTCGCGCAGCGGCGGCACCCGCAGCGGAATAACGTGCAGACGGTAATAAAGATCCTGACGGAAACGCCCTGCTTCCATTTCTTTTTCCAGGTCTTTGTTCGTCGCGGCCAGAACTCTCACGTCCATGTCGATTACCCGGTTGCCGCCCACACGCTCAAATTTCTTCTCCTGTAAAATACGCAATATTTTCGCCTGCGCCTTGAGACTCATGTCGGCAACTTCATCGAGGAAAATAGTTCCTTCATGCGCCAGGTCGAATTTACCGCGCTTCTTTTCTGTTGCTCCGGTGAAGGCGCCCTTTTCATGGCCGAACAACTCGCTTTCAATCAATTCTTCAGGGATCGCGGCGCAGTTGACTTCGACAATCGGCTTATGTGAACGGCGGCTTAAATGATGAATGGAGCGGGCCACCAGCTCCTTGCCTGTACCGTTTTCGCCCATGATTAAAATCCAGGCATTGGTGGGGGCGACAATCCCGATCATTTCCTTGAGTTCACAGATAAGCCGGCTCGTACCGGTGAGTTCATACTGATGCGAAACTTTCTGCTTTAATAAAATATTTTCTTCTTCCAGGCGAACCACATTGAGCGCGTTATTCACAACTATGATTACACGCTCGAGCGACAGTGGCTTTTCGATAAAATCGAAAGCACCGAGCTTGGTCGCCTTCACGGCCGTCTCAATGGTTCCGTGGCCGGACATCATGACGACGACCACCTGCGGATGAGCCATATGAATGGCTTTGAGCGTCTCCAGACCATCAATACCGGGCAGCCAGATGTCCAGCAACACAAGTTGCGGCATTTCCTCGGCCACCGTCTTGATCGCCTCTTCGCCGCTTTGCGCCGTCAGCACCTGATAGCCTTCATCCTCCAGAATCGCCTTGAGCGACTGGCAGATGCTTTCTTCGTCATCAACAACAAGAATGGTTTCGTTCATAAGGTTTACTCAATTAACTATCTTTTATAGGCTAAACTTCGGAAACAGGCAACTGAAAAGATGTTATCGTTCCCGTCGGGTAGTTGTCGCTGATGATTACTTTCCCCCTGTGATCCGAGATGATGGAGCTGACAATAGCCAGCCCGAGTCCGGTCCCTGATTTTTTGGTCGAAAAATACGGTTCGAAAACCTTCTGCTTGTAGCCTGCCGGCACGCCCGCTCCGTCGTCGGCAACAGCGACGGTCACTCTTTTTTGCGCCTCGTCATAGCGGACAATGACACCGATGTGCCCCGTTTTTTTATTCAGAGCAGCCACGGCATTGTCCAGCAGATTGATCATGACACGGTTGATCTGCTCCGCATCCAGGTTGAACGGGGGCAGATTGTCGGCGGGACTGTACTCAAAGACAATGTCTTTGTGCGCGTCGATAAAAAGCGTCACCGCGTCTGAGACCACCTCGTTGAGATTGTTGGCGGCAAGCGTCGTTACCGGCATGCGGGCATAACGCGAAAATTCATTGACCAGATTTTTGAGTACCTCCACCTGATCGATGATGGTCTGCGTGCATTCCCTGAAGACAGAGCCCTCCTCACCCAGGCTGTCGCCGTATTTGCGCTGCAGCCTCTGCGCGGAAAGCTGTACCGGGGTGAGCGGGTTTTTGATTTCGTGCGCCATGCGCCTGGCCACTTCCCTCCAGGCCGCGGCGCGCTCGGCTTTTTGCAGTTCCGTGAGATCCTCAAATACTAATACAACGCCGGAGTCGCTGCCTTCTTCATCGACGATGGTGGTCAGCGTCATCAGAATGGTCAGCACCCTGTCCTTGATGGTCAGCTCCATTTGTTTTTCCAGAATCCCCTCGCGGCTTTCCTTCATTTCAGCAAGAAGAGCATCCACTACGGCAAGGTGTTCCTCTGTAAGCAGGTCGCGGTAATTACGGGACAAATACGCGGCGGAGTCG
>JAAYKU010000010.1 GCA_012522275.1 Smithella sp.
ACATCAATGTGGTATTTATCGGATACGACACTCAAAACCTTTAGGGCCTCATTCATAATTTCCGGCCCCACTCCGTCTCCGGCAAAAACGGCGATTTGAAATTGCCTGTTTGTCATACTTTCCTCATTTCCGCGCAATGTGCTTCATCAGACCGCCGTCGGCGATAAGTTTTTCCATGAAAGGCGGGATCGGGCTGATATTGAAAGTCCGTCCGGAACCGGAAAGGGTAATCACCCCCGTGGCGCTGTCGATTTCAATTTCATCTCCCTCGGCAATCGCGTCGGCAAGCTCCCCCGACTCGAAAATCGGCAGCCCCATATTGAAGGAATTGCGGTAAAAGATGCGCGCGAAACTTTTCGCCACGACGCATGAGATGCCCGCCGCCTTGATGGCAATAGGTGCGTGTTCACGCGACGAGCCGCAGCCGAAATTTTCGCCTCCGACGATGATGTCGCCGGGCTTCATTTTACTCATAAAAGCCGGGTCCGCGTCTTCCATGCAATGTTTGGCCAGCTCAGCCGGGTCCGACGTGTTTAAGTATCGCGCCGGAATGATGGCATCGGTATCGATGTTGTCTCCGAATTTCCAGATTCTTCCCTTAAAGATCATTTTCCAGTCCTCTTGATTTACAGTTCATCAGGCGAGGCCAGGCGCCCCAGAACCGCGGATGCAGCGGCTACGGCGGGACTGGCCAGATAAACCTCGCTTTTAGGGTGCCCCATGCGTCCTACGAAATTGCGATTGGTCGTCGCCACAGCCCGCTCTCCTTCGGCCAGAATACCCAGATGTCCCCCAAGGCAGGCGCCGCACGACGGAGGGCTGATCACCGCCTGCGCCTCCATGAAAATATTCAAAAGCCCCTCCTGCAGTGCCTGCCGGTAAATGAGCGGCGTGGCCGGTACAACAATCAACCGGACATGCGGCGCGGCTTTACGATTTTTGAGAATGCCGGCCGCCACGCGCAGGTCTTCGATCCGGCCGTTGGTGCACGAGCCGATAAGCGACTGGTCGATTTTCACCTCCCCCGCATCGCTGATGCCCCTGACGTTGGACGGCAGATGCGGAAAGGCGACCTGAGGTTCGAGCTTTGACGCATCGATTTCAATGACATCGGCATAAACCGCGTCGGGGTCGGAAAAATAGAACTTCCAGGGCCTTTTCGCTCTGGGCCTTACATATTCTTCGGTTATGGCATCCGGCGGGAAAATCCCGTTTTTCGCGCCCGCCTCGATGGCCATGTTGGCCATGGACAGGCGGTCGGCCATGGGCAGGGTGCTGATTGTTTCACCGGTGAATTCCATGGCCTGATAAAGAGCCCCGTCCACACCGATGCGTCCGATAATATGCAAAATGAGGTCTTTACCCGAGACCCATTTCGCCAGCCGTCCGTAGATGATAAATTTTATGGACGCAGGCACCTTGAACCACAGCTCGCCTTCGAGCATGGCGGCGGCCAGATCCGTGCTGCCCACGCCGGTGGCAAAAGCCCCCACCGCGCCGTAGGTACAGGTGTGGCTGTCCGCCCCGATCACCAGGTCGCCGGGAAGGACGATCCCCTTTTCCGGCAAAAGTGCGTGCTCTACTCCCACCTGACCGCCTTCGTAAAAATGCACCACGCCATGCTCGACGGCAAACTCGCGCACCGCCTTGCATTGCTGAGCCGAACTGATGTCTTTGTTCGGTGTGAAATGGTCCAGCACCAGCGCGATCTTTTCTCGGTCAAAAACCTCTTTGCCGCCGGCGGCGCGAAATTCACGGATGGCGATGGGGGCGGTGATGTCATTGCCCAGCGCGATATCGACTTTTGCGTTGATCAGCTGCCCCGGCGCGATGTCTTTCAGGTCCGTGTGCGCCATTAAAATTTTTTCCGTTATGGTATATCCCACTTTTTAAGCTCCTTTGTGAGCAAGATGCTTTCCTGAAAAAGGAAAAAGACTCGCTCCATTAACCTATTTTTCAGCTTAATTCAACTTTAACCTTTTTTACGTTACTCTTGATGAACTCCAGACGATTGAGCGCGTTGATGTAGGCTTTGGCCGAGGCGACAATGACATCAGGGTGCGCCCCGCGCCCGATTACGGAATACCCGTTGTACTTGAGCTGAACCATCGTCTCACCTTGTGCGTCCGCCCCGCCGGTGATCGCATTTACCGCGTATTTCATGAGCGGATAGTTGGTTTTGGTAATGTTGCGGACGGCGGCAAAGGTGGCGTCCACCGGTCCGTTGCCGAAGCCCGTGTCGCGAATGATTTCCTTGCCGACGCGCATTTCCATCGTCGCCGTGGGAATGGCCACGTTGCCGCTTACCACGTTCAAGTACTGCAGATCGTATTTTTCCTCGCCCCGGTAAACTTCTTCATAAACAATGGCCTCCAGGTCTTCATCGTAAATGTCTTTTTTGACGTCGGCCAGCGCCTTGACCTTCGCGGCTACCTGTGTGAGCTGCTTGTCGCTGAGTGTGTGTCCCATTCTTTTCAGATGGTGAGCGATGGCGGCGCGGCCGGAATGTTTACCCAAAACGATATGCGTATCCGAAATACCGACGGATTTCGGCGTCATGATCTCATAGGTGATTTTTTCCTTGATCAGGCCGTCCTGGTGAATGCCGGACTCGTGCGCGAAGGCGTTGGCGCCGACGATGGCTTTATTGGGCTGCACGGGAATGCCGGTAATCTGTGTGAGCAGACGCGATGTTTTATAAATCTGGTTGGTCTTGATATTCGTGCGCAGTCCGTACAGGTCTTTGCGTGTAGCCAGCGCCATGACGATTTCCTCCATTGCTGTGTTGCCCGCGCGCTCGCCGATGCCGTTGATTGTGCATTCGACCTGCCTGGCGCCGTTGCGGATCGCGGCCAGAGAATTGGCTACCGCCAGTCCCAGGTCGTTGTGGCAGTGAACAGAGATAACCGTATCTCCCATGTTTTTGACATTGTCGAAAAGATAGGCGATGAGGCCGCCGAATTCCTCCGGGATCGCATAGCCGACCGTGTCCGGTATGTTGACGGTAAGCGCCCCCGCGTCGATGACGGAAGATACCATTTCGACCAGATAATCCCTGTCCGAGCGGGTGGCGTCCATCGGCGAGAATTCGACATTGGGCGTGTAAGAGCACGCCAGTTTCACAGCATCGACAGCCTCCTTGAGCACCTGCGCCCGGCTTTTTTTGAGCTGATATTTCAGGTGAATGTCAGAGGAGGAAATAAAAGTGTGCAGCCGCGGCCGGGCCGCGTGTTTGATGGCCTGCCAGGCACGGTCGATGTCCTGCCGGTTGGCCCGGGCCAGACCGGCGACCTGTGACTTTTTTATTTCGCGCGCGATCTGGCGCACAGCGTCAAAATCTCCATCCGATGCAATGGGAAATCCCGCCTCGATAATATCCACCCCCAGCTTTTCGAGCTGCCTGGCCAGAAGCAGTTTTTCTTCCGTGTTCATGCTGTTACCGGGTGACTGCTCTCCGTCGCGCAGCGACGTATCGAAAATATAGACACGATTTTTATCCCTCTTCATAGTGCTCTCCTTTCATATGGACAGATATTCAAACTAATTTTAAAATCGGGTAGGAGGCGGGGTCACCCCCGCCGTCCTCCCACACCACCGGACATGCGGTTCCGCATCCGGCGGTTCATGAAACGCACTGTAGCCGTGGTCCTGTCTCCGCTTTCGTCCGCCTCCAGGGCTTCGTGTCCGCCTCAGCGCCGGTCAGAGCCCAGATGGGGTTCCGCACCATCTCCTCTCTGCCGGTCGTTCCTTACCGGATCGCTTCTGCTTTCATGGGCTCTCCACGTGATCCCGATGCCTACTTGCGGCGTTTCATGTTCGGCCCTTCAGCCCAGATTGGCGCCTACTATGGCCTCTGCTGACTTCCGGCAGTCCATCCCACGACCTCTCGACCGTGGTAGCACAAATCGGCAGACTGCCGGATCTCCCCGGGTATGACGC
>JAAYKU010000077.1 GCA_012522275.1 Smithella sp.
CGACGTCGGCGGCCATCTTTTTTATGTAGGCGTCCAGTGCGTCGCCGATATTTTTGTCTTCCAGCGCCATGAGGCGTGCCGTGAAAAGAGCTGCGTTTTTCGCGCCCGCCTTGCCTACGGCCATGGTCGCCACGGGAACACCGCCCGGCATCTGGGCGGTGGACAAAAGCGCGTCGAGCCCGCCTAGTGATGTTGCGTCGATGGGCACGCCGATCACCGGCAGTGTTGTATGCGAAGCGATAACGCCGGCCAGATGGGCCGCCGCGCCCGCGCCGACGATGATCACCTTTACGCCCCGTCCCGCGGCCGCTTTGGCGAATCTTGACGTTCGCTCCGGTGTGCGGTGCGCCGAGGTCAGCACCATTTCATAGCCGATACAAAATTCATCCAGGATTTTTGCCGCCTCTTCCATGACGGGCAGGTCGGAGTCGCTGCCCATGACGACACTCACCAGTGTTTTGCCCCTGTCGCTTTTTGTTTTCATTCCCTGTCTCCCGCCGGCTGAGGCGGCGGTGTTTTGTGTGGCTGCGCCTGCCGGTTTTTTGTAATGGTTTGCCGTCCTTAACGCACTCGCCGTGCTTTTGCAAGACGGTTTTTGCCTTGACTTATCCTGTGATAGTCTTTAAAGTTCAAAGCATACACCCTCAAGGAGACAGGCATGAAAAACAAGCTCATCGCAGTTATCGAAACGGATAAGGGAGCCATACGGCTCAGGCTGTTTGCCGACGAAGCGCCCGTAACGGTGGGGAATTTCGTCAACCTGGCCAGACGCGGCTACTACAATAATCTCAAGTTTCATCGTGTCATCGCGGATTTCATGATTCAGGGCGGGTGCCCCGCGGGCGACGGACGCGGCGGCCCAGGATACCGTTTCGGAGATGAATTTGTCAAAGAGCTGCGCCACGACCGGCCGGGCATTTTGTCCATGGCCAACGCAGGCCCCGAAACCAACGGCAGTCAGTTTTTTATCACGCACGTGGCCACGCCGTGGCTCGACGACAAGCACACGGTTTTCGGCGAGGTGACAAGTGAAATCGACCAGGGAATCGTCAATGCCATCGCGCAGGGAGACAAAATCCACTCCGTTACGATTGAAGGCGATATTTCGGAGCTGATGGAAAAGGTCCACACGTATGTTGACAAGTGGAATGCGGTGCTGGACAAAAACTTTCCTGACCTGCCCAGGGTGCAGGACTGACCTTAAGGTACGGGAGAATTTGCCTTGAGAAGAGTAGAGGCGACGCCGGCGCGTATGGTGGAGAAAGACGGCTCGATAAATTTCGGCACTTTCCGCGTTCCGTTTCATGACGCCAATATTCTTGACGCCCCCCTGTATGCGACGGGCGCGCCGCGCTTCTGGAAAAATTTTCGCTTAAAGGAGTGGCAGCATTTCGGCATTGTCACGCCCGCGCACTATATCGGCATGGTCATCTTCGACGCCAAGTTCACAGGCATTTCTTTTTTCTATATTTATGACCGGCAGGAGAATACGCGCATTGAATACAGCCTACAGGCATCGGGAAAATCGGTGCGCGTGGCCCGCGAGGTTTATCATGACAGGTGCCTGTTCGAGGCGGGCGGCTACCGCCTGTCGTTTGAAAACAATCTCAATGAGGGGTTTCACCGGATAACCGTCGATATCGCGGCAAAACAGGAAAAGCCGGCCGTCCGGGGGGAGATTATCGTCCATGAGGACCTGATCCGCTTCGAGCCGCTGGTGCAGGTCTCGCCCGTCACCCGTTGCCGGCCTTTTTACACGCACAAGACGGCGGTTCCCGCCTCCGGCCGCATCATGGTCGGCACGCGCGAGATGGTCCTCGAGGGGAAAGACTGCATCGCACTGCTTGACGAGCAAAAGACGTTCTATCCCTATGTGAGCTTCTGGAAATGGGCGACGGCCGCCGGATACACTGACGACGGCAGATTTGTCGCCTTCAATCTCTGCCGGAACATGATCGAAGACGATGCCGACGCCAACGAGAACTGTTTCTGGCTTGACGGGAAAATATCCTGCCTGAAAGAGGCGCGCTTCGCTTTTGACGACCCTCTTTTGCCCTGGAAGGTAAAAACCGCGGACGGTCGCGCCGATCTGACTTTCCGTCCCGCAGGCGAACGCGCCGAAAGCATCAGCATCGCTCGTGTCATCCGTTCCGATTTCCGCCAGCCCTTTGGCCTGTATAACGGCGTGCTGACCGGAGAAAGGGGCGAGCTTTATCAGGTTAAAGATTTTTTCGGTCTGGCGGAGCATCACGTGACGAGATACTAGAGGCGGGGCAAGGTTCATGCATTTTCGGTGTTCCTTCAGGCGTCGCTTGCCTTGAGGCAAAATGTTTTGTGCGCTGTATAACTCAGGAGTGTTATGACGAAAAAGCCAAGCCATGACCAACTGGTAAAAAGAGTGCGCGAACTGGAAGAAAGCGAAGAGTTCCTCAATACCATCATCGAGCACATTCCCATGCTGATTTTCGTCAAGGACGCCGAGTCTCTCAGATTCATCAGATTCAATAAAACGGCAGAACGTCTCAAAGGGACAGATCAGGAAATGGCTCTGGGAAAAACAGACTTCGACATTTTTCCGCGAAAAGAAGCGGAAGAGTTTGTAGCCAAGGACCGCGAAGCGCTCAACACAAACACGGTTATTGATATTCCGGAGGAGATGATCCGCACCGGAAACAACGTCAAGAGACTGTATCGCACCCGCAAAATTCCCATTATGGACCGCGAAGGCAGGCCGCTTTACCTTCTGGGCATTTCAGAGGACATCACCGAACGCAAAAAGATGGAGGAGCTGCTGCTGCAGGCCCGTAAAATGGAATCCATCGGCCGGTTGGCCGGTGGCGTCGCGCATGATTTCAATAATATGCTTGCGGCCATCATCGGCAATGCCGATATAGCGCTTTCCGGCCTCGATGCGGCAAATCCGCTGCATAAGCGGCTGCTGGAAATCCGCGAAGCGGCCAGACGCTCCGCAGAACTGACCAGCCAGCTTCTGGCCTTCGCGCGCAGACAGGTTGTCTCCGTGCGTGTGCTTGATCTGAACGAATCCCTCTTCGATATGATCAGCATGGTGAAGACACTGATCGGCGAGGATATCGAACTGTTCTGGAAGCCGGGCGGGCAGGCGTCTCCGGTGAAGATGGACCCGTCCCAGCTCGATCAGATACTGGTAAACCTGTGCATCAATGCGCGCGACGCCATTGACGGCGTGGGACAGGTTGTTGTTGAAACGGACAATGTAAC
>JAAYKU010000078.1 GCA_012522275.1 Smithella sp.
GCCTTGGCTCCACCAACCGTCAAGCCGATCGAGAGCTGATCGCCGAACTGCGCCGATCCGTTGAAGGTGTGTCCTTTGACGAAATGCCCATGCCGGAGTTGTCTCCCGTTGATCTGGATATTGAGGCAGCGCAAGAGATCTTTGGCGCCATCCGGGGTCTGGATGAGCAGACCCTGTTGACCTTGAAACTGCTGGCCCGGCATCAACATCAACTTGTACCTACCAAGGGAGCGGTTCTACTTTTCGGCAAAGAGCGCACGCGACACTTCCCCGATGCCTGGATTCAATGCGGCCGTTTCTTCGGCACCGAGAAAATCGATATTTTTGATCATGTTGACATCAACGTGCCATTGCCTAGGGCCGTGGACGAGGTGATGCTGTTTCTGAAAAAGCATGCCTATCGCAGCGCGGATCTCTCCGAGGTGCGCCGCAAGGATGTCTGGAGCATCCCGCTGGGGGTTTTGCGCGAAATGATCATCAACGCCCTGGTGCATAGCGACTACTCGCAGCGCGGCGCGCCCATCCGGGTCGTCTTTCTTGACGACCGCATTGAAGTGGAGAGCATGGGCATCCTGCTGCCCGGCTTGACCATCGAGGAGATGAAACAGGGTGCCTCTCGCATTAGAAATCCGGTCATCGCTCGTGTTTTCAAAGAACTGGGCCTGATCGAACAATGGGGCACCGGGGTGCGCCGCATCTTTGCCGAGGCCAAAGAGCTGAACCTTCCCGAACCGAAAATTGAAGAAATTGCCCTGCGCCTGCGCTTTACCGTCTATCTGGCGGCACCGTATCAAATACAGACCCAGGAGACCGAACAAGCCGAGGCACAAGTAGAAGCACAAGTCGCGGCACAAGTCGATTTGCGTATTTTGCAGGCCTGCGCCGAAACTCCGCTCTCTTCTGCCGAAATCGCTGCGGCACTTGGGCACAAGACGTTGAGCGGAAATGTGCGCCGAGCGCTACCCGCACTGCGGAAAGATGGCTTGCTTGAATACACCATCCCCGATAAACCAAACAGCCGCCTGCAAAAATACCGACTGACAGAAAAAGGCAAGCAGGTGCTGGAGGCCGTGAAATGAACAATGGAGAAACAGGCTGCTTCGCCATTGGTGCAAGGGGGGCCTGCATTTTTTTAGGACTGGAAGACCAGAACGTCGAGCCGTGCAACAGGCGCTGACGATCAAAAGGAATTTCGAGGAGCCGAGAGCATGACAGACCGCCCGGATAAACATCATCGGCGCTCCATTCGCTTGCGGGGCTGATGTGCGACAATTATAACTCCTATCTGACGAAAATTATATTTCTCGACATTAAGATTGGACGTCTTATGGGTGACCATAAAAAACGCTTTTCCCGCAACCAGAGCTGGGGGAACATTCAGAAAGATCAGTTTTTCAAAAACCTGCTAAATCTCGGATGCTTCATGCCGGTTATTTTCAGGGTGAATCAACTTCTACGGCATCACGAATGGCTTTAATCTCCGGCCACAGCCGGAATGCGTTCTCGAGCTGATAAACGAAAACGATGCCAAAGCGCCCTGTCTTGCGTTCCACCCAGGGATAGGTTCCGAATGCACCGATGCTGGAACTGCGCAGGCAGGCACCCGCCTCATCCCAGGACTCACACCAGTTGCCCAGGCTGTAGTGCCCGCCCTTGATGGGGTTTTCGGGCGCGGGCGTCATGAACGCTTCGGGCGTTTGGTCTTTCAGCATTTCATTGATGCTGTTTTTTGAGAGCGCGCGTTTGCCCTCAAACACACCCTCGTTTGCCATCATGCTCAAAAAGCGCAGATAGTCTGCCGCCGTGCTGACCGCGCCGCCTTGCAGCACGGGATTAAGCGTTTCAGCCAACGGTAGTTCTACCGCCGAATCCAGCCGCAGATGTGTCCAGTAGGTGTGGCTCATGCCCAGGGGTACGGCGATCTTTTCTTGAAAGACTTGCGCCCAACGCTGGCCGGTTACCGCTTCCACCACGGCCCCCGCCACCTGGAATCCCGGAGCGCCGTAGGCGAAAACTTTGCCCGGCACGCTGATCAGCGGGCGCTGGGCCACGTCCAGAGCAGATTGTTCCAGCGTTATACGGTGATCTTGAGCCAGGTCGTAATATTCGCCCTTGGCGCCTGCCAGCCCGGAGGTTTGCGACAGCAGTTGGCGCAGCGTCAGCTTGCCGACGGCGGGCGGCAGTTTTGGCAGCCAGGCGACAATGGGTGCATCCAGTTGCAGCTTGCCCTCATCCACCACGGCCATGACCGTTGCCGCTGTCAGGAACTTTGACGCCGAAGCGATCGGGTATTGGGTATCAGGCTTGATGCCGCCGAAGTTGGTCAATGAAATCACCTTGTCTCTTACGCCTGTGCCAACGCTGAAGCCCCCAGATCCCTTGGCGATCATGGCACTGGCTGCTTTCATTGCCGCCGGCGGAAGTGATACGTCTTGTTGAATCGTGCTGCTTGGTGTGACTTTGGTCGCTTGTGCCACAGCGGTTGGTCCCAGCACCAGGCCCAAGCATAAAAAGAAAATGCCCATTATGTTCCTTCGCCTCAAGCAGGCATTTTTCAGGGATGCCTTCAATTTCTTCGCGGATTCGATGAAATGCAGGTTGATTTCTGCGAACAGTTCCGATTCCTTTGATATGTATTGCCCGTTTGTCGGGACGCCATACATGTCTTCAATATGGGTGACTGATACATTCCACTTGTGGTTTTTCATTGAACCCTCCGTATCTAAAAGATGTTTATCATTCAACATGAGCAGCGGGCGGCATAGGCCACCGCTATCATAACTGAACAAGAGCAAGGCGCACCGGTACTGTGCCCGCGTTCCAGCTGTTATGGCCTTTTCCATGGATGTCAGTGGTCAAAATACAGCTCCCGGGCCGCAGCGTGAACATCGTTCCGTCACCGGCTTCATATCCCATTTCACCTGCAAGGCAGATGACCCACTGTTTCCTGGGGCTGGGATGCCAGCCACCTTGCCAACCCACCGGCAGCTCGATCATTGCCAGAGATTGCACATCCACAGGGTGGGAGGCAAACATGGGCGGCGCCGGCGGCGCAAAGTTGACGGCCGTCAATTTCTGGGTAAAGTGGGGATCGACGCGGGAGACGTCGTCCTCGCCGACAAACAAATGCAAAAAGGCCCAATTGCACATGATCACTCCTGTTAGAAGTTATGTTGCCTAACCGCCAGAATCAGTGGCTCGCCCGAGACGGTACTGACTGCCGGCTACCACAACTTCCTTCCCGATTCCATATTTATCCAGCCCTTTGGAAAATTTCTTCTTACGCAAGTGAATTGAGTGTTGCGTTTCCTTGAGTTTTTCCTGGGTTATCTCACTGTTGCGAATGCATGGACAGCAGGAATGATCTTAAATTGATTTTATCGTTTTTGATGCCGAGTTTTGCGCGGATGTTTTTTCTGTGAAAGTCAACGGCGGTGGCGGATATATTCAACAGTTCCGTGATTTCCTTTGTTGTCTTGCCTTCCCTGACGAGGCTGGCAATCTGTATTTCACGCGGGGTCAGCTCATAATGCTCCACGGTCAGATTTCTTAAAAAAGGGGATATGATATCTTGAAGATGCTTCTCGATTATTTCCAGTTGCCCCGCCTGGGCTTCGTTCAGATTGAGGACTTTCAGTTTTTCAATGTATGGCAAAACCAGCTTTTTAACATTGGAGACCACTTTTTCTTCCATTACGGTTTGATCTTCTTGTCTGTGTTTCAGCAATACCTTGAGGGCTGTATTTGCCTCTTCCAGGTTCTGAGTTTTTTGGCGCAATTCCTTTTCGCTGTTTTTCAGTTCCTGTTCGGCTTTTTTACGCTTCCGGCGATCGGTCAGTTCTTCCAGCGCCCGCTTCACGGACGGGGCCAGCTTCGCAAGCCTGTTTTTCAGCACATAGTCGGTCGCTCCTTTTTTGAGCAGGTCGATGGCCAATTCCTCGCCCAGGGCCCCGGAAACAAAGATAAACGGAATTTCGGGATTTATTTCTGAGACAATCTTTAGTGCCTCTTTGCCGTTAAAGCCGGGCAGGTTATAGTCGGCCAGAATAATGTCCGGTGCAAAGTCCCTGAGTGCCGACATAAAAGGCTGCCGTGCTGCCACTCTTTTGGAGACAAAGATGAGTTTCGCCTGTCTCATTTCATCTTCCATCAATTCCGCATCGGCAGCGACATCTTCAAGAATTAATATTCGCAATTCTTTGTCCATTACCGCCCTCTGAAGTGAATTGAAATATTCTCCGCGACGATACTCCGGCTAAGTAGCATTCTGATTCATGATAATCCAGTAATTGATAATTTTCCTGATATGGTCGGAAAATATATCGGCATCCAAAGGTTTGACCAGATAGCTGTTGGCGCCGTATTGATAGCCGGCCCGCCGATCCGAGGCTTCGTTGGAGGATGTGAAAATGACAACCGGTATATTCTTTGTTTTCTCGTCGGACTTCAGGCGTTTGAGCAGTTCCAGGCCGCTTATTTTAGGAATTTTAAGGTCCAGCAGTATCAGTCCGGGTGGTTGCGTATTGTTTGATCTGAAGCTGCTTTCCGGATTAAAAAAAAATTGTGCGGCGTCGGCTCCGTCCCGGAATATCCATATTGATATTTTTTCTCCGGTATCATTCAGAGCGTCTTTGATCATTTCTATATCGTGATAATTGTCTTCAACCAGCACTACGTCAGAGTAATCTGTCATATCAGGTCAACCCGTCCTCCCTTTGCAGTGTGAAATAAAAAACAGCCCCCTCATCAACTTTTCCTTCGGCCCAGACACGGCCGCCGTGCCGGTGTATGATACGCTGGACAATGGCCAGTCCGACACCGGTACCTTCGTAATCGTCGGAGCTGTGCAGCCGGTGGAAAACGCCGAACAGCTTATCATAATATTCCATGTCAAACCCGACGCCGTTGTCTTTGACGTAATATATGTTATCATCTCCGTCGGTGTAGCCGCCCGTTTCAATGCGCGCCTCTGTTTTGGTTTTGGTATATTTTATCGCGTTGGATAAAAGGTTGGAATATACTTGTTTGATCAATGTCCGGTCTCCCCATCCCGCGGGCACTTTTTCTACAATGAAAGAAAGGTTCCGGCCCGGATTGATAATCTGCAGCTCATTCCAAGTATCATTGATTAAACCATCCATGTCCAGCCTGGACTTAATGATCTCCAGCCGCACCAGACGCGAAAAGGCAAGAAGGTCGTCAATGAGTCTGCCCATCATTTGCGTGTTGCTTCTGATCAATTCAAGCTTTCGTTTTCCTTCGCTGTCAAGCCGGTCGAGCTGGTCTCTGAGGATCATTCTGGAGTAGCCGTCAATTGCGCGCAGAGGAGCGCGCAGGTCATGTGAAATAGAATAGCCGAAGCTTTCCAGTTCTTTGTTTGTGGCCTCCAGCAGTCGTGTGCGCAGTTCAATGAGTTTTTCCGCCTCTTTTCTTTCTCTGATTTCCGCTTCCAGCGCCTCATTTGTCCTTTGCAGCTGGTTGGTTCTTTCATGGACGCGCAATTCCAGTTCATCATGGGCTTTTTTAAGTTCTTTCTGGGTGCGCCTTAATTCCGTGACGTCCCGCGCCGCAGCGAAGATTCCCTGCACCGCTCCGGAATCGTCCTTATAAACGGATGCGTTATACAGTACTTCTGTGATTTGACCGGACACGCTTTTTATCGCCAGCGGATAGTCGCGGATAACGCCGTTTTTGAAAACAAGTTGGTATCCCTGTTCGGCTTTTTCCGGTTGAGTGAAGTAATTTGAAAAATCACTGCCGATGAGTTTGCCTCTTGACAGTCCAGTAACCAGTTCCGTTGAGCTGTTGACATCCATGATTTGTCCGTCGATATTGATGGTCACCAGCGGGTCGAGGCTTGCTTCGATGAGGCTGCGCGCATAAAGTGATTTTCTTTTGTCTTCTCTTTCCACCTGCAGGCGGTAATGTTTCGATTCCTGATATCGCCAGATATGAGCAATGACGGCTCCGCATATAATAATTATGGTTATGACAAAAAATGCAATTATCCAAAAGCGCTGCGCGATGGGAGCGTAAATTTCCTTTTCATCGATTTTAGCGATAAGATACCACCTGGAATCCGGCACCTTCTTGATCGAGGCAAGAACTTTTTCCCGGCGGTAGTCGATCCCATCGACAATACCCTTTACGCCCAGGACAGCAAGGGCGGTGGGCAGTTTATATTCATGAACGGATCGTCTCATCATCATGGGTTTGTTGGCGGCGTTTCGAAGCTGGTTGAGATACACCACCTCGTCGTCTTCACGGTGTATAATGAGCGTTTCACCCGATGAATTCGGTATAGGCCATGTTTTGATTGTCGGATATAAATGCAGTTCAGGATCTATAACAATGACAACGACGCCGATGGCTGATTCATTCCCGCTTTGTGCAAACAGCACAGGTATCGACATAGTGAGATGGGCATCATTCGTTTTTTTGTCGATATAGAAGTCGCTTAGAATAATTATTTTTTTTGTCAGCGCCTCTTCGATCACGAGCGAATGGATGTCACTGAAATCGACGGAGGGGGCCTCGGCAGCCCATTTCACTTTTTTGTTTTTGTCTACAAGCAGTACATTTTTGTTCTGATTAGATTCGTGCATAGCCTTCAACACGGATAATATGCTCTGTTGTGAACCGGAGGATGATGAAGGCCGGTTAAAATACTGATTAACACCGGCAGAAAAGGTTTTGTTGTTGTAGATAAGATTGGCGTCGCTGATGCGCTCTTTTCGCCAGCTTTCTATTTCCCTCACCTTAAGATCGGCAATTGCGGTAAGCTGCTGCCCGGCAGCGTTTTTAATATCCTTTTTCTGGCTTTGGTAAAGCAGAAAGCCTATGACTATAACCAAAAGAGAGACGGTGGCAAAAAGCATTACAGCAATGAACAGCATGGTCCTGTTTTTCTCAAACAAGGGAATTGCCATTCTTCGCTTCCTTTTCTTTGATGAAATTTATACTTAAAATTCACGGCATTATAAGGTCAATAGATCGCAGAGGCAAGATGAAAAATTGCTGCGTCATTATGCTCGTAATATCCGTCAACGCCGGGCCGGGCAAAACGTTTCAGCGCCGCTGTTGACGGCTGCGTAAAAACCGTCAACAGCGGTAGCTTGCGATGCGATAATTACCGTGCTGTTTTACAGATTACCGTGGTGGGCGGATTAAAAGCAGAGCGTGGCTGCCGTCTCGACGGTAACAAGCCGGGCTTAACTTCTGACCAGCAGCACCTGGCATTTTGCCCTTCTGGTAACCTTGTCAACGACACTGCCCATCAGATTTTTCAAGATTCCCGTTTTGCCATGCGAAGCAATGACGATTAAATCAATATTTTTCGCCTCCTGTTCTTTGAGTATTTCCTCATATGGAACACCGCGGATCGCTTCATATGAAATTTCGACATTGTCGCTGCCGGCAATTTTTTGGGCCTCCTGATGCAGCTTGTCTTGCGCATTTTTTACGCTTTCCTTAATTATGGACTGAAAGGCATCCTCATTCAGACAATAATCAACAGCGCATTGCCGGATGCCGTCATCGACGACGTGCAGGAGAAAAATCTTGGCTTTGTTTTGTTTGGCAATGTCTAACGCCTGTTTTAACGCGTTGTCGGAGTAAACTGAAAAATCCGTCGGTACTAAAATTCTTTGCGGTGCGAACATAATCATATCCTCCTTTTTTCTTCTAAAATATACGATAGGGCTCGAGTTGCAATACGGGTTTATAGATAAGTTAATGGTAGTATAAACCTATCATCTGTCGTGACACCGCGAACGGGAACAGGCTAGCCGAACACAGAAATCAGCAGCAGGATATAAGAAATAACCGCCACAGTTGCGTGTATAAATATAAGGATACCGGGCTGTTTTTTCTTTCTCATATGAAAGTTTAAAATAGTAAAGCCCCCTATGGCGGCAACAAGAAACAGCACCAGCGAAAGATTCATCAGGAAATTCTGCTGGGCGCTGAAGACATTAATGACCAGGATGATCAATCCCGATGCGGCAAAAACTCCATGGGCGATAACCAAAGGCCACGGCAATCCTCTGCCTGAGAACTTCATGACTACCAGTGTCAGACCGCCCACTGCCGCAATTGCAAAAAGTAACACGGGTAAATAAATCATCACAGCACCTCCTGAAAATGACTTTTTTGTTGCCGGCTCCCATTAAAAGACGCCGGGCTTTGATTCCTTAAAGGTTATTTTAATTTCTACCGCCGGCCGGCCAGTTTCGCGGCAATGAGCGCGACATGCCTGCCCTGATATTCAGCGGCCTGTAATTCATTTTCACTGGGCATTCGTTCACCTTTGCCTCCGGCAATTGTTGAGGCGCCGTAAGGAGACCCGCCTGTGATTTCGTCAATACGCATTTGACCTTCAAACGAATAGGGCAGGCCGACAATGATCATTCCGAGGTGGAGCAAGGTGGTATGAAAACTTAAAATAGTTGATTCCTGGCCTCCGTGCTGTGTGGCGGAGCTGGCAAAAACGCTTCCGATTTTGCCCACGAGTTTATTTTGCGCCCAGATCCCGCCCGTCGAATCTAAAAATTGACGCATTTGCCCGCACATGTTGCCAAAGCGTGTGGGAGTGCCGAAGATAATGGCGTCCGCCCAAACCAGATCATCGGGGCTGCAGATGTCGATGCCGGCAAATTTCTTTTGAATCTCGTATGCACCTGTTTTTTTCAAAATGTCATCGGAGAGAGTTTCAGGCACCCGGAACATTTTCAGCTCGACACCCTCTACTTCTTGAGCGCCACGGGCCACTGCCTTTGCCATCTCGTATATGTGCCCGTGCATGGAATAAAATACGACGATTATTTTCATGATCTTCCT
Organism: Smithella sp.; assembly: GCA_012522275.1. Taxonomy (GTDB): domain Bacteria; phylum Desulfobacterota; class Syntrophia; order Syntrophales; family Smithellaceae; genus UBA8904. The sequence continues at coordinate 8,839 of JAAYKU010000078.1, forward strand.
CCTTCTTAAAAAACCGTTGTTAAAGCATGATCAATGCAAAGACAGACTCAAGGCTCCCGGTTATGCGACAATATTGTTGTCACCCGGATCAAGCGGAGATCCGCTGCTGAAAGCCCTTAAAGCCAGTTTTCTGTCCAGCATCAGGATGCCGTTGGGAGAGTCGCCCAGCATGGTAAGTTGGCGGACAATTTCATCGGTGCTTTTTTCCTCTTCTATCTGCTCATTTAAAAACCATAAGAGAAGCGGCTCGGAAGCGTAGTCGTTTTCTTCACGGGATATTTTTAAAATATTCTTAATTTTCCCGGTAATAAATTTTTCATGCTCATAGGCTGTTTTCCATGACTGCAAGGGGGATTGCCTGCCTGTGTGAATTTGTTTCAGATCGAAAAGTGTTACACTGCCGCCGCGGTCGAGGATGTGCTCATAAAATTTCATCGCGTGGGCCAGTTCCTCATGCGCCTGGCAACGCATCCAGTGGCCCATTCCGTTTAAGTTCTGTTCATGGAACCCGGCGCTCATCGATAAATAGACATAAAAAGATTCCAGTTCATGCTTGATCTGGTCATTGATCGCTTTTTCCGTTTTCTCTCCGATCATTTTATCCTCCTTCATTCGGATGCGGCTTTATATCCGCCATCAGGTAAAGTCTTTAACAGGATTGTTTTTATTGTTTTGCGGTAACTCTAAAAGGGCAAAATGACGCGGCTTGTGTTCAATCGCAGGGAGATCTCTTCTCATGAATTGGTGGACCATTTTGTTGATGCGTATTTCTAACTGCTGCCATCTTTGGTCTTCTTTTTTTGCATTCATCATGTCACCTCCTGTGAAAAAAGATTGAAAAGATTGGGTTGTTACCTCCGGCTGTTTTGAACTTAAAGTACAGAACGCATGATGCAATGACAATACTGATAAAATGAGAGGACAATAGTAGGCAATGCCTATCAGTTGCCTGAGATTTGAGGAATATGAGCGGGGCATTTTGTATCGCGTCCAATGAGGTCGTTACCGGAGCTCATAAAAGCATGGACTTGCATTAAGAGCTTTTACGACAGGATGGATTTGATTAAGGCCAAAGCCGTATGGATCGAAGACGGATTCGTTACCGCTTCGGGAAGACCGCTTTCCGCAATTATAAGAAATGGCAAAAATCCAAAACGGCGCCTCCGATCCGATGGGGGAGGGCAGACAGCATGGGACCGGAAAACTTGTCCCATGCTGATATTTCACGCCGCTGATGTTTTCATTTTAAGAGAGATCGTTTTTTATCCGGTCGAACTCCTCTTTTGTGATTTCTCCTTTGGCGTATCTTTTTTTCAGTATATCCAAAGGCGTCTCGGGGGCGCTGCCACCCTGGTTTTTATTTTTGGCGACCACAATAATCAAATAGATCGCCACTGCCAGAACAATCAGAAATAACAGCCACATAAAGATACCTCCATAACCAAAGCCGTAGCCCATCATCGACGGACCTTCCCAGTGATGCATCGGCCAGCGTGGCGTGCAGGCATAAGCAGAAGCACCCGAAGCACACAACACTGTGGCGGCAAAGAACTTTTTCATGATCCATACCTCCTTTCGCGGGATATTTTCTAAAGAAATAACTTGTTTTTCATTTGTCAATTATGACGATACGCAGCCGCTAAAAAATAGTGATCCCCGCTTTGCCTTGTCTTCAGTTGTCAGGGCCTGCATGCACGGGTGGGTTTTCCGCCACGGTCCGACCGACGGGAATTTGTTTGGCGTACCGGCAGTTTCTCCATTTCCCGTGCATTTTTCTTCAGACGAGTGTCGGCCACTTTTGAGCCGCCCCGGAAAACAGGTGTAACGATGGAGCCGGGGGAGTGCAAAAAAAAATCAACCAATTTGTTGACAAGCGGCTCCGAATAATATTAAGTAAGCACCCGTATATAAAAAACAGGCTGCCGGTTATCCAGCCCGAACTGAGTGCCCTTGGTCATGTGTGATTAATGCCGAGGGTGTATTTACGATATTTGCAGCACAATGACAGTGACTTTGAACCGGCTGGTTCAAAGTGTCATATAAAATATACGGGACGATCATGCTTCGAAAGATAAATCGGGCCGCATTGATCGCTTTTTGTTGTCTGGCGATATTTGCGTCCCCGCCAAACAGTGCATCGGCACAACAGACCGTAAAATCATCACCCCCAAAAGAGAAAACAAACCTGCACAGCAGCCGTGTCCCCAAAGGACTGGTTATCCGCTCTTCGGCCGCACTGGTGGAGGATCAGCAAACAGGGGAGCTGCTGCTTCAGAAAAAAGCCCATGCCGTCGTTCCCATCGCTTCCATCACCAAGCTGATGACGGCTATGGTGGTGCTGGACTCAGGAAGTGATCTGCATGAACTGATCACTATCGAATCCGCGGATATCGACACTTTCCGCCACAGTTATTCCCGCCTCCGGGTGGGATCGCAATTTACACGCAGGGACCTTTTGCTGATTTCTCTGATGGCTTCCGATAACCGAAGCGCTCACGCACTGGGGCGGGTTTATCCGGGCGGGCATGCCGCGTGCGTGGCGGCCATGAATGACAAGGCCAGGTCACTGGGGCTTTTTAAAACACGCTTTGTGGATACCACGGGACTCTTCAGCGGCAATGTTTCTTCCGCGCGTGATCTGGCGCGTATGGTGGAGGCGGCCTACAGTTATCACCTGATACGGGAGTTTTCGACCTGCCGCGAAGCGGTGATTGATTCGGGCGTGTGCGTCCTGGAGTTTCGTAACACAAACAGGCTTCTTTCGCATCCGGAATGGAAAATCGGCCTTTCCAAAACCGGCTACATCGGCGAGTCGGGCCGTTGCCTGGTGATGCAGGCGCGTCTTGCCGAACGCTCCTTGTTCATTGTCCTGCTCGATTCTCAGGGAAAACTGACCCGCATCGGAGATGCCAACCGCATCAAAAAATGGCTGGAGGCCCTGGAGACGGATTTAAGAACATCCCAAAGCTCATTTCATCCTGAACCGACCGGATAAAGAAAGTTCGTTTAGTTTCCCCATCCGGTCCTTTTGTGTTCTTCATTGACTGCCGGTTATAAATTTGCTAAACCATTGCAGATTGAAAAAGCTCCGGTAATGACTTGAAAAACCGGATAACGGGCACGGAAATGATCGATCTGCATACACATTCACTTTTCAGCGACGGTGCGCTTATCCCCTCCGAGTCCGCGCAGCGGGCTTTAGCCGCGGGTTATAAAACAATCGCCATCACCGATCACGCAGACTGTTCCAATATCGATTTTATCGTGCCGCGGATTGTCAAGGCATGCGCAGCCATTACAGGCAAAGGCAGGATTCAGGTTCTGCCGGGCGTCGAGCTGACGCACGTTGATCCCTCCGAAATCGCGCCCCTGGCGGCGGAAGCAAGAGCGATGGGGGCGAAAATTATTATTGTTCATGGAGAAACGCTCACGGAGCCCGTGCCTGCCGGTACGAATCTGGCCGCCATCGAGGCGTGTGTCGACATTCTCGCACATCCGGGCCTGATTACAACACAGGAGGTCGAACTTGCGGCTCAAAACGGTGTTTTTCTCGAAATAACGACCCGCAGGGGGCATAGCCTGACGAATGGTCATGTTGCGAAAGTCGCAACAAAATACGGCGCACAACTGGTACTCAACAATGATGCCCACGCTCCGGCTGATTACGTAGGTTTTCGGATGGCCCGTAACATAGCACTGGGAGCCGGTTTGTCTGATGACGAGATTGCCGCCATGTTTGAAAATTCCAGAAAACTGGTACAAAGATCCGGTATCTAATGACCCATTTAGCTTCAAGACCGTTAAATATCTGTCTGCTCACTTATCGGGGCAATCCCACCTGCGGCGGGCAAGGCGTTTATATAAAGCATTTAAGCAAGGCGCTCGCTGATGAAGGACATTGTGTGGATGTCATCTCTGGGCCTCCTTATCCGGATCTTGACGACAATGTCCGCCTGATTAAGATGCCCAGTTTAGACCTCTATCATCCTGATCATCTTTTCCGCCCCGAAAAAATAAGTGACCTGGCCAACCCGATCAATTTATACGAATTTCTCAGTGTGTGCACGGGCAGCTTTCCCGAACCTTTCACTTTCGGGGAAAGAGTTTTCAGTTATCTGAAAAAACACAAAAATGACTACGATATCGTTCATGACAATCAATGCCTTTCGTACGGTATCGGCAGACTGGCGCGCAAAGTGATGCCGACCATCGTCACTATTCATCACCCGATTACTGTGGACCGCCAGGAGGATTATAAAGTCGCGCACACCATCCGCCAGAAATTCCGCGTATATCGCTGGTACACATTTATCGGGATGCAGCTCAAAGTCGCCAGGCAGTTTTCGCATATCATCACCGTTTCCGATTTTACGAAAAAAGATATTGCCAAAGAGTTTTGTCTGGATGAAAATAAATTCCGTGTCGTGCACAACGGGATCAACAACGAATTTTTCTATCCCAGGCAAAACGGGCCGAGGCCGGCAAATTCGCTTATCGTGACCAACAGCGCGGATACGCCTTTAAAGGGACTCAATTTTCTTCTGGAGGCAGTAGCCCAGGTCCGTCTGCGGCAGCCGCTTACGCTGACGGTCATCGGTCAGCCGAAAAAAGACGGCATTATTGAAAATCTGGTAAAAGAGCTGAAACTGGAGGATATTGTCCACTTCACGGGCCGTATTGAAAATGAGGAGTTTGCCAACTACTACGCCAAATCGAGCGTGGCTGTCGTTCCGTCCTTATATGAAGGTTTCGGCATTCCCGCGGCGGAGGCGATGGCCTGCGGCGTACCGCTGATTTCCACGTCGGGTGGAGCGCTTCCGGAAGTTGTAGGCAACGCAGGCCTCATCGTACCGCCCGGTGACTCAAAGGCCCTGGCTGATGCCATTGTACGGTTGTTAAATTCCGCCGAAGAGCGAAGTAAATATGCTCAGGCCGGGCTTGAACGTGTACATGCCGTTTTCAGTTGGAAAAAAGCGGCCCGGGAAGTTGTCGACGTATATCGGGAGGCCATCCGTGTTCACAGTCGATTTTCATGAACTGGATCTCAGGCCCGGATTTCGCGTGCTCGACGCGGGATGCGGCACAGGCAGGCATTTGCGCGCCCTGGTGAAAATTGCGGGACTCGAGGTTGTCGGGGTTGACGCCAGGTCCAAAGAAGTTGACGAGGCGCTCAAGGGATTGAAGGAGACGCCGGATGTTTTGTGTGACGATTATTTTGTGACGTGCGCGGACATAACCAGGTTGCCTTTTCCCGATGAGCATTTTGACTGCGTCATCTGTTCGGAGGTGCTCGAGCACATACCGGATCATGAAACGGCGGCCAAAGAACTGGTTCGTGTTTTAAAACCTAAGGGAAGCCTTGTGGTGAGCGTTCCCCGTTATTTTTCTGAACGAGTCTGCTGGATGATTTCGTCGGACTATTCAAACGATGAAGGGGGACACATCCGCATCTACAGAAAAAAGAAATTGCACAAAATGCTGACAGGTCAGGGGATGAGCTGCTGGAAGATCAACTACAAGCATGCTTTGCACGCGCCTTACTGGTGGCTCAAATGCCTGGTCGGCATTAAAAACGAAGAAAATATTTTTGTCAGAATGTACCATAAGTTTCTTGTCTGGGACCTGTTTTCCAAGCCGAAAACAGTACGGATTCTGGAAGAGGCGCTCAATCCGCTGATTGGTAAGAGCATCGTTTTTTATATGAGAAAAGGTTGAACTTATGGATTTGAACATTTCAGTAAGCGAAGCGATAAAGCCGCCGGAAACGGACGCCATTGCCGATTTTATCGCGGGTCTGCAAAAGGACAGCGGCGAGATTCCCTGGTCGGACGGGGGAAAAACGGACCCCTGGGATCATGTTGAAAGTGCCATGGGACTGAGCATTGCCGGGTATTTCGAGCAGGCACAACGCGCCTATAAATGGCTTGCCGCCACGCAGCTTCCGGACGGCAGCTGGTGGTCGGAAACCAAAGACGGAAGTGTCATCAATTCAACTAAAGAATCAAATTTCGCCGCATATATCGCTGTCGGTGTGTACCATCATTATCTGATTACCAGCGCGACAGATTTTCTAGAAATGATGTGGCCTGCCGTGGCACGCGGCATCCAGTATGCGCTGGACCTGCAGGCGCCGGAAGGAGAAATTTACTGGGCAAGAAACAAGGCGGGAGCAGTGGACAAAATGGCGCTGCTTACCGGCTGCAGCTCGATTTACATGAGCCTCAAGTGTGCGTTGGCCATTGCCCGGACAATGGGGATCAAACGTCCCGGCTGGCAAAGGGCCGGAGAAAGGCTGAGAGCATGCATCATGAGCCGGCCTGATCTTTTCAATATGATCAAATCACGCTTTTCCATGGACTGGTACTACCCTGTTTTGTGCGGCGCGGTTACCGGCGAGGCGGCCAGCAAGCGCATCGACCACTTCTGGGATAAGTTCGTCGTGCCCGACTGGGGCGTGCGCTGTGTGAGCGACCGGCCCTGGGTAACGATGGCGGAAACGTCGGAACTTGTTCTTGCACTGGCGGCCATCGGGGACAATACCCGCGCCAAGACAATTCTGAGCTGGCTTGACGACAAGCATTACGCCGACGGCTCATACTGGATGGGGGTGACCTTTCCCGACAGTGTCATCTGGCCGGAAGAAAAAACCGCCTGGACGGCGGCGGCGGTACTGCTGGCACGTGATGCGCTCAGTAACATCACTTCCGCGGCCGATTTGTTCAAACACAGCTTCTGGTCTGACGCTCAACCCTAGCTTTCAAACATGATTGATCATACAGTCCTGCAGATGTGCCAGCGGCAGGACAACTCATTTTGAAAAGAGAAAGATTTTGCGCAAGGATCACCGTCCCTACTATCTTAAGAGATTAAGCCATAAATTTGAAAAATGGTATGCAAACCATTTTCTGGCTCCGCAGTGCGAGCACTTCGGCCGCAATCTGGTTTTCATGAAACCGTGGGGTGTGGAGATTTACGGCGGTTCCATATCACTGGGCGACTACACCACTTTGATTGCGACGATGGACAAACGTATCCGCCTGACATCCTGGACGGCAGGAGACAAGTCGGGAAAAATCGAAATCGGCAGTCATTGCCTGCTGTGCCCGGGAACGAGAATTCAGTCCGCCACGGCCGTCATTATCGGTGATGACTGCATGCTGGCGCAGAGTGTTTCCATCAGTGACGCGGACTGGCATGATCTGTATGATCGCAGTGCGCAGGTCGGAACCACACGGGAGGTCATCATCGGCAGGAATGTCTGGATAGGTGACAGCGCCATGATCTGCAAAGGGGTCACAATAGGTGAAAACGCCGTGATCGGAGCGGGCTCGGTGGTGGTGAAGGATATTCCCGCCAATGCGGTGGCTGCGGGCAATCCGGCGACGGTGATCAAGTATCTCGATGCTCACAGGCCGATCCGTTCCCGCTCTCAATGGATGTCCGACCCGCTTAAAATGAATGAATATTTTGATACCGTGGAAAGGATCATGAGGGAGAAAAATTCAATGCTGGGCTGGATCCGTTCCATCATCTTCCCGCGCAAAGGAGACTAGTCATGCGCGTCGCGATTATTGCTTCCCCCTATCCTCTGGAGGAATTTCCATCGCCGCCTCTGGGTATTTCATATGTCGCCGCCGCATTTGAGGCGGCGGGCTGCGAAGTCCGTATTTTTGATTATATCATTTCCGGCTATTCAAAACAGAATCTGGCCGCGCAGCTGGCCGAATTCCGGCCGGATGCCGTTGGTGCAGGCTCGGTCACGATGAATTTTTACGACGCGCAGTTCATTCTGAAAGACGTCAAAAGCATCGATCCGGATATCGTCACCATGATGGGCGGGCCGCATGTGTCTTTCACCGCTGAGGAGACCTTGCGTACTTTTCCGGAAATCGAGGTGATTTTTATCGGAGAGGCGGACGACACGATTCTGGAATTCGCCCCGCATATCCGCCGGAAAAATAAATGGCGCGGCATCCGCGGCATCGCCTGCCGGCTGGGCGATGAGATTGTCAACAACGGCAGAAGGGACTTCATAGCGGATGTTGACCGCCTTCCTCTTCCCGCGCGCAGTCTTCTGCCCGTTTCGCGCTATCTGGCACTGGGCTATCCGGTAAGCATGATTACGGGGCGCGGCTGCCCGCACGGCTGTATTTTCTGCCTGGGGCGGAAAATGGTCGGCGCGAAGGTGCGGCGCCGGAATCCTTCACTGGTGGTCGATGAAATCGGGCAGATCATGGAGCTGGGGTTTGACCGCATCAATATCGCCGACGATCTGTTTGCCTCGGACACTCAGCGGGTGAAAGAGATCTGCGGCCTGATGAGGCAAAGGGGCCTGAAGCTCGCCTGGAGCGCTTTTGCCCGTGTCGATACGGTTACCCAGGAAATGTTTGACGCCATGGCACAGGCAGGTTGCGACAGCATCAGCTTCGGTGTGGAGTCCGGTTCACCGGAAATGCTCAAAAGAGTCCGCAAGGGGATTACGCTCGAACAGGCCAGGCAGGCCATCAGGATGTGTAAACAGGCAGGCATGATGCCGCATGCGTCTTTCATGGTGGGGCTGCCGGGTGAAACAAAAGAGACGCTCAGGCAGACGGCGGAGTTTGCCGAATCACTGGAAATACTGTTCGGTTATCATTATCTGGCCCCTTTCCCCGGAACCACCGTATGTGAAAAGGTGGAGCGCTACGATCTGAAAATCCTCACACGCGACTGGTCAAAATATGACGCCAACGACGCTATTGTACGCACCTCCGGAGTCAGCCCGGATGATATCAGAAATTTTGTCGCTGTTTATGAAAATGAAATGAACGGCCACTGGCAGAAAGTGATTGACGATTATAAAACGGGGAAAAATACCTCCTACGACGATCTGCGTGTCGAGGGCCATTACAGGATGAATGTCACTTATGCTATTTTGAAACAGGATCTGATTGAAAAGTCCGGTTTTATCGGTGCGCATGAGTTGAACGGAGGGCCGGAAACGGCCGTCAAGGTGCTGGCGGACAGGATGAAAGCCGAAATATCGGGTGACCCGCATATTATTGAAAACACCATCCGCGATTTTGTGATCCGCGGTTATCTGAAGCAGGAGGCGGACAAAGATGGTATCTTGTGGAGGTGGAGATGAGCTTTTTCAGGCGCATCCCGGCGCGAAAAAAAACTATCAGGCCATCCAGCTTCATTTTTTCCATTTTTGTTTTGACATATTGAAGTGAATCCTATAACTTACACGCCTCATAAAACATTATGGTTTCAGCAGTTATTGCTTAAGAAAGAGGCCCCACTAAATGAATAATCATTCTGAACGGGAGGCGGCGTCGAAGCTGGCAAATTCCGCTTTAAACAAGGCGGACATTGCCCCTGACGGGATGGAGTCCGCTTATAAAATGCTTTTCGCCGCCATTGCTGATGGTATTCTGATTGTCGATACGGGAGCGCGGCGCTTTTCCTATGTGAATCCCGCCGTATGCGCCATGTTCGGATATGAAGAAGAAGAATTTCTGAAGTTGCGACTGGAGGATATTCATCCACACGAGGCGCTTGTCCGTGTAATGGATGAATTTCAGGCCATGGTCGCAGGACAGAAGGCCAGGGTTTATGATATTCCCTGCCTGCGCAAAGACGGCACTGTTTTTTATAACGATATCCGCAAGGCCGACTTTGTCATTGGAGGAGAAAAGTTCAATGTGGGGTTTTTCACTGACAGCTCCAGCCGCCGGCAGGCGGTGGAATCGCTGAGAAAAAACGAAGAGCTTTTACGCCTGATCACTAACAATATGTCCGATATGATCAGAGTGACGGACCTGCAGGGAGTCAATTTATATCAGAGCCCTTCACATTACAAAAAACTTGGCTATAAGCAGGAGGACCGTCTCGATAAGTCCGTTTTCGACATCGTGCATCCCGATGATCTGGAAAGATGCAGAAAAATGTTTTCAGAGGCGGTTGCCGACGGCGAGGCAACTGTTGTGGAATACAGGGTCAGGCACGCGGACGGCCATTACATCTGGCTTGAAACGGTCGGGGACGCTCTGCGGGACGACACGGGCAGGATGACCGCCGCTATTTTGAGCTCACGCGATATCACGGACCGCAAAAAAATGGAAGAAGAGCTCATAAAGAGCGAAAAAAGATACCGCGGCATAATCAAAGGACTGCAAGAGGCTTATTATGAGGGAGATCTCGCCGGCAACTTCACTTTTATCAATGATGCCCTGTGCCGGAGTCTCGGCTACGAAGCCGAAGAGGTGATCGGGAAAAATTACAGATTATTTCAGGATCCTCAGACGTCTGGACAGTTCTTCCGGGACTTCAACCAGGTTTTTAAAACCGGCGTGCCGCGACAGGGGATAGAAACGAAATTTATCAAAAAAGACGGCAGCATCGTCAGTTTTGAGATATCGTCACTGTTGCGCAGAGACGCCTACGGCAGGCCCGTCGGTTTCGCAGGTGTGGCCATCGATGTCACGGCCCGCAAAAAGACGGAAGAGGCGCTGAAGTTAAGTGAGGAAAACTTCCGCCGTTCACTTGACGACTCGCCGCTCGGAGCACGGATTGTTTCCGTAAGCGGAGACACAATCTATGCCAATCAGGCTCTTTTGGACATCTACGGGTTCGACAGCGTTGACGAACTGCGCAGCAGGTCCGCCATGGAGCGCTACACGCCGGAGAGTTATCTGCAATTTCTCGAAAGGAGAAAAAGAAGGCAGGCGGGAGAGTACGTGACCCCGGAGTATGAGATCAGCATTTACCGTAAAGACGGGCAGATCCGCCACCTGCAGGCATTTCGTAAGGAAATATTGTGGAACGGCGAGTCACAGTTTCAGATTCTCTACAGCGACATAACAAATCATAAAGATGCGGAAAAAGAAAAACAGAGTCTCAAGGAGCGGCTCAACCGTGCAGAAAAGATGGAGGTGTTAGGAAGAATGGCCGGCGGGGTTGCCCATGATCTCAACAATGTCTTAGGTGGGCTTACCGGCTACTCGGAGCTTTTAATGATGGAGCTTCCCGCCGGTCATCCGGCCAGAAGCAATGTTGAAAAAATAATGCAATCCACCAGCCGGATGGCGGCGATTGTTCAGGATCTTCTGACGCTGGCCAGAAGGGGGGTCACGACATCCGAGGTGATCAATCTCAACAGCGTTGCTTCCGCCCTGCTCAAAACGACGATATGGGAAAAATTAAAAGAAAATCACCCTCAGGTCACTTTCACCACGCAATATCATCCGGACCTTCTCGATATCAGGGGTTCGGTGGTCCATCTGGAAAAAACCATGATCAACCTTGTAACAAATGCGGCCGAAGCAATCACCGGCCGGGGAACGGTCACCGTACGTACATATAATTGCTATCTGGACACTCCGGTCAGAGGTTATGATGACATCAGGGAAGGGGACTATGTAATTTTGTCCGTCAGCGACACAGGAAAGGGCATCCCGAAAGAGTCGCAGGAAAAGATTTTCGAACCTTTTTACACAAACAAAACCATGGGAAGAAGCGGTACCGGCCTAGGGCTGGCCATCGTCTGGGGAACGGTCAAGGACCATGGAGGGTATATTGATGTAGAAAGCAATGAGGGACAAGGGTCTATATTTACCCTTTATTTTCCTGTAACGCGCGATGAAAAGAATCCGTCGCAGAAAAAAGAGCTCAAAGATGAATACGCGGGAAATGGGGAAACATTGCTGGTCGTGGACGATGTCGAAGAGCAGAGAAACGTGGCCTCTGCTATTCTGACCAGGCTCGGCTACAGAGTGCACACTGTTTCCGGCGGAGAAGAGGCACTGGAGTATTTGAAGGAAAACAAGACGGATATTCTTGTTTTGGACATGATCATGACGCCCGGAATAGACGGGCTGGAAACCTACCGTAGAGTTCTGGAGATAAACCCGCTCCAGAAAGCCATTATCGTTTCCGGCTACGCCGAAACGCAGCGGGTGCGCGAGGCGCAGAAGCTGGGGGCGGGCTCCTATATCAGAAAACCCTACATGATGAAAGATATCGGCATCGCCATCCGTGATGAGCTGAAGCGCTGATTTGTTCATCACATGTCCTGAAATGCGCTGACGGAATTTAAGACGGCTCGAGGAGTGAATGGCGCAGGGCCGGAGTATGTATGGACAATTCAGGGAAAAATCGTGAACACTGGCAAAGCCGCGCGGGATTCATCCTTGCCGCCGCCGGCTCCGCCATCGGGCTGGGCAATATCTGGCGTTTCCCCTATATGACGGGCGAGCATGGGGGCGCGGCTTTTATTCTTATCTATTTAATAGCGGTCCTGCTTTTGGGATACCCGCTTCTGGTAAATGAAATGGCGCTGGGGCGCAAAGCGCAAAGCGACCCCGTGGGCATATTTAAAAGACTCGCACCGCAGAGCCCCTGGTGGCTTACAGGCGCACTGGCCGTTTTTACCGGCTTTTTCATTTTATCATATTACGCGGTTGTCGCCGGCTGGTCTTTTGCCTATATTTACAAGGTTGTCCTTGCCGCCGCATCGCCGGGGATGGACCATGCCCTGGCATTCAGGGAACACATCAGCAGTGTCGTGGAGCCGATTGTCTGGCAGGGCCTGTTTGTGGTTTTAACCGTCGCCATCATCGCGGCAGGCGTGGTCAACGGTATTCAGCGCTGGTCAACTATCTTAATGCCGGTTCTTTTTGTCCTGCTTCTGGTTCTCATTGTCAGATCCATAACACTTCCCGGTGCTGGCGAAGGACTTGTTTATTACCTGAAGCCTGATTTCGGCAAAGTTACCGGACGGACTGTTCTGGCTGCCCTGTCACAGGCGTTTTTTTCGCTCAGTATCGGTATGGGTGCTATCTTGACCTACGGAAGCTATCTGCGCAAGAAAGACGAAATAACCGGCAGCGCCGCATGGGTCGCCGGGCTCGACACGGGCATAGCTTTGCTGGCCGGACTGGCGCTGTTTCCCGCGATTTTCGCCCTCGGCTTTGAGCCAGGCGCCGGTCCCGGGCTTGCCTTCATTACGCTGCCGGCGGTGTTTGCGAAGATGCCTCTGGGAGGCTTCTTCGGGGTTCTTTTTTTCTTTCTGCTGGGCATTGCCGCTTTGACTTCCGCCATCTCTCTTCTGGAGGTCGTAACCGCCTGGCTGATTGACGAAAAAGGATGGTCGCGCCGCAGGGCCGCTGTATGCATGGGCATTGCCGTTTTCATAGTAGGTATTCCCGCATCCCTGGGCTACAGCCTGCTGAAAGGTTTTTCCTTTCCCGGTCTGGGGATGGACATGCTCGACACCTATGACTGGATTTCCAACAGTATTTTTCTGCCTCTCGGAGGCATTTTAACCGCTGTTTTCACCGGCTATGTCTGGGGAGGGACGCGCGCCGCACGTGAAGTCGGCAGGGGACGCAAGGCCTCAAGTATAGTGAAAATATGGGTGTGGCTGATCCGTTATGTCGTTCCGGTTCTGATTATCGTTATCATGGCGGTAGGCATTTACGACACATTCGTGAGATAGAACGGACAGGGTCTGAAATATTTAATTAATCATCGCATACCGGAGGCGCTTTTGGTTACTCACAAACAGGATATATATGAAAAACACTTATTGTCTTTCTAAAAAAGATATTGAACAGGCAAAAAGGACAGGCCTTACCCGGCAAGATGTGGAAGGGCAGTTGAAGATTTATCTTCAGGGGCCGGTGAGTCTTCATTTGCTCCGGCCCTGCACGGCGGGAGACGGTATCATGTCCGTGACGCTTGCAGCTCAAAAGAGATTCATCAGTCTGTTCGAGAAGTATTCAAAAAGTTGCACGATGCTCAAATTTGTTCCCGCCTCGGGCGCGGCCAGCCGCATGTTCGCCGAATGGTTTCAGGCACATAGTGAGGGGGGCTTTGCAGATTACGCAAAGGAAGAAGACTTTTACCGGAATCTGGAAAAAATGCCTTTCGCACCTTTGCTGAAAGGAGATGAAACAGCCCGACTGTACTTCAAAAATAAAAATACGCAAAAGCTCCTGTCATATATTCTGACGAAGAAAGGACTCAACTACGGCTGGCTGCCCAAGGCCCTGATCCACTTTCACGCCTATACGAAAGACGCCGTTGCCACGGCGCTCGAAGAACATCTGGTCGAGGCGGCCGCCTATCTGCGTGATTCGTCCGGACGTATTCGTGTGCATCTGACCGTGTCGGAAGAGCACGCACGTGCAATCCGTGCCGCGCTGCGTCGGGTCAGGCCCGCCCTGGAGCAGGAGTTTGGCGTACGGTTGAAAGCACAGCTGTCGATTCAGTCGCCTTCCACAAACATCATCGCGGTCAATGAGGACTTGAGCCCCTTCTACGATGAAGGGGGAAAGCCGGTGTTCAGGCCGGGTGGCCATGGCGCTCTTTTGAAAAATCTCCAGGCCCTCGATGCCGACTTTATCTTTCTGAAGAATATTGACAATGTCGTACCGCGTCGTCTTTTGAAAAAAATTCTGTCTTATAAAAAGATGCTGGGCGGTGTGGCGATACATATGCAGCAATCAGTGTTTTCCATGCTGGAAGAGCTGGACAAAGGCGCGCTTCCGGAAGATAAAATAAAAAAATATGCCGACTTTTTCTGTGAGAAACTCAACGGCTCGCTGCCACCCGATTTTTCAGATTGGACGCCGGCACGCCGGAGAAAAAAGCTGATTGCTCTTTTGAACCGGCCGCTGCGTGTCTGCGGCATGGTGCGCAATGAAGGCGAGCCGGGTGGGGGGCCTTTCTGGGTCGAGGGAGAAGACGCAACTCCACGTGTGCAGATTGTGGAAGCGGCGCATGTCCATCCAAAAGACAAACGCCAGCAGAAGATCTGGTATGGATCGGAATTTTTCAACCCGGTGGACATGGTGTGCTGTATCAGGGATTTTCGCGGGAAGAAATTCGACCTGGAAAAGTACGTTGATCGTAACGCCTATCTGATTGCCGAAAAAATGGAAAAAGGCAGAAAGCTCCTGGCCCAGGAACTCCCCGGCTTATGGAACGGCAGCATGGCGTACTGGAATTCCGTTTTTGTCGAGCTGCCCCTCATGGTTTTCAATCCGGTTAAGACAGTTTTTGATCTTCTGCGCCCGCAGCATGACGCAGGCGGGAAAACAAAGTTCAGATAATCAGTTGCGCGCATTTTTCCTTTGCCAGGGGGCTTATGCGGATTATCCCGGAAAGACCCGCGCGGTGGCAAAGAACCTCAGCTTCGACATTCTCAGGCGCGTTGGCATAGCGGGCGCAAAGGGCGGCCGCGAGCGGTTTGGATGATTCATCACCGGCGGGAACCAGCACAAAAGGGCCGGGGCGCCCCGCCATGCTGCAGGTGAGGTCTGAGGCGCAGGCCAACTGCCGCAGGGCGTCATTATCTGCCGCATTGCGTCCGACAATGATTTTCGCGCCATCCGGCGCACGAAAATGACGGCCGAACCTCAGAAGCTCGTATTGCCTGGGCGAGTTGATCTTTTCATGCTGCATCATTTCTTTGAGGCGTCTGGTAAATATCGGGTCGGTCAAAAGACAGCCGCCGGCGGGTGGAGGATAATCACTGATGCCGAATAGCCGGGCCAGGCGCATCTGGTCCTTGCGGCCGCGTCCGGAAATTCCCTCCAACATCGAGCGGTCAATCACTCCTTCTCGTTCCGGTTTGACAGGATCGAGCAGCCTGGCCGAAAGAGGCCGCAGCGTGAAGTCGCCGTAGCCTGAATTTTTGGCGACCAGATTGATCGACTGACGGTTTTGAGACATGGGCCGCTGGCCGAGCACCTCGCCCGTGATCAAAAAATCGGCACCCGTCTCTTCCATCATTCTGCCTGCGACTTTAATCATAAGCGTGTGGCAGTCGATACACGGATTCATATTTTTACCGAAGCCGTAACGGGGAGAGGCGAACATCTGCAGATATTCACCGGTGATGTCCTTGACCACGAGCTGCAGGCCGGCCTGCAGGGCCGCCGCCTTTGCTTTGGTGGCATCGAAAAAAGGACTGGTCAGCGCCAGACAGGTTACATCTATATTTTGTTTTTGTACGAGCCTGACGGCAAGTATGCTGTCGAGCCCCCCGGAAAAAAGGGCTATCGCTTTGGTCATGTCTTCAAGAGCCTTTTTGCTTTAGAGCCTTTGTTCGCAACAACTCGGGCGAAAAGAAAATTAAATATAAAGAGCGAAATCTGTGTGGAAACTATATGATGATTTCCGGCAAAAGCCGGGGCCGACGTGCTGTGCGTTCAGTATTGTACGATTTCCGCCTCCCAGGTTTCGTGCAAAAGACCGCGCAGTTCGCGATTGAGGTCGAAATTCACGATATAGATATTTTTGTCTGTTTTGATTTTTGTGCCCATGAAGCCGAAGTGATAAGGCGCCTGATTTTTGTCCGGTCCTGAAAAGTTGAAATAGCCGGTTGTATAAACCAGATTCATCCCCTTGAGAATTCTTTCCATGTTCGCGGCAGGATCGGCATCGTCAGACAGAAAAATCAGCTTATCACCAGTCTTTTGAAGAATTTCAATGAACTGTTCGGGAAGAGTGCGCGCAAAAACAAGAGTCCTCCGATCGTTGTCAGTCACCGAGATGTCGGCTTTTACGGAGAGATTGAACCCGTCTTGGTCTATATTGAAAGTACGGACATCAATGTTTCTTTCTGCCTGAATGTTCAGATGCGTGATAAGAGCCCAGGCAAAATCCACGCAGGGAGAGGAAGGTAGAGTGACAACAGGCGGCAGGGAGTATATTTCCTGCGGTTTTTCAACAATGCCCTTTTCCGGGGATACTTCTACAATTGCCAGAGAATGCCCGGCGACATAGTTCACGACAGCCCGCGGCAGCAGCGCATCGTTCGGGCCGACAAAACGTATGCCCAGCATATCGTGTGAAGAAGAGCGGGAGATTTTTTTGGTGATGACCCAGTCCGTCACAATTTCCACAGATGGCGCACTACCCGCGACGAGGGGTTTTTGTGCTTTTGATATTTCGTAACCGGGTGTGTTTTTGAAGATTTTTTTCAGCACGATGATAATATCATCCTGATCGTTTATTTTTATCAGGTGATAATTTTTCCAATGTTCGCTGATCAGCTTCTTCAGAGGAGTACTCGAGCGACTTGCCGTGTCCAGAAATACGGTTGTGCGTCCGTCGAGTTCCACCACCGGTATGACGGAGCAATCGATGGTCAGCTGCTCTGTGTCGGATACAGGTAGATAGTAATTGCCGCTGGTCATCATGTTGCCCTTCATTTTGGTAATGATGTGCTTGATTGCGGCAAGCCGCTGGGCGGGCGGCAAAACAACGGCGCCTTTCGGTTCAGCTTTAAGAGCGGCCGGTGCTTCTTCAGGTGCTGCTTTTTCAACCTGAGGGTCGGGTACGGCAGGGCCGGCGGCTGAAGGGCTTTCCGCCAGCAATATTGCGGCCCCGCCTTCAGGAAGCAATATTGTCTGTCCTTCGTAAATTTTGTTCACGTCGATAATGCGAGGGTTTGCCGCCTGAACGGCCCTGACGGCATCCCAGGCCCTTGAGGTGACACCCATTTCACGGTAAACGATCCGCAAAAGAGTATCGCCTTTTCTGATTTTATAGGCGCGGCTTGCAGCTCGGTTCGTTTCTCCTTTGCCTGAATCGGGAAGTCCGGTCGGCAGGATAATGGTCTGCCCCGCGTATATTTTGTCGATATCCGTGATTTCGGGGTTGAGCTCACGAGTCAGGCGGTAGTAGCGGGGAACGTCTTTTTCCGTAATCCCCGGGATTGTGCGGATAATCGAGGAAAGCACTTCCCCATGGCGCACTGTATAAGCATCGGGGTGTGATTTTTTCTGTGAAACGGCGGTTTTTCTGAAAGTGAGCTGGGCCGTATCCTCTCCGGCCGCAAAAGTCAGGCACGGGAGGATGAGCATGAACACCAGTGCCGATAAATACAGCCGGCAGGATTTTCCATTAATCATCCGTTCGCTCCGCAGTGTCTGAAGAATAAAACGCATCGTTTCAATTACTTGAATCAGCAAAAAAAGTCAAATCAGGTATTGGGAGTCCTGAATGCCGGGAGAGGCGTATCATTTTGAAAAAGGTTTGAATCTTAAGGCGGATTTCCCTCGCTTTTTTAAATGACTTTTTTCATGGCCTCGATGGCAACCTCTATCTGGTCGGCATCCGGTTCACGCGTGGTTATCTTTTGCAGTACCAGTCCCGGCCAGCTCAAGATCTGTATGAGTTTAAAACGGCTGTATTTTCCGGTGAAGCGGATGGCTGCATAGGAAATGCCTGCGACAACGGGCAGCAGCAGTATTTTGTACAAAACCCTGTGCAGAAAATCCGGACGCCCCAGCAGGGAAAACACTAGAATGGAAACGATCATCACAAAAAGAATAAAGCTCGTGCCGCAGCGCGGGTGCCGTGTGGAATATTTTGTGACGTTTCTGACAGTAAGTTCCTGGCCATCCTCCCAGGCAAAAACCGTTTTATGTTCGGCGCCGTGATACATATAGACACGACGCATATCGCTCAAAAGCAAAGTGGCGGCTAAAAAACATAAAAACATCCCCAGCCGCACACACCCTTCCAGGACGTTTAAAAGAATCAGGCTGTCTATATAAAATTTTATTCTGGTGAAGAAAAAAGCCGGTACGATGACAAAAAAGAAAATAGCTACGGCAAAGCTGATAACGAACGAAACATACATTTCCCAGCCCTGCGGCTTTTTTTCTTCTTCCGATAAGGCAACTTCTGTGGAGAACATTAAGAACTGAATCCCGATAATCATCATTTCAAATAAAGTGATTGTTCCCCGTACAAAGGGCAGGCCGAGCAATTTGTGGCGTTTGGTCACCGGGATGTGTTCGCGCTCCTTGAAAACGATTTCTCCGTCGGGACGTCTGACCGCAGCAGCGATTTTGGAGCCATGACGCATCATGACTCCTTCAATAAGAGCCTGCCCGCCTGCGATATCTTCAGAGTTTGGTTTGCAACCCATAGCGTTTTCATGCCGTTCTTCAAATTATTTTTGCGGTGTTGTCTTATAGTATTTGGTTCGGAGTGTCAATTTTTGATTTGGCAAATGTTTGTTGCATGTTTGTACGCCGGTGGTATAATGCCCGCCAATCTAAAGAGATCACTCCAAGGAGGCAACGTGGCGAATATCGATTCATCCAGCGCCGCTTTCATCAGGGAATATCAGGAGCGGTTTGAAAAGAAAATGAAGGAAAATGAGGTTGAGATTCTCGAGCACTGGAGGGCGCAGCTTGAAAAAATCATGACTTCCAGGCCGGACAGCGTCGCTTCACTGCAGATGCAGATACGAAAAATTTCTGAAATGATGGCCAACCGTGTCAAGGTGCTCAAGAAAGGCTGAAATGGAAGGTATTGCGGATTTCCTTTTTGAAACAGGCATGCTCGCCAAAACACCCCGCAGCGGTTACCAGTTTCTGGGAAGCGGCAGGGAATCAGTCGCAGAGCACATTTTGAGAACGGTTTTTGTCGGCTATGCCCTGTGTCGCTTAAACCCGTCGCTCGATGAGCTGCGGGTGCTGAAGATGTGCGTATTGCATGACTTGCCCGAAGCGCGCACCGGAGACATGAACTATGTCAATAAAAAATACGTTCAGGTTGACGAAGCAAAGGCGGTTAGGGAATTGACGGAAAGTATTTTCTTCGGCGATGACATAAAGCGGGCCATCGACGAGTTCAACGCAAAGGAAACGCCTGAGTCACAGGCGGCGCGTGATGCGGATCAGATCTCGCTGATTCTGCAGTTAAAAGAATATGGAGATCTGGGCAATAAATATTCCGATGAGTGGATTAAATACGCGCTGCAGAGGCTGACGACCGCAGAGGGCAAGAAATTGGCCGATCGGATCATCCGGACCGATTCGTCTCACTGGTGGTTTAAGGAAAAAAGCGACTGGTGGGTTAACGGAAACAACAAATAGCGTTTTTCAACCGACATGAGGTTCTGGATGATGAAAAAAATATTTACAAGTGTGTTTGTTTTTTTTGTGGCGGCAATTCTGAGTGCATGTGTGCAGCAGTTCGGCTCAATGGGATTTATCGGTTCGCCCGTTCTGTCCGAGCCGGAAGAGCACAGGCATGTTTATGAAGCCAAGGAAAAAATTGTTCTGACGGCCATTGCCGCAGTGCTGGAAGAGAAAAAAATCGGTAAAAATGTTTCCATCGATTTCGCCAACGGCAGGGTCAATTCGGATTATGTCGTTTCAGACAACTGGCGTACAAAAACCACCGCACATGTGCGGCAGTTGAACTGGAAGGAGTCTGAGGTGAGATTGACCGTAGTGACCGAACTTCAGACCAAAGACGGTTGGCAGTTGCGCCGGCTTTTGAAAAAAGAGCAGTATGACAGTTTTTTTTACACGATTGAATTGAAAATTTATGATGAAATGGCCAGAGTGCAATAAAGAGAGGGAAAGAAAGGAGAGGTTATGGGAATTGGAAAAAAAACATCGGCATTGATGGAAGAATTCAAGAACTTTGCGCTTAAGGGCAACGTGGTCGATCTGGCAATCGGCGTCATCATCGGCGCGGCATTCGGGAAAATCGTCGATTCGCTGGTGAAGCACATCATTATGCCCCTGATCAGCCTGATTATGCCCGGTGAGCAGGGGTATCTCGGATGGAAACTGGTGGTGAACGGCAAAGAGATTCCCTACGGATTGTTTATCGGGGAGATTGTGAATTTTTTAATTATCGCGCTGGCTCTGTACATATTTATTGTGAAATTTATCGGGTTAATTGTCAAAAGCAAGGAAGAGGCTCCGCCCGCTCCGACCAAAGACCAGGAACTGCTTACTGAAATCAGGGATCTGCTTAAAAAATAAGCCCGGATGATAAAAGCCTCCGGCTCAAAGCCGGAGGCTTTTTAGCTCGTGCTTTTTATTCCACTGTGAAAGAGACGTCTTTTACAACATTGCCCGAAGCATCCCTGACTTCAACCCGCCAGGCGCCTTTCATGTCGTACAGGTTTTTGTCAGCATTGGTTCTCCAACGGGGGCCCGCCCTGAGCTGCAGGGGGGTGCTCAAAACAACATTGCCCTCATGAATCCAGGCAAAGGTTACTTGCACATCAGCGGCGATGTTCACTGCCTCCAGAAAGCAGACAACTTTGCCGACGGAAGCGGGAAATGAATCGGCGACGCCCGTCGGTTCGCGATTTTCGATGCCCGTTGCGACAACCAGACGGGCAA
>JAAYKU010000079.1 GCA_012522275.1 Smithella sp.
GAACAGGTGCGCGAATTTCAGCGAATACATACAGCACACACGGCTGCAGTGTTCGTAGTTGTTTTTATCGCGGCTGCCGAAACAGTGCAAAATGGCGATGGCCTGCGGCTCGCTGCCGTCACGCAGCGTCACTTTGCCTGCGGTCGGACCCGAGGAATTGAAAAGCCGCTCCACCTCCAGCGCGTTATAGACGCCCGGATACCTGCCATAGCCGTATTGCACCAGAGGCCTTGTGTCCATCAGGTCATAACCGGTGGCTACAATCACGGCACCGACTTTCACTGTAACAAATGTATCTTGCTGTTCGAAATCGATCGCCTTCTGCTCACAGACCTTTTCACACAGACGACACTTGCCCTTGAGGAAATAAGTGCAAACCTCCCGGTCGATAACCGGCTTTTGTGGAACGGCCTGCGGGAAGGGAATGTATATCGCTTTTCGCTTGACCAGGCCTTCATCCCATTCGGATATGCCTTTGCCCGGGCACTTCTGCATGCAGGCCATACACGCGTTGCACTTGTCATGATCGACGTAGCGGGCCTTCTGACGGATGGTGATGTCGAAGTTGCCGACAAAGCCTTTGACCTCGCTGACCTCGCAAGAGGTCAAAAGCTCTATGTTTTTATTTTGCAGCACACTGTCCATCTTCGGCGTCAGTATGCAAGCCGAGCAATCCAGCGTGGGGAAGGTTTTGTCAAATTGCGCCATGTGGCCGCCGATGGTCGAGTTCTTTTCGACCAGATAAACTTTTTTGCCCGTATTGGCCAGCTCCAGTGCGGCCTGAATGCCGGCGATACCGCCGCCGACGACCATCACATCCGGATTCACGTCAATCTCACGCGAGGTCAGCGGCGCCAGCAGTCTGGCCCGGTTGATTGCTCCGTTTAACAGGGCCTTGGCTTTGGCCGTCCCTACGTCAATATCATTTGTGACCCAGGAGACCTGCTCCCGGATATTCACGATACTCAGCAGGTATTGATTCAAACCGGAAGCCGCCAGCACCTTGCGGAAGGTCTGCTCATGCATAAGGGGCGAACAGGCGGTGACGATCACACGGTCCAGCCTGTGCTCTTTGATGTCATTGGCGATCATTTCCTGGCCGGGCGTGGAGCACATGAACTTGTAGTCCTTGGCGACGACGACATCCGGCAAAGTGGAGGCGAACTCGGCCAGTTCGCTCACCCTTACTGTTTTGGCTATATTCAAACCGCAGTGGCAAACAAAAACACCAATTCTGCTCATAGTATCTCCTGGCTATATGTCTTAAAAACTCATGTTCCTGCCGCCGGTGCTCTGCATCCGGCGGGAATATTCTTTCAGACTATAAGGCGCATGTATCGACAACCGGTTCGTCCACGCTGATATTGAGGCTCTCCAAAAGAAGCTCGGTCACATCCCGTACTTTAATCTGTTCATCGACGTTGAGCGTCCGGACACTGTCTTCAAACATGGCGATGCAATAAGGACAGGCAGTCGCCAGAACCGCCGCGCCCGTGCCCATCGCTTCTTCCATGCGTACATCGCTGAGGCGCTCGCCTTTGGCCTTTTCCATCCATAACCCGCCACCGCCGCCGCCGCAGCACATGCTCTGCTCGCGCGTGCGTTCCATTTCGACGAAATCCAGACCCGGAATCGCTTTGAGAAGATCACGGGGCGCATCGTAAACGCCGCCGTGACGACCCAGGTAGCACGGGTCGTGATAGGTCACTTTCAGACCGCCAAAATCCTTCTGGGGCGTGATTTTTCCCTCGCTGATCAGTTTTGCGATCAGCTCGCTCAGATGAAGAACTTCACACTCCACACCGTAATCTTTTTTAAAGGACACCATGCAGTGAGGCGAGACGGTGATAATCTTGGAGGCGCCGACTGATTTGAAGTAGTCCAGATTTTTGTCGCGGAGGCGCTCGAAAAGTTCCATATCTCCCACTTTACGCAGGCTTTCACCGCAGCAGTTGACCTCCAACGAAGGAATGCCCCAGCTTACGCCGGCAAGATTGAGAATTTCCGCTGTCGCTTTGGCCAGTCTCGTGTTGCGCGGGTCGTAGCAGATTGTGCAGCAGGTCCAAAACAGATAGTCCATGCCCTCCGTATAAAGCGGGTATTTTCCCTGCGCCCAGTCGTTGCGCTTGTCCTCATCGCCGGACCAGGGGTTGCCGCGGGCGGAAAGGGAGCCGACAAAAGCACGCAGGCTCTGCGGAAGCATGCCCCCGCCGCTGTAAACATTGCGGATGGCCGTGACGACATCGATGATTTCCACGCCCCGCGGGCAGCGATCCACGCAGAATTTGCATGTCGAGCAGCCCCACATGAACTCTTCAATGCCGTCGAGGCCCATCTGGCCGAAGCGGATAAGTTGACGGATGTTGAAATGTGTAATCGGCGTCCAGGGGCAGGTTCCCGAGCAGGTGCCGCACTGATAGCATTTTTTCAGCGCCTCACCGCCGGCCTCCATGATTGCCTGCGACATCTCCAGATAAGGTGTAACTGCTTGTGACATTTAACATCTCCCATGATAAAAATCATTAGTGCCTCTGCTAGCACATTCATATTCAATCGGCAAATCTAAATTTCAACCGCGCCGCCGTATGGCCGGCATAGTTTATCCGTGCTCTTGTCACGGTAATTCATCTAAAAACATATAGATTCATC
>JAAYKU010000080.1 GCA_012522275.1 Smithella sp.
TGATAGATGGAGGAACAGGCGGGTTGGAAGGGGACGCAACGCGGTAAAGGGTTCTTTAGTCCGGCGGATAACTTTGGTTCAGGAAGGGGGAAGCGGGGGGCAGGTCAAAAAAAGGGGCTCCGGATGGAGCCCCTTTCAAGAATCATGTGCTTCAGCGCAGTTCCTGAAGTTTGGAGCGGGCGACACGTGCCTGGCTTGTGTCAGGATAGTCCTTGATGACCTGCTGCAAAAGCAGTTTGGCGCTGGCCTTGTCGCCCAGGTTTTGAAAGGAAAGCGCCTGCTTTACAAGGGCATAAGGCACCTTGTTGCTGCTGGGGAATTTTTTGGTAACCTTTTCGTATTCCAGAATCGCCTTTTCGTAGTGCTTTTCAAAAAAGTAGCACTCGCCGATCCAGTACTGGGCATTGTCGGCATACTCTCCTGAGGGGTAGGCAGCCAGGAATTCCTGAAAAGCCTCTCTGGCCTTGCTGTAATTGCCGTTTTTAAAGGTCTGATATGCGGCCGCGTAGGCGCTTGCCTTGTCGGACCCACCCGGGTCTTTGGTGGCCGCAGGTTCGTTGAAATCGTTGGGGGTGTCCTTCTTGCCGATTTCCAGAAAATTCTCGATGAAACTGATTTTCATTGCCAGCGCATCGATTCTGGACTTCAACTCGTCATCTTTAGGTGTCTCCGCGACTGCTTCCTTTTTCAGCGTTTCTATCTGGCCGCGCAATTGCTGGAGCTGGTCGCGGATTTCGGCAAAATCCGCACTGGTGTTGGCGTGACCCTTGCGGATGGCAGCGAGCGCCGTCACTTGATCTTCATGTTCTCGCTGAAGTTTGGCGGCCCGCGCCTCCATGCGGGCGTCAACGGCGTACACTTTCTCGTCCATACGCTGATTGAGCTCCGCACGCAAGGCTCTGATGTCGGATGACGTGGCACATCCGCAAACCGCGAAAACAGCCGCCAGAAGAACTAGCTTTGAGGTTATCTTCAATGCCCCGTCCTTACCTTCCTATTCGAGGATGAATTCGGCGCGCCTGTTTATCGCCCAGGCCTCCTCTGTTCTGCTGGGATCGAGCGGCCGCTCTTCGCCATAGCTGATGGTCTGCATGCGGGAGGCATCGATACCGAGGTTGATCAGATACTGTCTGGCTTCCTCGGCGCGTCTTTCGCCCAGGGCCATGTTGTATTCGGCCGTGCCGCGCTCGTCACAGTGGCCTTCGATGATGATTTTGGAGCCGCTGTTTTTCAGGAAGATTTCACTGTTGGTTTTGAGTATCTCGCGGGCGTCGAGACGGATATTTGATTTGTCGAAGTCAAAGTAGATATTCTGAATGTTGAGCGCCGCAAGGGCTGCCGCGTTGCGTTTTGCCGCCGCCTCTCTTGCCGCCTGTGCCTTGCGTGCGGCCTCATCGTCGGTTGCCGGGGCCGGAGCCGGCGCCGGGGGTGCAGCCGGCTGTGACTGAACTGATTCATCTTTGACCACCGCCTGTTTTTCCGCGCAACCGCCAAAAATTATCAGACTCAATGCCAACACCATGACTATTACTGCAGGTGTGAAATACCTTCTCATGACTTCCTCCTTTCGTTAATGAACGATTTGTTTAGAACACTCGGTACAGATAAGCACAATTTACCTGCCAGCGTCAACATAAATATACAAAATATAAATAAATACAGTATGTTGTTCTGCTAAAGCTCCAATCACCTCAAAGTTGCAAGCTTTTCGCCACTCACTAATCGACGGTGTCAGGCCGACCCGACCACGACGGCATGGCGAGATGGTCTTTTCCTTCGAACAGGATGCGTGTGTTCTGGCCGTTGGCGTTCATGATGCAGATGCGGGTTTTCGCGCCGCGGTGGGAGCTGTAAACTATCTGGCGGCCGGAGGGGGACCAAGACGGGTATTCGTTGTCCGTTTCATCGAAAGTAAGTTGCACCGGGTTGTTGCCCTGCATGTCCACGGTAAAAATCTGATATTTCCGGTTGATGAGCCCTTCGTAGGCGATTTTGTCCCCCCGGGGGGACCAGGAAGGAGACGTGTTGTAGTTGCCTTCATAAGTGAGCCTGTTTACATTGTCGCCGCCGGCGTCCATGACAAATATCTGTGGCGTGCCCGAACGGTTGGAAACGAAAGCAATCTTTCTCCCGTCGGGCGACCAGGCGGGAGACACGTCGATGGCATAGTTGTTTGTCAGGCGGGTGAGCTTCATGCTTTCCACATCGAGTGCATAAATTTCTTCATTGCCGTCTTTGCTCAGCGTCAAAAGAAGCTTTTTGCTGTCCGGTGAGAATGAGCCGCACATATTCAGACCGGGGAAGGCCGCCACCTTCCTTTCCCTTCCCGTCGGCAGATGGCGCAGATAGACCGCCGGACGGCCTTCTTTGTATGAGGTGAAAGCCAGGTAGCGGCCGTCGGGTGACCAGCGCGGCGAGGTGACAATGCTCTGATGGGAGGTTACAGGCTTAAGACCTGTGGCGTCGTAATTTATACTGAAGATGTCGGAGGCGTTTTTCTTTTTTATCACCAGCGCGATTTTCGTGTTGAAGTCGCCTTCGTCGCCGGTGAGCGCAAGCAGAATGTCAGACGAGATTGCGCGGGCAATTTGTCTCACATCGCCTGAGTGCCCATTGTATTTTTTCTGAAAAATAACCCGCGCGCGCGCGATATCGTACAGACGCGCCTGTGCCGTGAGGCGTCCGTCTGCGATTGCCGCGTCCCCGCGCAGCAGGAAATCCGCGCCGATGAGCGACCAGTCGGGGAAGCGGATTATCTCCGGCCGGCCCGGCTCCGTCCCGTCGAGAAAACTGTTTTTATCGAGAAGTTCAAAGATGCCGGTCAGGCCGAGGTAGAATCTGACATCTGCGGCGATTTGCTCGTTCACGCCGTCGCCGGCAGTGATCAACGTACTTTTGTTTTCGAAATCGCAAACGGCAATCGGAAACTGTCTGAAGCCCGGCTCGTTGATGTCGATGTAGACTTTGGCCGTTGCCGTCTGCTGCCAGA
The DNA here is from genome assembly GCA_012522275.1 of Smithella sp. Classification (GTDB taxonomy): domain Bacteria; phylum Desulfobacterota; class Syntrophia; order Syntrophales; family Smithellaceae; genus UBA8904. The sequence continues at coordinate 2,990 of JAAYKU010000080.1, forward strand.
CGATGCATAAAAATATAAAGACAATGGCCGTTGCGGAAAAAAGTCTTGAGTTCACGAAAGCCTGTAATCCTTTCTGTCTGTTTAGCGAAATTCGTCGGAATGAAAGCGGATGCCGATTTCAATGACGCGCCTGTCCGTCCAGCCCTTAAGAGGCGGGAAGGGGGCGGATTTCTGTACGGCCCGCAGCGCGGAGTCATCAAAATAGCGGTTTCCCGATCGTTTTTCAAAGCCCGCGTGTTCCAGGGCGCCGCTTTGACCGATGCGCGCCTCGATGACGGTGGTGATGCTTTCCCCCGGCATGAGTGAGGCGGGCAGAGTCCAGTTCTGTTTGATTTTCAGCCAGACAAAACGGCTGTATTCATCCAGCCGCGACATGTCTCCGGAGGGGGCGCCTGCCGGGCTTCCAGCCTGCACACGGGATTGCTCTTTTTCACGTATGGCCTCAATCGCCTTTTCAATTTGAGATCTGTCCTCCTCTTGTTTCCGGAGTGCCTGCGTAGTTTTGTCGGCCGTCACCGTGCTGCGCTTCAAAATGACGGGGCCGCCCGTGACGGAGGCGTCAACCTTGCGCGCCGTGCCTGTTTCGCGCTGCGGCCGCAGTATTTCGGGGCCGACCAGCGCCACGGAATAAGGAGCGACGAAAGTGAGCTGCTTTGATGTGCCCGGAACGGTGATGACGATAGCGGCAAAGACGATCAGGTGAAGGGCCAGTGACGCAAAAAACATGTTGCAGGAGGTGCCGTTGCTGCCGGAGGAGCTTTTCTGGAACTCCCGGGAAGTCATTTGACTGCCTCGGGCGGTTCGGTGATCATGCCGAGCTTGTCGATTCCCGCCTTGCGGATTTCGGACATCACTTCGACGACGAAGCCGTAGGAAACGCTCTTGTCGGCGCGCAGAAAGATTTCTCGGTCCACACGCCCGGTATAAATCGCCGTGAGTTTGGCTTTCAGGTCGGAAAGCGCCACGCCTGTTTTGTTCAGGAAAATTTCCTTGTTTTCGTTGATGGTCAGCACCAGCTTTTCTTCGGCGATGTCGATGCTTTTGGTTTTCACGCGTGGCAGGTTGACGTCGATGCCCATCGACAGCATCGGGGCGGTCACCATGAAAATGATGAGCAGCACCAGCATCACATCGACCAGCGGAGTGACGTTGATCTCCGACATGGAGGTTTTTTCATGGCGTCTTTTTCTTGTCTGCCGCATGGCGCCCCGTTTCTGAGATTTACCTGCCGGTCAGATAGCGTTCCACGATGTTTAAAAACTCGTCCGCGAAGTTGTCCATTTCCTGAACCATGGCTTTGGATTTGTTTAAAAAATAGTTGTAAAAAATAACCGCAGGAATGGCCGCGGCCAGTCCGGCAGCCGTGGCGATGAGAGCTTCGGAAATGCCGGGAGCTACCACCGCCAGCGTCGCGGAGCCTCGCGCCCCGATGGACTGAAAGGTTTCCATTATTCCCCAGACCGTGCCGAACAGACCGATAAACGGGCTGGCCGACCCGGTTGTGGCCAGAAAGCCCAAGGTTGACTCCAGTTTCGTCATTTCCGTACTCGAAGCGCGGTTTAGCGCCCGCTGCACATTGTCCAGCGAAGTGAGGCTGATTTCATCGCCGCGCGCCGCTTCTTTTTGTGGCCTGCTTATTCTGGTTAGCTCCGCATAGCCGGTGCGGAAAACCTCGGCCGTTGTGGAAAAGGAATATTTTTTTGACGCGGGCAGAACGTCCGAAAGTTTGCTGCTGCGGCGGTAGTCGGAATCAAAAAGTTCATTTTCTTTCTTTATTTTTCCGTAATATCGGAATTTGATGAAAATGATTGTCCAGGAAACAATGGAGAGAATAAGCAAAATCAGCAAAACGAACTGAACTACCAGACCCGCGTCGAGAACCATGCCCAAAACAGAGCCGTGAAAATTGCTTCCAATGTCCAAAGACCCGATATTTTTCACTTTATAATCTCCGTGATTTGAAATTTGACGTGTAACGTAAAGTAAAAAAAAATGCTTGTCAATAAATCTTTTCCCCGCAGGCTCAAAGCGACTCGGGAGGGAAGGCCACCACATCGTCTATTGACGCTGTATCCGCCAGAAGCATGACCACGCGGTCGAGTCCCACGGCGATGCCGGAGGCGGGCGGCATATTTTCCATGGCCGAAAGAAAGCGCTCCGGCATGACGTAGCGCGAAAAATTTTTCGCAGCCCGCGCCTTTTGCGCCTCTTGGAAACGCCGTCTCTGTTCGACGGCACAGGTAAGTTCTGAAAAGCCGTTGGCCAGCTCCATGCCGTCAATGTACAGCTCGAAGCGCTTTGCCACGGACGGGTCGTCATTTTTAATTTCGGCCAGCGCAGCCAGAGGGGCCGGATAGTCATAAAGAAAGGCGGGCCTGCCGATCCCCAGGTGCGGCTCTACAAATTCAGTCAGGATTTCCTCGAACCTGCCGTCGCGCAGAGCCTCGTTGGCACTTACCGGCGCGTACCTGTCAAATGCCTGTGCAACCGTTATGCGCGGCCAGGGGGGCTCCAGCGCAATGAGGCGCTTTTGCCTTGCGAGTGCCGTCCGGTGGCCCGCATCCTGAAATATGGCGCAAAGCAGGGCCTCGCATTGCTCCATCAGCTGCAGATAATCAATGTTTGCCTCGTACCACTCCAGCATGGTGAATTCGGGCAAATGCAGGTTGCCGCGTTCATCTGCCCGAAAACATTTGCAGATTTGAAAAATGCGGGAATAGCCGGCGGCCAGAAGCCTCTTCATGCACAGCTCGGGAGAGGTCTGCAAAAACCATCCGGCGGAGGCAATCGCCTCGATATGCTCTTCCGGCGCAGGCGAGGGCACGCGCACGGGCGTTTCCACTTCCAGAAAGCCGTGTTCTTGAAAAAAACGGCGGACAGAGGCGTACAAACCGGCGCGCAGGACCAGGGCATTTTTCTTGCGCGCCA
>JAAYKU010000081.1 GCA_012522275.1 Smithella sp.
GCCGGATGAAGAGATCGAGCAGACGCGGACACCGGAGCGAAAGAAAAGAAGATTCTGGATAGCCGCGTTGTGGGCCTTTCTGGTGATTGTTGTCGTGCCGTCTGTTATTTATACTTTCGTGATTCCACAGCAGGGCAGGCGGCTCGCCGGGATGCTTGCCGATCAGGGCAGGCATCTGAAAATGGCGTTTTCCGATAAGCCGCAGCGCGCAGACTCTCAGTTTGTGATATCGCAGATTAAAATTCAGGATGTCCAGCAGCGTGTCGTCAACAACTATCTGCTCGGAAGCATCCGCGTTGTCGAGGGCATCGCCGTCAACCAGGCCGACTTTCCCGTGACCCGCGTGACAGTGAGGGCGGACCTGCTCGACGCCTACTCGGTGATGCTCGAAAGTCGTGTTTCGTACGCGGGCAACATACTGACGGACGATGAGCTGATGAACCTGACCGACGAAGAGATGCTTACAAGGCTTTCCTTTCCGGAGGGGCGTGAAAACTCCAACGAGCGGGTGATCCCCAACGGTCAGATACCTTTTATGATTGTTTTTATTACCGTGCCGCAAAACGCCATAAAAACGACAGTGGCGGTCTCCGGTGCGGAGCGGCTGCTTTAGACTGCTTGTGCAGGCCATGCGGCCGGTTGAAGGGATTTATACAAATTGAGATACGAAGGCAACATTTATCGGCCTTTCAGTGAGGCCTCGAGCTATCTTCTTCAATGCACCATCGGCTGTTCCCATAATCAGTGCACGTTTTGCGGAATGTATAAAGGCGATAAATACCGCGAACGCGAAATTGCCGAAATTCTCGAAGATATCCGTATGGCCCGTGACTATTACGGAGACATCGAAAAGGCCTTCCTGTGCGACGGCGATGCCATCGCCATGGACACAGAAAAACTGCTTGCGATTATCGGGGCCCTTTATGCATCGTTTCCGTCGTTGCGTCATGTAGGCAGCTACGTCGGGCCGCAAAGCACCCTTTCCAAATCCCCCGAAGAACTTCGCACGCTGCGGGCGGCCGGACTGACCAAAGCCTACATCGGTGTCGAAACAGGCGACGACGAGCTTTTGCGCAAGGTCAAAAAAGGCGTGGGCCATGATGAGATGCTCAAAGCCGGCCGTCTTCTGGTCGAGGCGGACATCAACCTGTCGGCGATGGTCCTTCTGGGGCTGGCCGGTCCCGGGGAGGCCTCCGCGCGCCACGCGCTGGCCACTGCGGACATCATCAACGAGATGAAGCCGCAGTATCTGGCGGCGCTTACCGTCACGCCCGTGCCCGGTACGGTTTTGTACCGCCAGGTGCAAAAAGGAGACTTCAGGCTGCTGGATCCTTTCGAAACACTTTCCGAAATGAAAAACATTTTTGAAAACATCACCATCGACCGGCTGAAATTTGTCGGCACGCACGCCTCCAACTACCTGCCGATCACCGGCACACTGCAAAAAGACAGGCTCAAAATGATCGCCCTGGTCGATTCCGTCCTTGCCGGCCGTGAAAAAAACCTGCTGCGCCCGGAACATCTGCGGGGGCTGTAAGGGAATGAGCTCATAGTTCATAGTTGATGGTGGATGGGAAACAAAAAACACCAACATCCACCCCCGGCCCGCCCGAGCGGGCCACCCCCGCCAGCGTGGGACATTAGGGATGCGCTTTGCGCTTTTCATTAAAGTGTTTTTTCAGCCCCGGCGGCGTGAGACAGCATCGTCATACCGGCGAAGGCCGGTATCCAGAACATAATGAGCAAATAGTTCGTAGTTCATAGTTGATGGTTGATGGTGTATGGGAAACAAAAAACACCAACATCCACCCCCGGCCCGCTGGAGCGGGCCACCCCCGCCGGCGTGGGACATTAGGGATGCGCTTTGCGCTTTTCATTAAAGTGTTTTTTCAGCCCCGTCGGCGTGAGACAGCATCGTCATACCGGCGAAGGCCGGTATCCAGAACATAATGAGCCCATGGCCCATAGCCTATCGCTCATATCTCATGGGCTAAGGGAGTTTTCCTCTTTTCTTCCCGGCGGCGGGGGACAGCTCCTCGCTTTCGGCAACTGGTTTTCTTCCGGAAATTCAGCCGGTTTTGAGCATGATCTCTTCGCGAGTGATTGTTCCCTGTCTTAAAATCAACGGTTTCTCGCCTGTGGCGTCCACAACGGTGGTAGCGGGCATGCCCGCTGTTTTCCCCAGGTCAACCAGCGCGTCAATTTTATCACCGAGCTGAGCGTAAACCGCTGCCGC
>JAAYKU010000082.1 GCA_012522275.1 Smithella sp.
GGTTGACCAGCGAAGGCAGGGCATCAACATACGTTGATTTGAGCTTCGCCAGCGAGCGGTAAGAAAGAATTTCGGCCGGGAGCTCATGGTTCTTCGCCAGATTCGCCAGCACGTCCACGTCTGTGGAGTAGCCTTCTTTTGTCCTCTTGCCTTTGGGCAGGTTGAGCTTGTCGAATAAAATCGCCTGCAACTGTTTGGGGGAGTTGATGTTGAACTTTTCCCCGGCCAGCCGGTGAATTTTTGCCTCCGAAATGGACAAAAGCCCGGCGAGCTCCGCCGACATCTGATTCAAAAGAGCCGTATCCACCAAAACGCCTTTTCTTTCCATGGCGGCCAGCGTAAACAAAAGCGGCATCTCCACCTCGTGGTACAAAGACCACGCGCCTGCTTCCTTGAGCCTGGCGGTAACAGCCGGCGCGAGCGTCAGCACGGCCCGCACCCGCCCGCCTGCGTATGCCGCCATTTTATCGACGGGTACCTGTGCCATGGGGTAGGCCTTCCCCCTGCCGCCTGCCACATCGGCGGGCGCTTCAATACGTTCGTGCAGATACTCCCAGACGATTTCATCGAGTTCATACGAGCGTCGCGCGGGATTGAGCAGGTAGGCAGCCAGTTGCAGATCCTCGGCTGCATGAACTTCCAGGCCGTCAACGGCCAGAAGGGTCGCTTTCAGGTCGCAGACGTATTTATGAATTTTTTTATTCGCGAATACAGGCTTGAGTGCGTCCCAGACGACCTGCGCCGCCGGCTGCTTCTTAACGTCTGCGTGTGCAAGGGGGATGTAAAAAGCCCGGTCATCAGTACCGATGGCTATGCCGATCATCTCCTGCACAGGAGTCTTTTCATGGATAATTTCACAGGCAAACTTTTGTGCGTCCGTCAGCTTCGCCGCCACAACCGCAACGGCTTCAGCGCTATCGACAACCTCACAGATACCCGCCGGCTTGTCTGAATCCGCCTTGAACTGCCGCATCAGTGAAGAAAACTCAAATTCGCCAAAGAGCCCGGCCAGCCGCTCGCCGTCCGGTTCGCGGCGCCTGGCGGTGGTCAGGTCGAAATCAATGTCGATGTCGGTGCGGATCAGCGCGAGCCTGCGGCTGAGCCTGGCCTGATCGGCATACTGCCGGAAGCTTTCGCGCAGCTTCACGTTGCGCAGGCTCTGTGCGTGTTCAATGACCGCCTCCACCGTGCCGTATTCTTCAATCAGCCGCTGCGCGGTTTTCGGGCCGACCCCCGGCACTCCCGGAATATTGTCGGAGGCATCGCCCATCAGCCCCAGTATTTCCACCACCTTGTCCGGCCCGACACCGAATTTTTCCTTTACCGCTGCCGTGTCGTATGTCTTGTCTTTCATCGTATCGACCATTGTCACGGTATCACCGACGAGCTGCATCAGGTCCTTGTCGCCGGAAATGATGGCTGTGCGCCACCCCTTTTCATTCGCCCCAACGGTGAGGGTGCCAATGAGGTCATCCGCCTCGATGCCCTGTTTTTCCACAATGCTCACGGAAAACGCCCGTATCATCTCCTTGATAAACGGCAGCTGCACGGCCAGATCGTCGGGCATGGGCTTGCGCGTGGCCTTATAATCAGCGAATTCCTCGTGGCGGGTGGTCGGCCCCTTGAGGTCAAAGGCCACCACCACATAATCAGGCTCGATCTCTCCCAAAAGACGGATGAACATCGAGGCAAAACCGTAGATGGCGTTGGTCGGAAAGCCTTTGGAGTTGGTCAGAGACGGAATCGCGTAATAGGCGCGGTACAGATAGTTGCTGCCGTCCACCAGCGCCAGCAGGGGCTTTTGATCATTTCCGGTCATAGGTGATCCTGTAAAAAAGGGCATGCCTGCCGCGGGCGGCAGAGGCTAATCATCATCTTCTTCTTCTCTTTCTTCCTGCGCCCGCCTTTGCGCCTCTTCATACTGCCGGCGGGCCTCCTCGGCCATCATCTGCGCCTGACGGCTCATTTCTTCAGAAGCGGGACTGATTTCTCTGCCGGCTCTTTCAACCTCCTTGCGCATTTCTTCGCCCATCTTCTGCCACTTGGCCCCGTCCGATACCAGGCTGCGGGCTTTGTACTGGCCATACACAGACAAAAGCAGCATGATGGCCGTGATAATACCGAAAACCAGCCATGCTTTTAGCGCGTCGATCCGATGGACATGGACGCTGGCCATGACCACATAAAACAGGCCGATGGCGGCGGCAATGACCGCGCCGGCATAAGGAATAACGCCAAGAATAGTTGTAATGGGTGAAAGGGCCATCGTATAGGCGACGCAGCGGTAGGCTGTCTCGTAGTTTTCCCGCGACCCTGTGAGCTTCCAGATCACAAACATGACGGCCGCGCCGATAAAACTACCTATCGCCACGGCAACGGGCATCAAGATGATGGAGCTAAACCCGTAGGACATGCCCCCGGGCTGCCCCAGGCCGAAAATACCCAAAATCGCCTGGATCACACCCGAAACAAGCCCCATGATCACGGCAAACAGAAGTGGCTCGACAAACCCGCCGGTTTTTTGCATGGACTGGAAAAATTCCGCGGGCCTCGTGACGACATTGATTGCTTTTTGCGGTATGGCTGCAAAATCGATGTCTTTCGGTTCCATTTTTGCTCCCCCTTTTATTTTATGGAAAAACTAAAAATACTTCTCGATCATCTTCTACGCTGCTGCCTGATACACTCTATCCAACGCACACCGAAACCTTTTTTTGCGGTCGAGGTGGCATAACGGCCTCGTCATTACAAGGCAAAATGAGGAATCCATACCTTTTTTGCCGCTTTCCGGCGCCTGTCATAAATCAAACGACGCGTTGATCTTGAAAACCCTCGCCGCACGCATATCCAGTATATCCGTCAGGCCGGTTTTATCCTTAACGCTTTGGAGAAACTCAGACAGCGCTTCTTCATTTTCCGCGCTGGCGGTAAACCAGACGTTGTATTCATGGCCGCGCCGGTAGTTGTGAGTCACACCCCTGAAGGCATTGACCGCTTCCACGAAAGAGCCGACCTTTTCTTCCGGCACACGCGCCGCGCAAAGCGTACTGACCCGCCCGAGCTTTGCTCCATCGAAAACTGCGCCGATGCGCCGGATGACTCCCTCATCTTTCAGCCTCTGAACCCGTGACAAGACATCATCCTCACCGATGCCGAGGCGTTGCGCCACGATCAGATACGGCCGTTCCTCCAGCGGAAATTCCTTCTGCAGAATGTTCAATATTTTTTTGTCAATCTCGTCCATGTTCTTTTTTCCCTTCCCTGTACGGCGGCCGGGATGGCGCGGGGGAGCAAAAGCAAACCTCTGTACGCCGCTGGTTTATCTGCGGCGCGGCTCGTAGAGGCACAGGGGCTCTTGGGCCAGATAATCACCCGTTTCTTCATAGGCCCGCGCCCGGCACCCGCCGCATACCTTAATGAACTCACAGCGGCCGCACTTGCCGCCATATTTACCGTAATCGCGCAGATTGCAAAACACCTCCGAGCCCTCCCATATCTCGCCGAAGCTCTGCCTTTGCACATTGCCGCAGTCGAGCTCCAGATACCCGCAGGGTTGCACCTGACCGACATGCGAAATAAAGCAAAACGTGATGCCTCCCAGACAGCCGCGCGTGGATTCGTGAAAATGCCCGCCGGCTTTTCTGGCCGGCTTTTCGCCTGCAGGCTTGTTTTGATGCATGATCCGGAAGTAATGCGGGGCGCAGGTGGCTTTGAGCTGAATTTCACTGGTCAGACTCTGCTGATGAAACCACATCAAGGTTTCCTCATAATCCGCGGCCGTGATGGCCTGGGCGGCCAGATCCTTTCCCCGGCCCGTGGGCACCAGCAGGAAAATGTGGTGCGCCGCCGCGCCGCTTTGCAGGACCATTTCATGAATATCTTTAATCTGATGCAGGTTGGTGTTGGTAATCGTCGTGTTGATCTGAAACTCAAGGCCCGCTTTTTTCATCACATCCATACCGCGCATCGCTCCGGCAAACGCGCCCGACTGGCGGCGGAAATCATCATGGCTTTTTGCGTCCGGCCCGTCAATGCTGATGCTCACGCGCTGAATACCGGAGGCGATCATTTTGCGGACGGATAAGTCATCCACCAGCGTACCGTTGGTCGCCATGACCATGCGCAGACCTTTTTGCGTTCCGTAAGACGCGATTTCAAAAATATCCGGCCGCATGAGAGGTTCGCCCCCGGTGAGGATAATGACCGGCCTGGAAACGCCTGCAATGTCGTCGATCAGCCGCAGGCACTCGTCTGTGGAAAGCTCGCCCGGATACGGCCCCAGATGAGACGCGGCGCGGCAGTGCACGCAGCTCAGGTTACAACTGCGCGTCACCTCCCAGGCAATCATGCGGCAGGTGTGCTCTCCGGCCAATTGATTTAAAGAAATTTGTTCATCAACCTGTAAATGTTTCATCCTACACCCTCAGCCCATCCAATCATGGCAAAGCACTTCAGCCTGTTCGAGTACAAGCTCGGTGGCACGGGCCTGTTTGTCCGGCGGATAGCCGTATTTGCGCAAGATTCGTTTGATGATGACTCTTATATTGGCGCGGACGTTTTCACGCACCGTCCAGTCAATAGTCACGCTACTGCGCACCGCCTTGACAAGTTCCTGCGCAATCAGCCTGAGCGTCTTGTCGCCCAGCACGGCAACCGCACTGTCATTGGTTTCCAGCGCATCGTAAAACGCGACCTCATCATCCGTCAAGCCCAACTTTTCACCGCGCTTGCCCGCTTCACGTACGTCTTTGGCCAAACTGATTAATTCTTCAATCACCTGAGCTGTCTCGATGGCCCGGTTTTGATATTTCCGGATGGCATTTTCCAGAAGCTCCGCAAATGAACGCGCCTGGATGATATTCTTCCTGCCTTGTGTTTTGATTTCACCATCGAGTAATTTTCGCAGCATTTCCACCGCCAGATTCCGTTGAGGCATACTGCGCACTTCCGTCAAAAATTCATCCGACAGAATGGAAATATCCGGCTTCTTGAGGCCTGCCGCCGCAAAAATATCAACGACCTCATCGGAAGAAACTGCCTTGGACACAATTTGCCGAATGGCAAATTCAACTTCTTCTGCGCTACGGTGACCATCCGTTGTGCTCTTGGTCAATACCGATTTTACAGCCTGAAAGAAAGCCACATCGTCGCGAATCTCCAATGCCTTTAAATGCGGCACGGCCAGGGCAAATGCTTTCGACAGATCAAGAACTGCTTCCACCAATCGTTTCTTGCCGTCTTCCTGAGCAAGAACATGTTCCTGCGCCGCCGGCAGGACGGACAACCGCGCCTGTGGACTTCCCTTTTTCCAGGCATCCCAATTAAACCTGTCGAAGATGCCGCAGCAAACCTCGTAACGCTCCAGCATAACCGCCACAGCCTCTTCCTGGTCAATAGCCGTCTGCCCCTTACCGCCGCTTTCCGTGTAATTGGCCAGAGCATATTTGAGCTGATCCGCCAGACCCAGATAATCCACCACCAGGCCGCCGGGTTTGTCCTTGAAGACGCGATTGACGCGGGCAATGGCCTGCATCAGCCCGTGACCGCGCATGGGTTTGTCCACATACATGGTGTGCAGGCATGGCGCGTCAAAGCCAGTCAGCCACATATCGCGGACGATAACAATCTTAAAGGGATCTTGCGGGTCTTTAAAACGCTTGGCCAGTTCCTCGCGCCGCGGCTTGTTGCGGATATGTCCCTGCCAATCGAGCGGGTCTGAAGCTGAACCGGTCATGACAACCTTCATAATCAAACCCTTGCCTGCCTGCCGCGCCGCTTCGCTTTGCGTCGCAGGCGGGTCGTCATCTGCGTTATGCCAGGCGGGACGGATTGCCGAAATCGCATTGTAGAGTTCTACGCAGATACGGCGGCTCATGCACACAATCATCGCCTTGCCTTCCATCACTTCCAGGCGCTCCTCAAAATGCTTGACCAAATCTTCAGCAATCAACTTCAAGCGTTTATCCGTACCAACAAGCGCCTCCAGTTGCGCCCACTTTGTCTTCAGCTTTTCTTTGTGCTCGACCTCCTCACCTTCGGTGGCTTCTTCAAATTCCGGGTCAAGCTTCGGACGCTCATCTTCTTTTAATTCCAGCTTCGCCAGACGGCTTTCATAATAAATGGGCACGGTCGCCCCGTCTTTGACCGCCCGCTCGATGTCATAGACACTGATGTAATTGCCGAAAACAGCGCGCGTGTTCTTGTCGGCAAGCTCGATGGGCGTGCCCGTAAATCCGATAAACGAGGCATTGGGCAGGGCATCGTGCATGTGACGCGCGAAACCATCGATAAAATCATACTGGCTGCGGTGGGCCTCGTCGGCAATCACCACAATATTGCGCCGATCCGACAATAGCGGATGCAGATCTTCATTTTCAGTGGGGAAAAACTTCTGTACCGTAGTAAAAGTCACGCCGCCAGAAGCTGTTCTTAAAAGCTCCCGCAACTCTTTCCGACTCTGCGCCTGGACGGGCTGTTGGCGTAAAAGTTCATGACAGTCGGCAAACGTCCCGAAAAGCTGATCGTCCAGATCATTGCGGTCGGTGATCACCACCAGCGTCGGATTTTCCATGTAAGGATGCACAATCACCCGCCCGGCATAAAAAGCCATCGTCAAGCTTTTGCCCGAGCCCTGTGTGTGCCAGACGACACCCACACGCTTGTCGCCGGGTTTTCCATGCTTAAGTTTTCGTGAAAAGTAAACACCATCGTCTTCTTTAGCCGTCGGTCCCGGAATACAGGCACGCAACGTTTCTTCAATTGCCACATTCACCGCATGATACTGATGATATCCGGCCATCTTCTTAATCAGCCCGCCGCTGGTACAGGTAGACGCAGACAGACCGGCCGTATCCCTGCCTGCCGCGTTACTCGCGGCGCTGGCAGGTTCAAAGACAATGAAATACCGGATTAAATCCAGCAGCCGCCTCTTATCAAACACGCCCTCCAGCATCACTTGTAACTGCGGAAGTTTTGTATCAGCTAATTCCTCACCTTCAATCGTGCGCCACGGCATAAACCATTCGCGGTTAGCCGTCAGCGTGCCGATGCGGGCTTCCACGCCGTCGGAAATCACCAGCGCTTCGTTGAAAGTAAACAGCGATGGAATCTGCGCTTTGTAGGTCTGTAACTGATGAAAAGCCGTCCAGATGGTCGCGTTTTCATCGGCGGCGTTTTTGAGTTCAATCACCGCCACCGGCAGACCGTTTACAAAAAGCACCACATCCGGCCTGCGTTCAATCTGACCTTCCACCACCGTGAACTGATTAACCCCCAGAAAGTCATTCCGGTCCGGACGCTCAAAATCAATGGCCCAAACCGGCACATGACCGAAAGAACCATCCTGCCGGGTGATCTCAACGGGAATGCCTTCCACCATCATCTTGTGAAAGGCGTGATTATTACTTACCACCGAAGGAAACTCCGGCCTGGTCAGCTTACGAAAAGCATCCTCCAAAGCGTCAGCCGAAACCTGCGGATTTAGTCTTTGCAGCGCCTGACGCAACCGGCGCTCCAGAAACACCTGCTCATAATTTTCGCGTTCAGCCGTAAGCATGTCGGGTGCTATGTCAGGCCCGAAAACTGTTTCCCAGCCGATGGCTTTCAGCCAGTCAAGGGCAGCTTGTTCGATGATGGATTCTGTCAGATGCGCCATGGTTCTTCCTTGTTCATCTGTTGATTATTTTCTCGTAGGGGCGATTCATGAATCGCCCCTGCAGCCGGATTTTCCCGGTCATATAC
>JAAYKU010000011.1 GCA_012522275.1 Smithella sp.
ACTGCAGCGAAAAGCCGATTACGTCGAAGCCGGCCAGCGGCCTGTGCGATTCCAGCGAGGTAAGCGAAAGACGATACTTCCGCAGTTGATCTTCGCGGTCCGGCCACGGAGCGAAACAGCGTTCGGCCGCCACGTAGGGAATTTCGTTCAAAACGGCATAGAGAATCTGCAGGCCCAGATGCGACATGCCCACTTCATAAGTGTCGGGAAAGGCCAGCGCAAATCTCACCTCCGGGTCCGCCTTGTAAACGCAGTTGACCTCCGCGCCGAGATAGCGGCTTGGTTTTTCGACCCCGGCAAGCAGTTCATCTGCTACGCCTCCGGCCGGGCGGGAGTTTGCCTTTTGCTGCATTTTTAATTCCTGGTTCAATCTTCCTGGTCAGCGTCCGGGGCCGGTCTGCGGTATTTGAAAGGATTTTGCCTGATGTCACGAAGCAGGGACAGGGCCATTTTCCGGGCGAAGTTAGGCGATGAAAGATAATTGAGGGAATTGGCCTTGAAGGTGTCGAGCAGTTCGGCGCGGGCCGCCGATTGATCCGTGTCCGCCACAAACGTGCGTTCCAGCTTGTGCTCGTAGGTCAGTTCGTCGCCGAAGATACCCGTCAACTCCGAATGGTCATCCGCCGCGGCAAAAAACGAGGGGGCCACTTTTATTTTCATCTGAATGGACAGTTCCACTTTCACCGTGTCCGCGGCGATGCGGCGTGACAGATCGTGAATCGTCAACACGAGGCCGTTGGGTAGCGGTATGGTTTCAATAAGTTTCATGATCTTACTTTTTCCTGTCCGGCAGGCCGCGTATCAGCTTTCATGCGCGCCGGGGGTGAGTCCATACCATTTTTGGCCTTGACCTGCAATCCCAATCCTTTTATAAGGCGGCGATGTCCACACTTCCGGAAATATTGGTTTTATGCCAGCCGGACCCAGGCAAGTCCTGCGGTGCCTGCTGCGGTCTGTATAATTATGTGGACAGTTCGCGCGGGGCGCTGGCCGCCAGGTTTCGCGCACGCACGAAGCGCTACCGCGCCATGGTGCACTCACCCGGAGATCTGGCCCGCTACGCTCAGGCTACATTTGCCGCGGAGGATTTCACCCCGCGCTATGAAGTGATTTACTGCTGCGAGTATCTGGGATTTCTCGATGATGACGAAAGAAAAGTCGGCTGCCTTTTGCATCCCATGCAAAACAACGGCACGGATATGCGCGGCGTGTCGTTTTACGGTCAGGAAGTGTGTGCCGGTCATCTGTGCCCGAGCCATCATTTCATTCCCCGCTCCCAGCAGCTTATTTTACTCAAAATCATTGACGACTGGTATCTTTACGGCCTGTGCCTGACGGATATTGATCTGGTGGTAACCTATTTCCGCCTGAGTGCCGACCTCGTCGGTCAGGAGCTCAAACCCGCGTATTTTGATGACCCGCAGCTCAAAGCCCTAGCGCTTGTGTATTTCAAATGGAAACTCAACTGGCCTTTCCGTTCGGAAGAGACCAATCGCCTGGGCAAATATTATTTTGACGGCTCCCAGTACATGATCAGCCATATAGATTATGAAAAGTTTGGCCGGGAAATATCCCCGTTCAACTCCATACTGCTTAGCCTGTCATCTGAATTCAAGACGGCCCGTGAGCTGGAAAAGGCCGAAGGCATGATTAGCGCCAATATCGACGCTTTGGCGCGCCGATGCCGCGCCCTGCTCTGATTTGCTGTTGACATAGCCCGGCAAAGTTGAGTAAATTCATATTTGGCGATTTGAACACAAGGTAATGGGGGATATGCCCGGAAACGAAAAAAAAATCCTGTTTGACCGTCCGGCCATAGAGAGGCGCGTGCGGGAACTGGCAGATGAGATATCCCGCGACTATGCAGGGGGCGAGCTGCTGCTGATCGGTATTCTCAAGGGAGCGTTTATTTTTATGGCCGACCTGGCCAGGGCTGTCACCATCCCCTGCCGCATCGATTTCATACGGGCGGCAAGCTATGGCGACGAGGCGAAAAGCTCGGGCCGCATCGCCATTACCAAGGATGTGGAGCTGTCCGTGGAAGGCGTGGATGTTTTGATTGTCGATGACATCGTCGATTCGGGGCTCACGCTCAAACATATTGCCGATGAATTGAAGACCAGGGGGCCCAGGTCCGTCAAAGTCTGCGCTTTTCTCGACAAGCGAAAAAGAAGAAAAGTACCGTTTGAGGCGGACTATGTCGGGTTTACGATCGATGACGGGTTTGTCATCGGTTATGGGCTGGATTATGCCGAGAAGTACCGTTTTTTGCCGGATGTCTATGTGCTCACAGACGAGGGGCGGCGGGAAGTTGGAGATGATAAATGATTATACAATGCAGGCAGTGCCGCACAAGATTCCGCTTTGACGAGTCGCTGATGGAAAGCGACGGCATGTGGATGCGCTGCAGCCGTTGCCGTCATGTTTTCTTTCAGGACAACCCGGCAAAATTGAGTAAACCGGTCGTAGAGTCCCCACCTGCCGACGTTGCTTCGCCACAACCGCCCGTTGAGGAAAAAGCGCCCGCCCCCCTGTCTTTCGAGGCGGCGCAAAGCCCCCGGCCGCCCCTTTACGATGAGGACATGAAAAAGTTTCTCCAGGGCGTCCTGGAGGAGGATGAAAGAAGCGGCGTCGTGACGGAGCCGGAGGATGAGCCACCCAGGGAGCTCCGGCGCGGGCCCGCACCGGAAGAACCGGGGGATTTTGAGCCGGAAGCCGCCGTGCCGCAGGAGCCCGGATACAGACTTGAGCCGGAACCTGAGCCTGAGTTTGAACCTGAACCGTCGCGGGAGCCCTGGCCGGAGCCTGAGCGTGAGTTTCGCTTTTTGCCGGAAGAAAGGCCGGGCGCAGATGATATCGTCCTAGAGCCGGAGGTGGACGGCATTGATGAATATGATCTGCCGGATGAAGAGATCGAGCAGACGCGGACACCGGAGCGAAAGAAAAGAAGATTCTGGATAGCCGCGTTGTGGGCCTTTCTGGTGATTGTTGTCGTGCCGTCTGTTATTTATACTTTCGTGATTCCA
>JAAYKU010000083.1 GCA_012522275.1 Smithella sp.
GCACAACAGCACAGGCGCTGTTTTCCTTATCTTCACGAAAAACTTCTTTTGCATATTTTTCTCCAATTACCGGGTTTAAAAGACGGGCAGCCGGGGGGAAAACAAAAGTCCCCGGCTGCCGCAAATTCAATTTAACTCCAGGCTTTTTCGGCGGCCGCGTTTTTGCCGGCAATGCGGCCGAAAACAATACAGTCCGCCATGGCCACGCCACCCAAACGCACCGCGCCGTGTACACCGCCTGTCGCCTCGCCCGCTGCGTAGAGCCCCTGCACGGGGTTGAAATCAAGCCCCATAACCTGCGCGCCTTTATTGATCACCAGCCCGCCCATCGTGTGATGAACTTTGGGCCAGAGCCTCGCGGCATAGAAAGGGGCCTCGATCACCGGTCGGGCGTCCTTGAAAATCAGGCAGTCTAAATCATCATCTTTCTTTTTTTCGACAAAACCGTTCCAGCGTTTTATTTCATTCAAAAACGCATCGGTGGGAATGTTGTATTCTTTCGCCAGAGCTTCGAGCGTGTCAAATTTCTTGATCGCTCCGATCTCCATGCCTTTTTGCAAGGCGTTCGGAAACACTTGCTTATTGACGGCATAGGTATCCCCCATGATAATCACCGGGTCACCCAGGAGGATAATGGCGTCGGCTCTTTCCTTACGGTTGCCTGTTTCTTTGAAAAATCTTTTGCCTGTTTTGGGGTTGATCATCGGGCCGTAACCGACCAGCCTTTCACAAAACAGAGGAACAAAGCCGAAGCCTTTTTCATCCGGGCTGGTCCACGGGCCCAGTTGAATCCAGTCCATGTGCACATCCATGGCGCCGGCCTTACAGGCGGCCAGAATTGCCTCTCCGGTGGCGCCGGGCTGGTTGGTGGATTCATATCTGTCGGTAAGGCGCGGGTCGTGAATCATGCGCATCCTGACATCCCGCGAAAATCCGCCGGAGCCGAGCACCACGGCCTTTTTCGCTTTTATGAATGCAGTGCTGCCGGAGCTCTCATTGGGAAATCTGTAATTTTTACGCACTTCAACCCCTACGACCCTGCCACCCTCATTGACGATAAATCTCTCCATTTTTGTGCGCGTCTGTACTTTTACACCGATTTCTCGTGCTTTGGCCAGCTCCTTGTTGACAACTTCCGATCCGGATTGATTTATCGTAGCGTGCGCCCTTTTCACGGAGTGACCGCCATGAAAACCAATCGACTTATATTTACACCCAAGATAACTTTCGGTCCACTCCAGAGCGTCTTTCGCGCCGTAGGCCACCATTTTCGCCAGTTCCGGATGGTTAATGTAGGCGCCCGCCCGGAGCATATCCTTGAGCATCAGCTCCGGCGAATCCTCAATGCCCTCTTCTTTTTGCATTCTGGTTGCCGGAGCGCAGAAATCGCCTCCGTTGATGATCGAGTTGCCGCCATGCACAGCCATCTTTTCTATGACCAGCACGCTCGCGCCGGCGTTTTTGGCCTCCAGGGCGGCCGCCAGTCCGGCAAAGCCGCTGCCGACAACAATCACGTCATATTCTTCATCCCACTTTTTGGGAAGCCCCCTGACGGCCGCCTGCGCCGTGCCCGGTATCATCGACAATCCGCTCGCCGCCAGCCCTGCTACGGCGGCGGCCCCTCCGGCCGTCTTCAAAAAATTCCGCCTGCTGAAACCACTTTTGGAATTACTGTCTTTTTTCATGCTTTGCCTCCTTTCAGAGTTTTTCGTTTAAAGTTTTCAAGGAAACGGTGTTACTGCAAAAGACCTTTGATCTGCAAGATAAGATACTGGATATTACATACGCTGTAACCTTGCCTCAAGCATTATACCGTCACCAAAAGGGATGTCAACTTTAAAGTCTGCCGGTTTTTCGCCGTGGACAAAAGCGATTTTGAGGATGTCTTTAAACAGACCGAATCCCCTCGGGCAGCCGCGCTCCAAAGTGCTAAATAGTTATTTTATATGATGAAGGATACAGCCGGACACATCATCTGGATTTTTGACTGACTCTCCGCATGTTATTGTTTTGATTAAATTAAGACACTCAATCCTTGACTTTGCCAGTGGTTTACTGTAATCAGTTCGCGGTCTTTCCAAGAGGCGCAAACTACTTATGAATATCTCTTTTGTGCTTTTTCATACAACCGGACATCCCATAAAAATCATCGGGCACACCTGTGCATTCCGGCATGCCACTTCACAGCAAAAATCACACCCTCATTCATGAGGGTCAAGGAGGATACAGATCATGACTAAAAGCGGTACACAGGACAACAAAGGTCCGGTGCTGGGCATCAACAGCCTCGGGCGCATCGGCAAACTGACACTATGGCACCATGTCGGCAGAAAATACTTCAAGGAAATCGTCGTAAACCAGGGACGTGACATCGGCATGGGCATGGAGACCATCGCCCGCCTGATCGAGGCGGACGCCACTTACGGGCTGCTGCATCGTTTCCTCTACGGCCATAAAGCAAAGCCCTGCGTCCAGATTACGGACGAAAAAAACGGCAAACTGCTCATCGACGGCATACCGGTTACGGTGCTGCGCGAACAGAGAAACCCCCTGAACATCCCCTGGCGCCAGTATGGCGCGGATGTGGTGGTGGACTGCAGCGGCTCTTTCAAAGACCCGACCGTTGCGGCGGACGACAAGAAAGGATCCATCCGCGGACATTTAAACGGAGGGGCAAAGGTTGTGATCCACTCCGCACCTTTCAAGATTAAAAACAAATCGCTGGAAACTCCTGAGGACACAACCACGCTTATTTTCGGCATCAACCACACGTCGTTCAACCCGAAAAAGCATCTGCTCGTCTCGGCCGCCTCCTGCACCACGACGGGGCTGGCGCATATGGTAAAGCCTCTTCTGGAAAACGAGGCAACCAGCACGATTCTCACCGCCTCGATGTCCACCATCCACGCCGTGACCAATACCCAGACGGTGCTGGACAAACTGCCCAAAGCGGGAGAAAAGGACATCCGAAAAACCAGGAGCATTCTCAACAATATCATCCTGACCTCCACCGGCGCGGCAAAGGCCCTGGCCGATGTTATTCCCGAAGTCAAAAACATCGGATTTATGGGCGATTCCATCCGCGTCCCGACAAACACACTGTCGCTTATCGTGCTCAACGCGACTTTTCAGGCGCGCCAGGACAGCGCGGGCGGCCCGGCCAGTATTGACACACAAAAGCTCAATGCAATCTATGAGAAAGCATCACAGGACAACCCGCTGGTGCGCTTTACCATGCAGCAGAATGTTTCCACGGACTTAATAGGCGAAGACGCGGCCGTCGTCATTGAAGGGCAGTTCAACCACACCAGAACGGCTTTCATTCCCGTGGATCTGTCACAGATCCCCTCCCTGCCTCCGGCACTGCTTGAGGCGGCGGCGGATAAGACACTGCAGGTGCCCGTGGTCCACGCGAAAATATTCGGCTGGTACGACAATGAATACGGCAGCTACACGAACCGCATGGGCGACTTGACTGTTTATATTCACAAAAACATACAATAGACTAAAATGAACGAACACACCGGCTCTCCCGCTTGCCACTTATAGCGGAAAGTGGGAGAGCCCCTCGACGAGCACCCGACGTTGAACGCTTCAGAACGCGGCCGATGGTGGATCGTCCGTGCAGCTCGAGCTGGCTTTTGTCTAAATAAAAGCATGCACATTGCTGAAAAATGGGGAAAAAATGAGTGGACAAAACGCAGAGCAGGAAAAATTAAATAAACTGCTGGACGAAAACAAAAGACTGCAGGCCCAGTTTGCCACCACTGCCAAACAAGTACGTGAATTAAACGAATTCATCCAGATCATGCTCAACATGTCCCCCTTCGGCACATGCATCATCCAGGGAGACAGGATTATTTTTACCAACAAGACCTTCGCCGAAGTTTTCGGGACCACGCCGGGGCAGATACGCAAGCGCTCCCTCTGGAATATGATTTTTGAAGAGGATCTCGATCTGGTCAAAAAAAATATGAACGATATTTTACAGGGGGAAAACCCCTCTTTTTTCATTTTTCGCGTAACGGCAGGCGAAGACAAAATAAAATGGATATTAGGGGCGCTGGCACTTATCCACATGAATGAAAAGCAGGCCGTTTTGGGTAATTTTGTGGACCTGACGGAAGGACGGGTGATGCAGTTTGCCTTCACCGATCCTCTGACCGGTTTGTCCAATAGGAAACTCCTGATGGACCGTCTCGAGCAGGCTATTGTCTCCGCCAAAAGACGAAACGACCAAGTTGCCGTGCTGTTTATGGATCTGGACGACTTCAAAAAAGTCAACGACACTTACGGTCACAAGACCGGTGATCAACTGCTCATTGAAATAGCAGACCGGCTCAGAGAGGTCGTCCGGCGGGAGAATGACACTATCGCCCGGATCGGCGGTGACGAGTTTTTTATCCTTTTGACGGGAATATCACACGAAAGCCAGATTGAAACGGTTATCGACCATCTGTTCGAAAGTTTTGCCGAGCCGCTGCCCGTCGGGGAGTCGTCCTTGAAACTCAAAGTCAATCTCAGTGTCGGCGTCGCCGTGTATCCGCTGCACGGGATGGATCCCGACGCTTTGATCCGCAACGCCGACAGCGCCATGTACCGGGCTAAAAAAATTGACAAAAACCGTTTTTGCTTTTACGATCCTGAACGGATGTCCTGCGAAAAAGACAATAGAAAAAAAGCCCGCAGCTCATAGCCTGCAGTCTGTGGCGGATTCGCGCTAAGGTCTGAGCCGGTTTTGTAAAGGGGGGATTTCAGCCATGACTGTTTAAAATCCAGCCCGGCCCTTGCTTTTTCATCCATTGCCCGTCGGGCTTCACCGCCAACCGACACATCCTTGCCCCTTGCCTGAAAC
>JAAYKU010000084.1 GCA_012522275.1 Smithella sp.
CATCGATGAACGACGGTCATGTTTTTCATTGACTTTGCCCGGTGCACATGTTAAGGAGCGCATCGCTGAATGGATAGCGAAACAAAAAAACTGACCATCCAGATGGCTTTTGCCAGCAGTATCGGAATCGCCATGGTGCTGGCGATTTTTGGCTGCCTTCTTCTGGGAAATTATCTGGATCGGAAATTTGATTCCGGCTATGTATTTACCATTTCCTTTCTGTTGATTGGAATTTCCGCCGGATTTCGAAATGTATATGTTTTAATTAAAAAAAATTTCAAGGATGAAGAAACCGTCATCAAGAGCTTAAAAAGTGAATCCCATCGTCAAAGACCCGCTCCAAAAAAGACTTGAAATCACGAACTGGATAATTCTGGCTGTCCTTTTCGTCGTGTCATTTGCCCTGGCCGGGCCTGCTTTCTATCTGGGTGTTCTTCTCGGTGGCTTTATCAGCATTCTCAATTTTCACGGCATGGCATTGGGCTTGAGGGGGCTTTTCAGAAATCCCTCCGGAAACGTGAAGGGGCCCACCATGGTCAAGTATTATATCCGTCTGGTGCTGACCGCCATTGTTTTGTTTTTCCTTATTTCCACCGATACGGTCAACGTTATCGGTTTGCTCATCGGACTTTCCGTGGTAGTCATCAACATGGTTTTCACCGTGATCACTGCCCTGGCAAAAAAAAACTTTAGTGAGGAGGTTAGTTAAAAACGAATGGAACCTTTAATATTCTTCCACACAGATCTGTTTCATGATTTGGGCATCAATATGACCATCGTTTTCAACACACTGTTCGTTATTCTGATACTCGCCGTGGCTTCATTTCTGGCCACACGAAAGCTTAACGTTTACCCGGGCGGAATGCAAAATTTCATGGAGGTTGTCGTCGGCGGACTGCACGGACAACTGGTCGAAGTCATGGGTGAAAATGGCAGAAAGTTTTTCCCGCTCATCGCCACTTTGTTTATTTTCATTCTGGTGTGCAATCTGCTTGGCATCATTCCCGGTTTCGAACCGCCCACCGCCAATATCAATACCAACCTGGCCATGGCGCTGGTCGTATTTTTTTCCACGCACGTCGTCGGAGTCATTACACATGGTTTCAAGTACATCAAACAGTTTTTAGGTCCGGTCTGGTGGCTGATTCCGCTGATGCTGCCCATAGAAATCATCAGTCATTTGTCACGGCCTTTGTCGCTGACCTTCCGTCTGTTCGGAAACATCGCGGGTGAAGACATCGTATTGCTTGTTGTACTGATGCTGGTGCCGCTTCTGGTGCCGCTACCCATCATGGTGCTGATGATTTTCACGGCCACCGTCCAGGCTCTGGTTTTCATGCTCCTGGCCATGATGTACATCGGCGGCGCAATGGAAGACTCACATGAATTATAAATCGACTCTGCAGGTGATTTCGACAAATTAATTACGGCAGCGGTAAAACGATAGTTTTGCAAGATCAAAGCAGCTGACGGCAACCGCTGTCAGCTGCTTTTTTTTGGGCTTTATATTCCGGCCCGTGTGCTGAAGTTTGCAAAAGATCATCTGATACTTGACGATACGGCTGATTCGTAATACTGACCACAGGAATTATTTTCTAAGGGAGAATTTATGTACAGTCTGGGAATCAATATCGGCTCCTCGAATATCAAGGTAGTCATGTTGGAAGGGAAAAATATTTTATGGAGTGTTGTTGAGCCGCATGAAGGAAATTTCCTCGAAACTCTCAGAAAAATTCTTGCCGGGCGCGCATTGCCTGAAAACGTCCCCACCATGGCAACCGGCACGGAAGGAAGACACCTTTTAAACACCAACAGTGTCATTGAACCGCTTTGCATTGAAGAAGCACTGCAGGAGACAAAATCCCCTATCGATGCCGTGGTTTCTCTCGGCGGCGAAGACCTTATCGTTTACACGATAGACGCTCATAAAAAAATCATCACCAGCTTTTCCGGCAACAAATGCGCCTCCGGCACGGGCGAGTTTTTCAAGCAGCAGCTAGCCCGGATGGATATGGTGCTCGATGATGTGGACGGCATTCCCGCCGACTGCCGCGTCTTTAAGCTCTCCTCCCGCTGCTCTGTTTTCATGAAAAGCGACTGCACGCACCGCCTGAACAAAGGCGAGGCGACAACGGGCGACATCGTTTTATCGTTAAGCGATGTGATGGCGATCAAAGTGGCGGATTTCCTGAAAAGGGCAAGAATCGAAAAAGGAAAGGTCATGCTGGCCGGCGGCGTCACTCAAAACAAACATCTTCTGCGCTTCCTCAAAGAGAGGATGCCTGAAGTTGAATTCATCGTCCCCGAACAGGCTCCCTATTTCGAAGCTTATGGAGCGGCGTTGATGGCCGCGAAATCAGGAAGCCCTCTGCCTCCTTTCGAAGAGCTGTTCAAAAGCAGTCAAATTCAGTTCAAAAGGTTCAAGAGCCTGCAAACCGCCGAAGGCAAGGTTACTTATCTGCCCTCACAAAAAACCAGAGTGGTTGCGGGCCGCGAATATATTCTCGGAGTTGACGGAGGCTCCACGACCACTAAGGCATGCCTGATCGATATTGAAACCAGCGAAATCACCGCCTCCTTTTACGGCCGTACCCACGGAGACCCGGTCAAAGCTCTCAAAAACTGCATCATGGAAATAAAAAAGCAGATCCGCGACGACATCGGCGACGAAAAGATCAGCATCACCCTTGCCGCCACCACCGGGTCGTCACGCGAAATTCTCGGCGTCTTTCTGGAGACTCCCGGTGTGTATAATGAAATCATCGCCCACGCCGTCGGCACTTCATTCTACCGGGACAATATCGACACTATTTTCGAAATCGGCGGACAAGACGCCAAATATGTTTCGCTGAAAAACAAGGTGCCGATCGATTACGCCATGAATGAGGCCTGCTCCGCCGGCACCGGCTCGTTTCTGGAAGAATCGGCGCAGGGCGACCTCAATATTCCACGCGCCGACCTGATCGGCGATATTGCGCTGGCCGCCTCGGAGCCCCTGAAATTCGGTGAGCACTGCTCCGCCTTCATCAATTCCGATATAAGAAACGCCGTCCAGCAGGGGGCCTCGCGCGAGGACATCACCGCCGGCATTGTCACCTCCATCGTTTCGAACTACCTCAACCGCGTCGTAGGTAACAGAACCATCGGTAAAAACATCGTCCTGCAGGGAGGCGTCGCCAAAAACAAGGCGGTACCCCTGGCTTTTGCCATGCTTCTGGACAAAGAGATTCTGGTGCCGCCCGATCCGGAACTGATGGGTTGTTTCGGTGTGGGCATTCTGGCCGGGCAAAAAGCCAGTGAAGGTTTTCTGACCAAAACAAGCTATGATCTGGATAAAATTCTGGCCACGGATATCGTTTACGAAAGAGAATTTCAGTGCAAAGCCTGCGACAATTTCTGTCCGATCCGCGTGCTCAATGTCAACGGCAACAAATACATGTTCGGTGGTCGCTGTAACAAATACGCCAATATCCGCAAGAAAAAAGTCTTCGATGAAGCGGAAGTGGTCGATTACATCGAAAAACGCAATGACATCCTTTTCAGGCAGTGCGCGCCGGACCCTGCCTCGCTGGTCAGGAAAAGGGATTTCGTTGTGGGTATCCCCCGCTGCTTTTCCATCTATACCCTCTGGCCGATGTATGCCTGGTTTTTCCATACTCTGGGGATAGAAACCCTTGTCTCCAGCGAAATTTTGCCGGAAGGAACGGCGCGCGTCGAGAGCAATTACTGCTTCCCGGCGGAAATAGCGCACGGTGCCGTGCAGGATATCATCAACCGCAAAACCGACTACATTTTTCTTCCGCACTTCCGCGATATGGAAAGTTACGAAGAGATTGCGCCGGCGAGCTTCTGCCCCATCACACAGGGGCTGCCCTACTACATAAAGATGGCCTTCCCGGAAATTCCCGAGGAAAAGTATCTGGCGCCCGTGGTCAGCTTCATGTACGGGCTGGACAAGGCGGCCGAGCATTTCATCGCCATGGCCACCCGTCTCGACTTTAGCGAGGCCGAGGCAAAGAAAGCGTTTGATATCGCCTATAAAAAACAGATGGAATGCTTCGATAAATTCACTGAACTGGGCAAAGAGGCACTCGCTGAAGCAAGAGAGGCAAAAAGGCCGGTCATTGCCGTTTTGGGACGCCCCTACAATTCGTTTACCGCAGACGCGAACATGGGCATTCCCCGAAAATTCACGTCCCGCGGCCATACTGTTATCCCCTTTGACATTCTTCCGTTTGCCGATGAGGTCATTTACCCGAATATGTATTGGTACTACGGGCAGCAGGACATGAAGGCCGGCACCATGCTCAAGGATGAGGAAAATATTTTCGTCACCTTCATTTCCAATTTTTCGTGCGCGCCCGATTCTTTCATGCTGCATTATCTAAAGTGGATCATGGGGACCAAGCCGTTTTTGATTCTGGAGCTGGACTCCCACACGGCTGACGCTGGCGTCGATACGCGCATCGAGGCGTTTCTGGATATCATTGAGGGCTACCGCTCGAAGCTCACCAATATCCGCGAGGAACGCTACGACAACGGCCTGCGCTTCATCAACAAGCCGGGTGAAGACATACATGTGAAAAATGTGCTTACCGGAGAAAAAATTCCGATCAAAAACAATCCTCGCGTGGTGCTGCTTTTGTCGAACATGGGAAGGCTTTCGGCGGAGCTGGTGGGCGCCTCGCTGCGCGGCTTGGGGATAAATGCCCAAACCATGCCTGTGCCGGACATCTATACACTGCAACTGGCCCGTAATCACGCCTCGGGAAAGGAGTGCCTGCCGTCGCACCTTGTCCTGGGCAGCGCCTTACAGTACCTGTCTTCAGATAAATACCGCAAAGACGAAATTTATATACTGTTTGTGCCGACAACGACCGGCCCTTGCCGGACGGGCCAGTATTTCGTCTTCTATGAGAACCTCTTCAAGGACCTGCGCCTGGAAAACGTGCTGGTCTTCACCATGGATTCAGACAACTCCTATACGGAGCTCGGCTCGGAATTCACCAAATACGCGTGGTGGTCGGCAGTGATCGGCGACTACATGAAAGACGTGGAAACATCGCTTCGTACCTGCGCGGCCGATCCGGCAGGAGCGATGCAGGTATATGACGACATCTGGCAAAAGATGCTCGGCGTCGCGGAAAAGGATATCAGAAAGGTCTCGCCGGTGCTCAAAGACATTGCCGATACGATATCCCGTATCCCGCTGGCCCGGAAGATGGAGGACT
This sequence comes from Smithella sp., assembly GCA_012522275.1. Classification (GTDB taxonomy): domain Bacteria; phylum Desulfobacterota; class Syntrophia; order Syntrophales; family Smithellaceae; genus UBA8904. The sequence goes on from JAAYKU010000084.1 coordinate 5,232, forward strand.
GCCCGAAGGTGCTGATCGTCGGAGAAATCTATGTCCGGAGAGACGATTTCGCCGTAGAGGAGCTCATCAAGCTGTTCAGCCGTCACGGTATTATCGCCAAAGTCTCCAATGTCATCGAATGGTTCTACTACTGTGATTTCGTCCGGCACTACGAACTTAAAAAGAGAATGAAACTGGCTCCCTGGTATCGGCGTATTTTTACGGACGAATTCAAGGACCTTATCGGCTGGCACATAGAACATATCTACAAGAAAAAAGTGGAAAAAGACGTGCGTGATATTTTAAACACCACGAATCTGGTGCCGCGCACCCCTCACGACATGAACCAGATCATGAACAACACGGAAAAGAACTTCGTGAACCACGAGCTCCACTCTGAAATTTGCATCTCCAGCGGCGTGGCCGCGACAGCCATGATGGACGGATATTCGGGAATTGTCAACATTTCGCCTTTTGCCTGCCTGATCGGACGTGTCATCGAGGGGCTTTATACGCCCTGGGCGCGCGAAAGGAAGTACCCGACTATTTCCGTGGAAATAGACGGCAATCTTCTGCCCCCCAACGTGCTTTCCAATCTGGAAATATTCATGCTCAACGTCAAGCGCTTCAGAGGCAAAGGAGACCCTCACTCCATGGTGGAGCGCACAGACACATCTCACGCATCTGTTGACCGAAAAATCATCCATTAGGTAGGAGGCGGGGCCACCCCCGCCGTCCTCCCACACCACCGGACGTGCGGTTCCGCATCCGGCGGTTCATTGAACACTCTGGAGTCGTCGCATCGTATCTTGCAGCGACACCAACCCTAAACG
>JAAYKU010000085.1 GCA_012522275.1 Smithella sp.
AGGATTTAAGGCGGAAGAAATTCTGGCTCACTATTTTCCGGGTGCGGTTTTGCAAAAGCTCTATTGACCGTACGCGATATCTAAACGAAAAACAAACTCAAAGGACCGACAAAGGATTTTGATGGGCGAAAACGACGACATAAAAGCCGCACCCAGTAATGAAAAGCGCAACCCCTGGCTGTGGGTGCCTTCCGTTTACGTCGCCGAGGGCATCCCCTACATGATCGTCATGGCCGTGAGCGTCGTAATGTATAAAAACCTGGGCCTTTCCAACACGGACATCGCCCTTTACACAAGCTGGCTTTACCTGCCGTGGGTGATCAAGCCGCTGTGGAGCCCTTTTGTCGATCTTTTCCGCACCAAACGATACTGGATTGTTCTCACACAGCTCGTCATCGGCGCGGCCTTCGCGTGCGTAGCCCTGACCCTTCCGGCGGCGGATTTTGTCCGCTACACGCTGGCGATTCTCTGGATCATGGCTTTTTCCTCCGCCACACACGACATCGCCGCCGACGGTTTTTATATGCTGGGGCTCGACACACCCAGGCAGGCGGCATTTGTCGGCGTACGCACTGTCTTTTACCGCGTGGCCACCATCGCCTCCAAAGGCGGGCTCGTCGTCCTGGCCGGCATACTGCAAAAAAACGGCTATCCGGTCGCCTGTGCCTGGTCGATAACTTTTATGGTTTTGGCAGCCGTATTTCTTTCTTTGTGTCTTTATCATTTTTTTATTCTCCCCTGCCCGGCAACGGACCGCCCGGCGTCCCTGGCCGAAGGCAGAAGCCTTCTTGCTGAATATTTCCGCATCATCACGCTATTTTTCCGTCGCAAAGACATCGTTGTCATCATCTGTTTCTTTTTGTTTTACCGCTTTGCCGAGGCTCAGCTTGTCAAAATGGTCGCCCCCTTTCTGCTTGACGCCAGGGAAAAAGGCGGCCTGGGGCTTTCCACCGCCGACGTCGGCTGGATATACGGGACTGTCGGCGTGGCGGCTCTGATGCTGGGGGGGCTTCTGGGCGGTTATGTCATTTACCGCAACGGCCTCAAATTCTGGTTGTGGCCGATGGTGATCATCATGCACCTGCCGGATCTCATTTTCGTGTATCTTTCGCACGCGCAGCCGCAAAGCATCTGGTTCATAGGCTGGGCCGTGGCCGTCGAGCAGTTCGGTTACGGCTTCGGCTTCACCGCTTATACAATGTACATGATCATGGTTTCACAAGGCGAGTACAAAACCGTCTTTTACGCCATCGCCACAGGCATCATGGCGCTGGGCATGATGCTTCCTTCCATGATGAGCGGCTGGATACAAGAAAAGCTGGGCTATATCAATTTCTACTACTGGATTTTGCTGACGACGATTCCCGGTTTCATTGTCACGGCGCTGGTGAAGATAAATCCGGATTACGGAAAAAAGAAAAATGGATAAAGAAACGATCAAATCAGCTTTCATCCTGGGCGCCGGACTGGGCACCAGACTCATGCCCCTGACCGGAGACACGCCCAAGCCGCTTCTGCCCGTGGCCGGCCGGCCGATTATTACCTACGCGATGGAACATCTGCACGGCATCGGCGTCCGCAGGTTCATTATCAACACACATCACCGCCCGGAAAAATATACGGAGGCTTTCCCCGAAGGAAACTGGCGGGGCATACCGATTATCCTGCGCCACGAACCGGTGCTTCTGGACACGGCAGGCGGCATCAAAAATATTGAGGACCTGCTGGCAAACGACGAGCGCTTCATCGTCTATAACGGTGATATCATTACCAGCCTGCCTCTGCCGGCATTGATCGGGAGACACTTCGGGCTGGGCACCGAGGTCACGCTCGCTTTGCGCAGCCACGGGCCGCTGCAAAACGTGAATATTGACTCCGACGGATTTATCTGCGATATGAGAAACATACTGCGTCGTCCCGGCGTGCAAAGCTGCCTTTTTGCAGGCATTTACATCGTTGAGCGGTCCTTTTTGCGGCATCTGGAAGCAGGCAAAACCGAATCGATCGTCATGCCGCTTATTGCAAGCATCAGAAATGACCCCCGCTCCATAGGCGGCGTTGTTATCGACGGCGGCATCTGGCACGATGTCGGTACTCCCGAAGAATACAACAGGCTGCAAAAGGGCCTGTATGATGCAAACCGGTAAAAGAACTCGGAACGGATGGAAAAAGAAATAGAAAAATTTTTAAGCGATCATCTGGGCTTTGTGGAGTTCAGGCTCAGGCCGATCGATAAGGGCGGTTCCGACCGGACCTATTCGCGCGTGCTGCTTAAAGACGGCAGAAATTTCATTTTCATGGCCTACGGTGTCGAGACACAGGAAAACGCCTACTGGGTGGAGATCAACCGTTTCCTCAATGACCTGCATGTGCCCGTACCGCGGATTATCGCCTTTGATCACAGACAGCGCTTCCTTTTGCTGGAAGATGCAGGAGAGGTTGATTTTTACATGCTCAGGACGTTGCCGTGGCACAAGCGGCGCCGTTTTTATCTGGCAGCACTTTCGGAAATTCACCGCCTGCACCGCTTTCCGCTGGCCGGGCTTCCCGCCGGCCTGAAAATTTCCGAAGGTTACGACGAGGGGCTCTACAGATGGGAGCATCAATATTTTCTGGATAATTTTGTCGATGCCCTTTGCGGGTACGATGTCCCTGAATCCCTGATGCGGCAGTGGGAGGAAGAGGCGTCACAGCTCGTCGTCCGCCTGCAGGAAGTACCTCTTTGTCTGATCCATCGCGACTTTCAATCCCAGAACATTATGCTCGGCGATGAGCGGCCCGTCTTTATTGATTTTCAGGGGATGAGGCCCGGCAATCTCTTTTATGATCTGGGATCGCTTATCTGCGATCCATACGTGACTTTTGTGCCGGAGGAGAGAAATGAGCTGATCGCCTTTTACTACCGGATTATGGAGCCGGACTACACCCTGGAGAGGTTTACCGACTACTTCTGGGAGGGATCTGCTCAAAGGCTGATGCAGGCCCTGGGCGCTTACGGATTTCTGGGCCTCAAAAAAAAGAAAACTCATTTTCTGAAGCACGCGGCAGGCGGCATCAAAAACCTTGTTGTCGCCACCGCCCGGGCCGGGACCCTGCCCGCCTTGAATGAACTGGCCCGTGAATGCATGCGCCGACTGGCCGACAGACAGGATTCCGCCGCGGCCGTGGCGCTTCCAGAGACTCAATGAAAGACAAACAAATTACGATGCGCAAAAAAAGAAACTTGACCAACGGGCGCCGCCGCCTGCTGGTGTGGATCATCCCCCTACTGATACTCACAGGCGGTTGCGGCAATTTTCTGACCAAATCCGCCCTGCGCGAAGCAAATGACCTTTTCAGCCGGGGAAAATTCGCCGACTCCCTCGACAGATATGAGAAAATCATGGCAAAGCACCCGGGCGCGGCCGACCGGGTACTCTTTGAGATGGGTTTTATCTACGCGCACCCGGGAAACGAGCGGAAAGACTATGGCAAAGCGCTGGAATGTTTTGAAAAAATCATCAGGGAATATCCGGAAAGCCGCCTTCGCCAGGACAGTGAAATGATGGTTTTTCATCTGCATAACATGACGGATAAAGACACAAAAATTTCCACACAAAACATACAGACGGCCCGACAGATGGCCCGCATCGGAGAGCTCAAGCGGGAGCTCGAAACTAAAGAAGAGGAAATAGCCGCGCTGCAAAAAAAACTGGAACTGCTCAAACAGAAAATCGCGGTACCGCCGGAGGGCCCCGCCGATAAAATCCTTATCGAAAAAAAAGAAAGGCGCATGACGCTTCTGGCCGACGGGCAGATCGTCAGGACCTACCACATCGCCCTGGGGGAAAACCCGGACGGCCCCAAAGAAAGGCAGGGAGATAAAAAAACTCCGGAGGGAATCTACTCTATAAAAGGCCGCAACAAAAACAGCCGGTTTTATATTTCACTGCATATCTCCTACCCGAACGAAGAAGACATCA
>JAAYKU010000086.1 GCA_012522275.1 Smithella sp.
AAAATGTGCCCCACGGATGACATAAACACGAATCTGCCGCCTTCATCGAGAACCGGCGTCCGGTCACGGACAATGACGGCGTAACGGCCCGACTCCCATCCTCGCGCAAACTTCTCGTCCACCACGGCATAATCTTCGGCGGGAATCCAGCCGAATGTAAAAGTTGTCTCCACCAGCGCCCAGGCTCTGTCAGCACTCAGATGACAGACAAATACGGGCGTATTGGCCGGCACGGATGATCGCTGCAGGTTGTCAAACGGCCAGCCCCGGCTGTCGCCGTCGCGTTCGGTGAAGTGTGGCGAGCCGGTCGGCAATTCTCTCAAGTTCGTGTTGCGGATGGTAATGCCGCGCCCCAGAGCATTCGGGTACTGCTCCAGAAGGGCATTTTCCCGCAGCTTCTTAAGCCAGGAAAGCGGGAGTCTTTTTTTGTTTTCCCCATAGCCCGGCCTGAAATTGTATTTGATAAAATCCTGACCGACTTTTTCAGGTTTTGCATGAAACGGCCTTTCCTGATGCCATACGGAGAAGAAAATAATGTTGAAATGTTCGTCCAGCCGCGCCTGCTCAATCGGGCTCAGAATCTGTTCTTCGGCCGTCTGCAGATCAAGGTACGAGGCATGATCCTGAGGCAGTTCCCGCACATCGCGGATGCCCTCCGGCATGGCGAGGCAACCGGAAAGACAAAAAACCAGGGAGACGAACAAACAGCCAATTTTCTTCATAAAACATACTCCGGACCGACTCAGTCAATATAATCTTTTTTAGAGCTGCAGGCAAGGCAAACACGCAGCGTCATGCAAGAGTGTCTTTTTATTTTGCATTCGCGGCAATTTCGTGTAGATTATCCAGTGAATCTTTACGCCCCCTCAAAAAGGGGCAAATCGCCTGCCGGGGCTGAAGCGGCAAGGGAGATTTTCAAAATCAGTGGTAAAATCGTGCGCACCTTCAATACCACCCGGCCCAAAATGTGCACGGACACTAAATACACCACAGTGGTCGCGGCTGCGGTCTTTGGCTTAAAAAAAACCGGCGGTGACGAGACACCGACGCGACACATGCCGATACTGATCGGGAAAGGAGAAAAAATGGCGCAGGAAACAAAAGTTGTGGATCAGGCTCTGCAGGCAATGACAGACAAGGAAGGCAAGTACCTGACCTTCAATCTCGCGGGAGAGGAATACGGCATCGGCATCCTGAAAGTGAAGGAAATCATCGGGATCATGCCTATCACCGTCGTCCCCCAGACGCCGTCCTACATCAAGGGCGTCATCAATCTGCGGGGCAAGGTGATCCCCGTGATCGACCTGCGCCTGAAATTCTCACTGGCGGCCGCGGAATTCACGGAAAGAACCTGTATCATTGTCGTGGAGATCGCGGCGGAAGAGCGGACGATCATGATGGGCATCGTGGTTGACTCCGTTTCGGAAGTTCTCAACATCAAGGGCGCCGATATCGAGGCGACCCCCTCCTTCGGCACACGCCTCAATACGGAGTATATTCTGGGAATGGCAAAAACCGGCGAGGGGATAAAAATACTTCTGGATATCGACAAAATCCTGTCCGCCGAGGAATTGCAGGCGGCAAGCGGGATTGTCTGATGTCTGCTGCACACTGGTGCCCCCGGCAATGAAGAAAACGATCCCCCAGCTTACAACTCAGGACGTTGACGGAGCGGAACTTCCCTACCTGTATTACCCGGGAGGTGAAAAACCGACTATTTTCTGTCATGCGACCGGATTTATGCCCTGGCTGTGGCATCCGGTCATCGAAGGGCTTGATTTTACCGATTCCGTCTGGGCGCCGTACATTTGCAGCTACCGCGGGGGAGATCCTCATAACGGGGGATTGAGCTGGAATGTTATCGCGCGCGATCTGTCCTTTTTGTGCCGCGCCCGGAACATTGACCGCCCCCTGATCATCGGCCATTCCATGGGGGGCACCGTGTCGGTCATCGCCGCGGCGGCCTTCGGCCTGAAGCCGCGTGGGATGATCCTTATCGAACCGATACTGCTGCCGGAGGAATTTTACGAAATGAGCATCAACGTCGAAGACCACCCGCTGGCTTCCAAATCGATAAGACGGGTCAGTCACTGGAAAAACGAGGCAGAGGCCGCGTCATACCTGAATTCCCGTCCGCTTTTTGCGGACTGGGACAAAGACGTGCTGAACTTGTACAAAAGCTATGGTATGGAAAAACTGCCCGCGGGAGATGTAAAGCTGGCCTGCACGCCCAAAAGCGAGGCAGCCATGTTCATGGGCGGCATGAGCCGCAACCCTTGGCCGCTTCTGCCCGAAATAGAATGTCCGGTACTGGTCATTGAAGGAGCAAAAAGCCCCAACATCGGGCTTGTGGACATCCGGCGGGCTGTTTCGCTGCTGCCGGGAGGAACATATGCAAGCGTGCCGGACGCGGGCCATTTGATCCCCATGCAAAAACCGGCTCAGATTGCCGCG
>JAAYKU010000087.1 GCA_012522275.1 Smithella sp.
TAGTACGAGAGGACCGGGATGGACGAACCGATGGTGTTCCAGTTGTCGCGCCAGCGGCATCGCTGGGTAGCTAAGTTCGGAAGGGATAACCGCTGAAAGCATCTAAGTGGGAAGCCCACCTCAAGATAAGATATCCCTCCTGGCGGAGACGTCAGGACTGAAGACCCCTTGTAGACTACGAGGTTGATAGGTCAGGTGTGTAAGCGTAGTAATGCGCTTAGCTAACTGATACTAATCGGTCGTGCGGCTTGACCATAATAATTATTTATATGGTCTCATGTTTAAAGTGCTTCAGTTTTCAACAAACGATATGCAATGTCATGAATTTATAGAGATAAATTTCGGTGGCGATTGCGAGGAGGTCACACCCGTTCCCATCCCGAACACGGAAGTTAAGCTCCTTCGCGCCGATGGTACTGCATGGGCGACTGTGTGGGAGAGTAGGTGCCGCCGGATTTAAAACATGAAAGCCCCGCTGATTTTTCAGCGGGGCTTTTTTTGTGGTGCGCCCGGCAGAAAGTGGCAGGGGACGTACTTCTCAGGAATCAAAATATCAATTGAACTGCTGTAAGCCGCACGCCATGAGATATCCATGCCCAGGCAATCCTGCATTGATACCCCCGGAGCGCTGCATCATGTTAGGGTGGGTCACTTTTACGTGATCACGGTGGGTCATTTTTAGGTTGTCATTACTACCAGCAAGGAAACTATTTCGTGGAATTACGATTATTCATACCCATAAAAATAAAAAAGAGTGTCTACGGTTTTTCGTAAGCGTTCTTTTTTATAAACGATTATTCAATCGTACTGCTGGGGAATCAGTTACAATTATGCAATGAGTTCGTGTATAGTTTGTACCACCACTTCTACAGAAGGTTTATAGAACTCTTCTTGAGGTTGGGTAAAAGGTACTGGTATGTCAGGAGCTGCAATGCGACGTGGTGAAGTTTTCAGCTCTGGAAAACAAGACTCACTGACCAGAGCCACAAGCTCTGCTCCAAAGCCACAAAAACGTGTGGCATCATGGAGGCTGACAAAACGTCCGGTTTTACGTACCGAGGATAATATAGTTGCTGTGTCCAATGGTACCAGGCTGCGCAGATCAATAACTTCCAACGATATGCCCTTGTCTGCCAAAACCGTGGCCGCCTTCAAGGCTACATGTACAGCTCTGCCGTAAGTGGCTAAAGTAACATCACTTCCGTGGTGTACAATATTCGCCTGCCCCAAGGGCACACGGACATCTCCGTCGGGTGTCTCGCCATGAATAGTCCAGTATAAAGGCATTTCTTCAATTACTATCACCGGGTCGGGGTCAAATATAGAGGACAGCATGAGCCCTTTAGCGTCGGCGGGATTTGAAGGGTAGACGACCTTTAGCCCTGGTATATGGGTCAACCAGGACTCCAGGTGATGAGAATGCTGACAGCCAGCTGCGAAAATGCCGGACTTGGTACGTATAGTTAGGGGAAAGCTTGATAGTCCTCCACTTAAATAGCGAAGCTTTGCGGCATGGTTAACGATCATGTCTAAAGCCAGGGTGATAAAAGGAAAATACATTATCTCAACTACGGGTTTGAGCCCCATGCAGCTCGCCCCCACGGCAAGACCGGCAATAGCCGCTTCACTGACTGGCGTATCACGCACCCGATCTGGCCCAAAACGTTCTAACAATCCTCTGGTTGGCGAATGAGGGTTAACGATGATAGATGTGCCAATGCCTTCGCCAGCCAAAAATACGGATTTATCCATTTCCATGGCCAGAGCCAGAGCCGACCCGATTGCTTGTCCTGTACTTTGCACGTTCATACAATCTATCCCTCCGTTGCAAAAGAATTGACATAAATATGATCCATGGCCTCTTCCGGCAATGGATACGGACTCGCATCAGCAAAAGCCAAGGCCTCATCTACCAGAGTTTTTGCCTGCTTTTCGAGAGTTTCCACTGATTCAATCTCGCCTTTCTCACGCAATATTTGTGTATAGCGAATGATAGGATCGAGCTTCACCCACTCCGCTAATTCAGCCTTGTCAACATAATGCTGAACATCATTTTCGCTATGTCCATGCATCCGGTATGTCTGGCATTCTAAAAGAGCTGGCCCCCGTCCTTGGCGGCAATCATTGAGAAGTCTGACTGCCATGTGGTATACTGCTTCGACATCGTTGCCGTCCACGATCTCACCCACCATACCATAAGCCGGGGCGCGTTCCACAATACGGCTGACAGGACAGTGTTCGTCGTGAGGTTGTGCGCCTGCCCAACCATTGGACTCACAAACAAAAAGCACAGGAAGTTTCCAAAGGGCAGCCATATTCATGGCTTCGTGGACGCTGCCTTCTGCGGCTGCTCCATCTCCAAAAAAAACACAGGTTGCAGCATGTTCCTTACGGTAGTGCTGGGCAAAGGCGGCTCCCATGGCCAATAAGGGTGACGCGCCAACGATCGTAGAGGTCATAAGTACATTATGACTTGGATCGGTAAGGTGCAGTGTACCCGACTTCCCTTTGTTAAGGCCGTCTTTTTTGCCCATGATTTCTGCGAAAAGTGCTTTGGGATCAACCCCTCGTGCCAACATGTGTCCATGGCTGCGGTGATTGGTGACAATGACATCGGTGTTGATCAACGCCTGAACCACGCCTGAGGCAATAGCTTCCTGGCCGTGACATGTAATCTGCATTCCAGGTAAGCGTCCTTCCACTTGTGCCAATTCGGTGATTTTATCCTCAAATGCACGGATTAAAACCATGTTTGAGAGCAGAGCCAAGCGCTGCTCGTGTCCAAACTGTTTTTGCATAGTAAAATCTCCTGTTCTTATAAGGTTGACATTGTGTTACCCATTAAGAGCTACCTTTAAGTAAATTTCGGATTTTTTATTCTTCTATGTTTTGTTACCCTGCATGAACAGACACTGCATTTCAAACAAAAAACTATCCATGGGGAATTGATTTTCTGTACATATCTAATCCCCATAAATTCATTGAGGTTTATAATACATTTTTAATTGTATTGCGCAACTATTGGTTTTGTTAATCATGTTCTGAGCCAAACTTCAGAATATTTTACACGCATAAGTGAAGCGGGCAACCTCATGATCCTATATTACAAAAAGAACGCCAGGTCGGGTAAAAATTTTACTTTGAGGTGGTCTTGCTTCTTTGGGCGGTTAACAGGGCTTTATAAGGGGCAAATAGGGGAAATGGAGGCCTTACTTCTCAGGAATCATAAGTTAACAGCGTCCTCTTGCCTCACCCAATCTGGCTGGAACGATGTTGTGCCGGTGAAGTGAAGAATGTCAGCGTTTTCGTATCCATTGGCGTGGACCAGGACGGGTATCGCCATGTTCTGGGTGTCCAGGAAGGCGCCAAGGAAGATAAAGAGAGTTGGACAAAGTTTTTGCGTCACTTAAAACTCGCGGCCTTAAAGGTGTGAGGCTCTTTGTCAGTGACAAATGCTTAGGGCTGGTGGAATCCCTGGCCGATTTTTATCCGCAGGCGAAATGGCAGCGATGTGTTGTCCATTTTTACCGAAACGTTTTTACCGCTGGCCGGACGGGAAATTTTGTTGACGCTAAAAAGAAATTTTTTTATATTTTGCCAAGGAAAGATTGCAAAACGGCCTGATAGGAAAACATCGGCCGGATAAGAAAATGGCAAAGATGAAGGGCAAATGAAACTGTCAATGTTTCGTATTTTTTTCATGACTTAATCGTCCGGGCAATTAAAAGGGAAGCTATATGGACTTTCTCATTCCGATCATCATGAAGATCATAAGCGTAGTTTTCCTCGTCATTTTTATATTGTCGGTGGTGCTGCTCGTCTTCACCTTCCGCAAGCCCAGGAAAGTCTCCGTCTTTTCATTGTTCCTTCCTGTCGTGATCAGCCTGATCACATTTGCGGTTTTTTCATTTTTTATAAATTACAAGCCTTCGATTGCGCTGCTGGTATTGATGGGGGGTGCCGGTTTGTGCATCGGCATTGCCTGGTCGGGGGCAACCCGCATCTATGCTGAAAACGGCACGGTCAAGTCGCTCAATTCCATATGGTATCTGGTTGCCTGGGGGGCGGTGTTCGCCCTGACGCAGGTGATCTCCATCATCACGCAGAGGCCTCCGTCTGTTGTCATGGCGCTTTTGATCATGAGCACGGGAACAATCATCGGGATGAATGGCCGCATCGCTAAAAAGTATTTGTCGGTGCGCGCCACTGTGAATGCATCGGGCAAGGCCTCGCCCCGATGCAGCCATTGCGGGGCGGTACAGACAGGTTCCGATGCCTTTTGCCGGAAATGCGGCAGAAAACTCTAGCACCGGAAGGCTTTGATCATGATCAACATGGATATTATCGCCAAAGTAAGAAAGGTCATCATTTGGATAGCCGTCAGTGCGGTCGCTTTCTTCGGTGTTATTGCCGTAATATCTCTTGTCATTTCCTGGGGTGTTCTGGCCAAGCCCATGCGCTATAAAAACATTGTTCCGGAAATCCGGCTGGCTCCGGGAGAAAGAAAAGTATTCGAGTTCGAATCGTTTTGCCTGGACAATGGCAGAGGCAGTCCCCGTGCCGGCGATGACTACAGTCTGATGAGCACTCCGGCCATCAAATTAAGGCCGTATTTGAGAGAGATCTTTGACGAATACCTTGCCCACCCCTCGCGCTGGAAACAGTCAGATGTCCAACAGGCCGTGTGGTACACCGAAGGGCGTAGAGACTGGCCATCTCTTTCCCCCGAACAACGGGCTCTCATCAAAACGGCCACCGGCAGGGAAGATCCGGTTTCCGGCCATCCCGTCATCTTCCTGAACCGCATGGCGCAGACCTTCGGTGTGGTGGTCAAAACCAATTTAGGTCTGGCCCTGCTTGTCTTTTTTCTGGTCGTGTTGACGATGTCGCAACCCTGGACGACTATTGAACGCGGTGTTTCCTGGACGGGGCAGGCGCATGTTCTGCAAAAGCTTGCGGAGAGCCGCCTCGGCCGGATCATCAATACCGTGGCGGAAAGCAGTGTGCTAAACCGTGTGCACATCCATGTTGATGTTTTATTCACGAGGCTGATCTTTAAGGTGTTTTCGGGGCGGCGCTGATGGGTTTTGTGGAAGTTTACAAATACATTCTTTCGTACTTCGGGATAGGCATTCTGGGAATCGGGATTCTTCTTTCCATCGGAGCGATTGTTCCCGCCTGCTACTGGCTGTTTACCTGTGCGTCCGCCAACCGGGGGGCGGCGGTCTTCAGGCGGATCATGCTGGCGCTGGTTATCATTCTCATTTCGTTTTCCTATGTGCGTGCGCCGTTCTTTTATGAGATTCACGGATGGTGGAAAGTCACTTTCTGGGCGGCCTTTGCCGTCGGTCTTCTCGTGCCGGTGTTCACCGCCGACATCAGCCGCGCCGGTCGCCGTCCCAGCAGAGGGATCATCATAATGTCCTGCCTTTGGTGGGTGATGCTTATTCTCAGCGAGGCTTTGCTGGTATCGGGTATGCCGTATCAGGCCCTCACCTTATACATCTTTATCGCCGTTGCCGGGCTTCTTTGCGGTACGATGATCGGCACAAGTGTTTCACAAACACTGAAAGGAAGAATTTCAGAATCAAAAGGGGCGGCCATATAAAATGAAGATGATGAAATTCATAGCTCACGTATGCAGCCGCCCTGCGGTAATTGCCCCCGGTCTGTTTCTTTTTTTCATTGGTGTAGCGGGACTTTTTGTCTATGCCCAGGCGCGGGCCGACGAGGCGGTGAGCCTCAATGAGGCGGTCAGGAGCGGGCAGGTCAGAGTGGTTCAGTCAAAAAGTCCGGGCGGCTATTCCCGTTTCAGAATGGAACTGGAAA
>JAAYKU010000088.1 GCA_012522275.1 Smithella sp.
CCGGAGCGCGGCCGCTTCATCATCGCCCGCGCTATATCAGCCCTTGCCTGCGGGAGATTGCGCGCGCCGCTGGAGCTCATGATACTCGTCAGGCTCAGCAGGCGCTCCGGCGCGGCAAGCGCCATGCGCTGTGCGATCATTCCGCCCATACTGACGCCCACGACATGTGCTTTGGCCACGCCCAGCGCATCGAGCACACCCAGCGCATCTTGTGCCATATCTTTCAACGTATAGGGCAGCCTCACCTTCATCCCCAGGCGCCACTTGATAATGCTCATAATCAGGTTAGGCGTCTTCAAATTATCAAATTTCCGGGAAAGGCCGATATCCCGGTTATCGTGACGGATGACACGGTATCGGGCCTCAGCCAGTGCCTGCACCAGTTCTTCAGGCCAGGCGGTAAGCTGCATGCCCAACCCCATAATCAGCATTACCGCCGGCCCCTGCCCGCCTGTCTCCTCGACTTCAATATTAATGCCGTTTGCCTTTACCTGCACGATTTAGATACTCCTTTCATGAAAATTATTATTTGTTTTCCCGCCTGCATGGGACATATCCACCAACCTGTGCCCCTCTGACCTTCCAACAAGCCCAATCCTTCAACTGCTGCCTGTGTTTCTTTCACTGTTCACCCTCCGGCTTGTGCAGCCAGGTCACGGTCACGATGGATAAAAGAATCAACATGCCGCCTGCGCCGATACGCCACGTCAGCGATTCGCCGAAAACAAGCATTCCCAGTACGACCGCATACAGCACGCGCGAGGTGGAAACCAATCCCCCGGCCCGTGCCGTGATATAGCGGTAGCCGTATGTGATGCATATCTGCCCCCCGACGCCGGCTGCAGCCGAAGCCCCCAGCAAAAACCATTGATGCCCTTCGGGCATGACAAAAACCGGTAGCATCACCAGGCCGTTCACCACTGTTCCGATGGACATCAGGTAAAAAAGAATAACGGGCGTCGAGTCGCTTTTTCTGGCCATATTGAGCGTGATCACGGCGAAGGCCGCAACAATTCCGGACAGCAGACCGAACATATCTCCTTTGTTCACGGAGTTGAAGTCTGGGTCGATCACCAACCAGATGCCGGCCAGCGCGCACACCAGAATCAGATACAAAAAAGGCGACGACTTCTCCGAGCGGAAAAACAAAGGAGAAAAAAGGAAGATGAAAAAGGGATAAGTCATGTTGAGCATGTGGGTGTTGGTGATGGTCGTATATTGTGAGGCCAGAAAAAATAAAATGACGGCCACGGTATTGAGCACACCGCGCCAGATCAGCAGCGAGAGTCTGTTGGGAATCAGGGAAATGGAATTTTTATAAATGATACCCGAAAAAACAATCAGCCCCAGGAAAAAACGCGCAAACGTAACTTCGATAGCGGAAATGGACGAAGTGTTGGTCAACATCTTGGAAAATACGGTCGACACGGTAAAACATAATTCCGAAAGGAGCAGGAAGACAATTCCTTTGTGCAGATGGGTATAATTCAGCATGGGCGGACTATAAAAGAGTCTCATTCCTCTGTCAACAGGGTTTCATCATGGAAAACACCAACCGATCACACCTGATATCATATCCGGGATTGCGGCCCTTTATATATTGTGTTAATCACCTCTGCGTTTGCAGAAAAACCGCATGGACCGACGTATGGAAAGCATAAATGAGGCTCAAAAAGAACTGCTGGAACTGGTCGCCCTGCTCAGGAAACTGCGCGCGCCCGGCGGCTGCCCCTGGGATCGTAAACAGACACCCCGGGACATCGGCCGGTATCTTCTGGATGAGGCCTACGAGGTGTGTGACGCGCTGGCCGGCACAGACGCCCTCCATGTGCGCGAAGAGCTGGGAGACCTGCTCTTCCAGATATTGTTCATTGCCGAAATTGCGTCCGAAGCCGGGCAATATACGCTTGCCGACGTGCTCAGGGAAATCAAAGAAAAAATGATCCGCCGCCACCCGCATGTTTTCGGCGATGTCCGGGTCGGCTCGGCAGGCGAGGTAAAAAGCCTCTGGCAGGAAATAAAAAAGAGGGAACGTGCGGATAAAGGACGCGACGAAAACCCCTTTGTCAACATTCCGCGGGCGCTGCCCGCGCTGAAAAGGGCGCAGAAAATTACGGCCGCCGCGTCAGTCCTGGGATTTGACTGGCCCGACGCGGAAAGTGTCCGGCTGAAGTTGAAAGAGGAGCTAGGCGAGCTCGACCGGGCGCTAAAAGACGCAGACGCGCGAAAAATCGAGGAGGAAACAGGCGACATACTGTTCACCCTCGTCAATCTGAGCCGCTTCATGAATGTGGACGCGGAAGACGCGCTTACCGGCTGTGTCGAAAAATTTCTGCGGCGCTTCTCCTACATCGCCTCAGAGCTCCAGGCCCGCGGCCGGACGCCGCACCAGTCATCACTTGCGGAAATGGACGCCCTGTGGGACGAAGCCAAGGAAAAGGGGATATAAGGCGGATGGATTATTTTCTTTGTGTCATCGGCATGGTTTTTATCATCGAGGGTCTGCCTTACCTGGTTTTTCCGGAGAAGCTCAAAACCTACCTGGCCAAAATTACGGCCATGCCCGAATCGACTTTGAGGATCATGGGCATTTGCGCCGTCGCCGTCGGACTGATCCTGCTTTATTTCGGCCGACGTTGAGCAATTTAATTGACAGCCTGAAACTGTTCTGATTAAGGACTTCAAATCTAACGTTTTCCCGGCAGGATATGGAGCTGAAGGATTTTTCATATTTTCTCCCCGAGGAGCTCATCGCGCAGCATCCGCGCCCCGAGCGCGACGCCTCGCGCATGATGGTGCTTGACCGCCGGGGCCAAACCATCGGGGACAACCGCTTTTTGTCTCTTCCCGACTATCTGCAAAAAGGCGATGTTCTGGTAATCAACGACTCGCGCGTCATTCCGGCTAAAATTTACGGCAGAAAACCGACTGGTGCGATCATCGAGATACTGCTTTTGAGCAGAAGGGAAAATAACGGGCAGACACAGTCATGGGAGGTGATGGCCCGTCCGGCAAAAAGAATCAGTAAAAATGACGGAATCGACCTCGGACATGGCTGCCGCGCCCGGGTGACGGCGCGCCTGTCGGACAAAAAATGGCTGATGGCTTTCGAGGCGGACGGAGGCTTCGAAAGCTACCTGGAACGCTTCGGACGCGCGCCCCTGCCCCCTTATATCAAGCGCAAAAAAAGCGCCGACCCGGATCAGGCCTGCGACCGGGAGCGTTATCAGACTGTTTACGCGAAAACAGACGGCTCGATTGCCGCCCCCACCGCCGGCCTGCACTTCTCCGTCCCCATCCTCGACGCTCTTCGCGACGCGGGCGTGGAAACAGTGTCCGTCACTCTGCATGTGGGCATCGGCACTTTCATGCCGATAGAAACTCAAACAGTCGAAGATCACGTCATGGAGACAGAGCACTACGAAATCGGCGAAGAGGCGGCCACAAAGATAAACCGGGCGCGGCGCGTCATTGCCGTCGGCACAACCGCCACCCGGGCGCTGGAAAGCGCGGCGGATGATCGGGGCACCATCCGCCCGCAGGCGGGGGAAACAAAATTATTCATATATCCGGGCTACAAATTTAAAAGGGTCGATGCCCTGATCACCAACTTTCACCTGCCTCGTTCATCTTTGTTTTTGCTGGTTTCGGCATTCGCGGGCGCGGATCTTGTCCGCCGGGCTTACGCGCGCGCGCTCGAAAGCCGTTATTTATTTTACAGCTACGGCGACTGTATGCTGATTTTATGAGGCGGAGCTGATGTCTTTTTCCTTTCAGGTGACTAAAAAAGATGACGAAACTTCCGCCCGCGCGGGGCTGATGGCCACCGCGCACGGAAGCGTCGAAACGCCCGTGTTCATGCCCGTGGGCACGCAGGGCACGGTCAAGGCCCTGCGCCCCGATGATTTGCGAAGCTGCGGCGCCCGCATCATCCTGGGCAATACATACCATCTGTATCTGCGGCCGGGCCATGAAACAATCCGCAAGCTGGGCGGCCTGCATTCCTTCATGAACTGGCCCGGCCCGATTCTTACCGACAGCGGCGGGTTTCAGGTTTACAGTCTGGCCAAACTGCGCAAAATCCGCCCCGACGGGGTGATCTTTCAATCTCACATCGACGGTTCGAGGCATTTTCTGACCCCGCAAAAAGCCGTGGAAATCCAGGAAGCCCTGGGGGCGGACATCATGATGTGCCTCGACGATTGTACCCCCTACCCCGCCGACTTCGCCCGGGCCAGGGATTCATTGTCTCTGACCCTTTCGTGGGCCGGCTTGTGCAGGCAGGCAAAGACAAACCACGGCCAGGCTCTTTTCGGCATCATTCAGGGGGGCA
>JAAYKU010000089.1 GCA_012522275.1 Smithella sp.
AGTTTCATGCAATACGCCTACAGCGGACAGATTCCGGCGGTGCTCACCAGCCCTTCGTCACTGCGCCATTCTCAATGGAACGCGCAAAAGAAAAAGCATGAAAAACTGCCTGACAAATGGACGCCGGTTGCCGCGGGTGGCAGGCCGTTTGTCATTCGGGGCGTGCAGCGTGACGCGATTACTCCCGATCTGAATACGGGAATCTATTATGAATATGATCTTAACCGTGCCTTGATACAGATGAATCATAAAGGGCGCCAGGTTTTGATTACCATATCCAAACAGATGGATATCTCGCAGGTGGGTAAAAAAGGACTGATCCTGGGAAATGATGAGGACTGGAATTACTACTACTCCGACGAGACGGGCTCCGCCAGGACGGGCCTGGGTTGGGTGAAATCATATATTTATGATTATTTCTCCGTTGCTGTTTACGTCGAAACTGGCTCGTCTCCCGCCGTGTTGAAAACAGGTATTTTCCAATGGCTTCGTGCCGGCTGGAACGGCATAAATTTTGTGCAGTCCGATCATATCATCACCGGCATCAAAAGATATGCGAAAAATTCGAAGACAGTTCTTGAATCATCCGATCTGCCCGCGCCGGCGCATATCGCCCGCGCTTATTCCCGTCTGTCATCCCTGCCTCATCAGGACCTGCTCGATAAGTACACACAACTGCAGCAGGCGCGCCTTGAGCTTGCCGTTCAAACGGGAAAAATCAACGGAGGGAAGCTGCAGAAAAACAATTATCAGTCAGTACCGAAAGATCAGATTGTCGAAGAATTGATGCTCGAATACCTGAAGGTCGCTCTGGGCAAGCCGTCCCTGGTTGGCCGGAAGGTGGCCTCAGCCATAAATTAGAATTATTATAAATATCTTTCCGCCGGCGGATCTACAGCTTTTCCACCATAAACTATTCGTTATGGGCGGCGGGCTTTCTTCTGTCCTGTAATCATTTTCTTTTTTCCCCTGTGACCGATGATATATCGCCCGGCTTGAGCCTTGTACTTTCTGCCTGGTTCGCCCTGGTACAGGAAAATGGAGGGCAGAGGGCTTGACAACATATTCCTGCTTGGTTAAATTGCCAAACAGGAAAGGGTCGGTCGTGTTATGAAAAACACTGATAAGTCTCTTTATGAGGCGCGGGCGAAAATACTCAAAGCGATGGCGCACCCCAGCCGTCTTCTGATTATTGAGGAACTTAATAAAACAGAGCGATGCGTCAATGAACTTACGGCAATGGTTGGGTCGGATATATCCACAGTTTCCAAACATTTGAGCGTCTTAAAAAATGCAGGCCTTGTCACAGATGAAAAAAGGTCCAACTGTGTTTATTACACACTCAGGTGTTCGTGTATTCTCGATTTTATCGATTGCGTGGAGGAAGTGCTTGCCGCCGATGCCGAAGATCATAAGAAAATCTTGAAATCAATCATGAAGTAGGGGATTGCTATGAAAATTGAGATTCTTGGAACCGGTTGTGCTAAATGCCAAAAGCTTGAAGCGCTTGTCAATGATGTTATCGCGGCATCCGGTGTAAAGGCACAGGTCGTCAAAGTTAAAGATATCAGGCAGATTATGAACTATGGCGTTATAAACACACCCGCCCTGGCAATTGACGGCCGGGTCAAAATCACTGGTAAAATGCCGACGCCGGAGCAGGTCAGAGATTGGATAACGCAGTAAAAAGAAGGACTGTTCATATAAGAACGATTTCGCTTTTTGTGTATGACAAAAAGCCGCCTGCATCAATTTACACCTGAATGTCAGCGGCTGCCGGATAACGGTTATTTTTCAGGGAGGGGGCACATATGGTGTCAAAGATAAATAAAATTAAATTGTTTTTGTTGGGCGTCGCCGGATGTTTGTCGGTTTTGCTGGTTCTTGTCTGGCCGTTTACGCAGGCTCGCGGACAGGACTTGGTACGCATGATACCTTTTTTCGGCAGCGGACCTTATGAAATTTTAATATTTTCAGATTATTTTTGCCCGCATTGCAAGGTAATCGACGAAAAGGCCGAGCCGTTGCTTGAAGAGCTCTCGGCTACGGGCAAAGTAAAAATCACGTTTATCGATGTGCCCTTTAACCGCGCCACCCCGATGTATGCGAAATACTACCTTTATGCCGTTACTGCCGATCCGTCCATCAGTTATGCCCTGCGCGTCCGTAAGGCCCTGTTTAGGGCCGCTCTGGAAAAAGGCATCCGCGATGAAGATGTGCTGGCCGCACATCTCGTGAAGAATAAAATAACCTGGAAGGCCATGAATGAAAAATCAGTTTTTCCACTTATGAGCGCCGCGATCAAAGAGCAAAAAATCACCCACACTCCTACCTGCATGATCAGGTATTCCGCTGCCGATGTGAAAAGATATGTTGGAGACAGAGAAATATGGAATGGTCTGAACCAACTTAAAAACTATCTGGCGGGCGCAGATAAGTGAAGCGGGCAACATGAAAGAGTGGCCTAAGTTTTTGTGGTTGATCGGCATTTTCCTGGGGGCTTATTACATTCCCTGGGAATCCGTGCTCATCCGTCAGGCAGGTCTGGAAGCATTTATGATGCTTCAGGATTATGCGCGCAGGCATGTGCTGACCTGCCTTATTCCGGCTTTTTTTATCGCAGGGGCGATCAGTGTTTTTGTTTCTCAAACGGCAGTGCTTAAATATTTCGGGGCGAAAGCCAATAAGTTTCTTTCTTATTCGGTTGCGTCTGTCTCCGGATCGGTGCTGGCGGTTTGTTCCTGCACTGTGCTTCCTCTTTTTGCGGGGATTTATACGCGTGGCGCAGGTATCGGTCCCGCGACCGCTTTTTTGTATTCCGGCCCGGCGATCAACGTGCTGGCCATTATCCTCACCGCCCGAGTGCTCGGCTGGCAGCTTGGCCTGGCCCGCGCTGTCGGCGCGATAATTTTTGCGATAGTAACAGGCCTTTTGATGGCATTCATTTTTCGTAAAGACGACAAAAACCGTGAAACCGGCGATTTTTTTCTTCCCGAAGACGAGGGCCAAAAGCGGACGTTACGCCACGACGCCCTGTACATGCTGACGATGGTTTTGATTCTTGTTTTTGCTTCTCTTTCGGAACCTTCCGCTGCTGAAGGTTGGTTGTGGCGTTTTGTTTTTAGCGTGAAGTGGTATTTGGTAGCGGTGTTGCTGGTTGTTTTGGGGATAATGCTCAAGATGTGGTTTGTCAAGGATGAGCTAAAAAGCTGGGTGCGGGCGACCTGGGATTTCGCCGTGCAAATTCTTCCGCTTTTATTCGGCGGTGTTCTGGTGGCCGGATTTTTACTGGGTCGCCCCGGTTATCCGGCGCTGATTCCCGAACATTACATCCAGATGCTGGTGGGTGGCAATGCGCTCGGAGCGAACTTCTTCGCTTCCATAGCGGGTGCGCTCATGTACTTTGCAACGCTTACCGAGGTACCGATTTTGCAGGGTTTAATCGGCGCCGGGATGGGGCAGGGGCCTGCGCTGGCGCTGCTGCTTGCCGGACCTGCACTTTCACTTCCGGCCATGATTACGATTTCCAGCATTATGGGATTAAAGAAAACGGTCGTGTACTGTTCTATTGTGGTGATGCTCTCCACGATGGCCGGTATGGGCTATGGATGGTTGGTGGGGTGAAAACAAATGAAATCATTCTGGTTGTGTTTTGTGCCTTTGTTTGTGGCGGTTGACGTGATCGGCCTTTTGCCTTTGTTCATAAGTCTGACCTCAGGCATGAACAAAAAGCAGATTCGTAAAATAATTTTGCAATCCACGATCACGGCGCTGGCCGTGGCGCTTATTTTTATCGCCGTCGGTACGGGGATCTTCAAGCTGCTCAATATCAGTGTGGCGGATTTTATGATAGCCGGCGGCTCGCTGCTGTTTGTGATTTCAATTCGAGATATTCTGGCTGCAGACAAGCAGCCTGCCCAAGTGGACCCGGAAAGTGTCGGCGCAGTCCCGATCGGCGTACCGCTCATTACCGGCCCGGCGGTTCTGACCACCTCCCTTTTGCTGATCAACGAACACAGCGCCCTGACTACCTCACTGGCCATCGCCGCCAATATCCTGATCGTGGGCGTCATGTTTATGGTCGCGCCGCTGATTAACCGCGTCCTGGGCAAAACCGGATCAAAAGCTGTTTCCAAAATCATCAGTTTGCTTTTAGCGGCCATCGGTGTGATGGTGGTGCGCAAAGGCATAGCCATGTATATCGCACAGGGGGTGAACCTGTGACGACTCCGTAAAAAGCCCGGGCATCGCGTTGCATCGATGTTCGAGGCAAGAGATTTTGGGCACAGGGAAATCAAATGCTGATCACATGCCTTCCCACGCTCCATCACCCATTACCCAATCAAGCGACAACCCCCTTACGGCTCATTGTTTGTGAACTGGAAGGGGGTTGGTATTGTGCCGTTTTTGCGGCCTCAATCCGCCAGATATTTGAATGAAACCCTTAGTTTTACGCGGTATTCCACCACCTTGTTGTTCTCGACGCGCATGTCGAGCTCCTTGACTTCTGCAACCCGTATTTCCTTGAGACTTTTTGCCGCCGTCTCAACTGCCTTTTTAGCCGCGTCCTCCCACGATATTTCACTGCCTCCGATAATTTCAATGACTTTGTAAATGCTGCTCATTGGTCTCTCCTTTCTTTACAGTGGTTCATGATTTTTTGACTCGTCAAACCGGCTGGAGCAAACCGGCACTTATGATCCCGGTTGCGGGGCAACTTGAAAAGGTCTTGAAGAGTTTGAAGGCCGGCAAATGAAAATGAGATGCCATCCTAGGTTATAAGGCAGTGGGTAAGAGGTGAGCAGATACGCAATGAGGTTGTGAAAAGAGGAGCGATAAACAATTTATTGCCGCTACCGGGGCATTAGATAATCAACATTATCCTTTTTTAGCGTAAAAGGTCAACTCGAGATTTTGCGGCAACAGCATAAACCCGATCCCGAGCCGGTAGATGAAAGTCGGACGAAAGATTATAAGCCATCAGGCAGATGGGGGACAAAATCGTTTTGTCATCCGTCTCCTTATAAACGGTAGGCTGAAAAACAGTTTTAGTGGCCGCAGGTGGAGCAGTTTGTCGAGGTACATGACGCGCAGGCGGAGCTCGCGGGAGCGCCGGTTGAGGTGGACAGGCCCGAGAGGTTACCACCGTACTTCCCCTTGCTGACCTGAGAAATCATCTTGCGTGTTTTTTTGGATTTGCAGGCCGGGCAGACGGCGTTTGGCTTTTCGCTTAAACTCAGCGTCACGACTTCAAATTGTTTTTTACATTTATCACACTCGAATTCATAAATGGGCATACCGACACTTCCTTACTTCTTTTGTAACAATCTAGAGATTCCGTCGATAAAAGTCAATACCCCGCAGAAACATTCCCCGGTTATTATTTGTGAAATTGGCATTGACAGGCGGGTGCCTTCTTTCTATACTCCGGGCAATTTAAAAATCAGGCATCTATGCGGGATGATTGCCCGGAAAGGAAACTATGAGCCCGAAAGAAAAGCAGAAATCAATTTTTACAAAGGCTATTCACGCCGGGGAAGACAGGGCGCGTTATGCCGATTCGATAACCACTCCCATTGTACAGTCTTCGACGTACTTCTTCAAAGACAGTAAAGAGATAGAATCCTATACTAAAAACGCCAAAAAACGCTATGAATACGGCAGATATGGAAACCCCACCGAAATAGTGGCGCAGCAGCGTCTGATGGTATTGAATTCCGCCGAGGACGCACTGGTCTTTTCCTCGGGGATGATGGCGATCACGACCACCATTCTGGCGCTGGTGGAATCCGGGGATCACATTGTTATTACAGATGATTGTTATGGAAGGACTCTTGAGTTCTGCCGCACCTATCTTAAGCGCTTCGGCATCGAATGCACCATAGTGCCGTTTGGCGATTACGACCTTCTGGATGCTTCAGTCAAGGAAAATACACGTTTTATTTTTTCTGAATCACCGACCAACCCGTATCTGAACGTGTTCGACATGGTTAAGTTCAGGCACATCGGCGACAAGCATAACGTCATTACGATTATTGATTCCACATTTGCCACTCCGTACAATCAGCGTCCGCTGGACTACGGCATAGATCTGGTGATCCACAGCGGCACCAAGTATCTGGCGGGACACAATGACATACTGGCCGGGGTTCTTCTGGGAAAAAAGGAACTGGTCGGTAAAGTGCGCGAGTTGCACAAATCCATGGGCGGAGTGATCGATCCGCACTGCTGTTATCTGCTCTTGCGCGGACTCAAAACCTTCCCCCTGCGCGTAAAAGCCCAAAACGAAAATGCCTTTATTGTTGCGGAATATCTCGAGAAACACCCGAAGATCGAAAAAGCCTACTACCCTTTTCTTAAAAGCCATGCTCATTACGCCATTGCCCGGGAGCAGATGAAGGGCGGGGGAGGGGTGGTCACCTTTACGATCAAAGGTGATCTGGACGCGGCCAAAAGATTCATGGACGCTTTCGAGATGATCTACATTGCGCCGAGCTTCGGCGGGGCGGAAACCCTGATCACTCACCCGGCCACTGTGACCTACCACCGCTACAGCCGCGAGGAACGCTACGAGCTGGGAATTGTGGACAATCTGTTTCGCCTGGCGGTAGGCATCGAAGATGTCGAAGATATCGTTGCGGATCTGGAAAAAGGGTTTGCCGTCATCTGATGGAAGATGCTCAACCGTGACGACAAAGCAATAATTACAGGCCGCTTTGCTTTGAAGTTCGGGGCAAAAGGTTATCGGTCACAGGGAAATCAAATGTTCGCCCTCCCGTAACCCACCACTTTTTTTCATTTGTTCGCCTGTATCACAACGTACGGGCATTGTCTGACGCGCGTGCAGGTCACTTCCTTGAAGCCCGCTGCTGAAACAGCTCCGGCCAGTTGCGTTTCAGAAAAGCTACGCCCGAAAATGACATGGCGCAGCCCCCACAAAAGAAGCATGTCCGGCACAAACCAGACCCGAAAACGTGTGATGAAATCCCGCAGGTTGTCGTCGGAGACCTCCTTGTCCGTTTCTGAAATTATAAAATGCCCCTCAGGTTTCAGGACTCTGTAGATTTCACGCAGGCCGCGGGCGGGATCGGGCCAGTGTTTGATGGAGCCGATGCTGACGACCGCGTCGAATGTCCGGTCCGCGCAGGGGATTTTCATGGCGTTGCCCCTGTGGAAAAAACAGTTGGTCACATCGTTTTTTGCGGCATATTGTCTTGCCGCCCGGACCTGCATCGGTGAGTAGTCGATTCCCGTGACTTGCGATGAGGGAGACTTTTGTGCTATTTCGACCGCAATATAACCGCCTCCGGAACCAACATCGAGAATCTGCCTGTGTCGGTGCAGTGCCATTTCCCGCGCGACATGCTCATACAGCCCGGCAATTGCGCCCTGGATGCGCCGGTTATAGATTGGTCCGAGCAGATCCCACAAAAGCCGGCTGTCGCGCACAGCCACCAGAGGCCTGATAATCAAATTGCAATCTTTCATGAGGCTTTTTCCGAAACGGCGGACGGCCGGAGCGCAGCAGGGGGCGTCAATGCTTTTTGCCGCATTATCTGGGAGAAATTTTTCTTGCGAAATCTTCGATCGAACTGCCGACATCACGCAGGCTTTTGCCGACTTCTTCGGAGAGCAAAGCGCCTTTTTGTTTCAGCTTTCCGGCAAGTTCGCCTGATTTTTTCAAGGCGTCACCCGTGCCCTTTTCGATTTTTCCGCCCGCCCAGCCCAGGCTTTTTTCCAGGTGCTCATTGGCGGACTGCAGGGCATCGCCCGCCTGCTCATATTTTTTCTCGGTCCACGACTGAGTCGCCCGGACATGCTCATTGGAGGCAAGGGCAAGATGGGCGCGCGCAAACGCCTCTTCTATTCTTTTTGGCGACGACACCAGTCCTTGTTTTACGTCGCCGGCGAGCTGTTCGAGCTCATCAGCCGATTCACGGAGTGCTTTTTTACTTTTCGCGGAGGCTTTGCCGGCCTGCTCTTTCATAAAAGCCGCGCCTTTGTTTATATGTTCGGACGCGGAGTGCAAATTTTTATCCAGATAGTCCTGTTTGGCCTTCTGGAAGGTCTGTTCAATGCCCGGTGATGATTCCTGATTGGCGACGGCCGTCCATGAAATCACTCCGGCGGACCAGGCGACAAAAACCATCATGGTAAATATGATGATGCGGCGCATAAGACATCTCCTTTGGTGTTATTGATGACGTTTAAACTTGCTTATAAAAACGTAAATTGTCAACAGCTCTTTTTGGGTCTGCGGCGGTGCTTATCAAAGCATGGGAATATCGGTGGATTTGTGCTATAGCGAACCCGCCGGAACCTCCGGTGCAACATGAAGCGAAACAGGTGAGCAAGAGGTAGCGATGCAGGAAATTCTAGTAGTGGCGGCCATTGTCCTGGCGATTTATTTTATCCCGCGCCTGACGGGGCGTAAATCCGCATTATCGCCGCAACAAAGGACGGACACCCGCTCCGGGAGAGGGTCTCAGGCAGGTTTCCTTGCTACTAAAATCAGCTTCACGGGTCGGATGCGCCTGGCCATTTTACTGACACTGATGTGGGTTATCGCCTGCGCCGTTTATTTAAAGCCCTGGGAGGGCGGTCGGCTGCTGTTTATTTTACTCACCGTTATACCCGCGATGGTTTTCTGGGGGGCGGTCTGGGTGTGGTTCGGATACAAAAAACACCGCCGTTGACGGTGATGCCTCCGATCACGGCGTGGAATTCCAAAACATAGTTTGATCCGGAAACGACCTCACGCAGATATTTGAATGAAGCATTGTTCAAAACATGCAGCGCGGCCTCGTCAATGAAACAGGACTTTCGCCAATACGTGGCGGCAACAGATGTAACATCTTGTAATAAATAGCGATACTCCGACGAAAAAGCGATTACATACTATGGGGG
>JAAYKU010000090.1 GCA_012522275.1 Smithella sp.
CCATCCGCTTCTGGCCGTGCGCCACCTGGCGCGCAGCCTCAAGAAACCGCCTAAAGGTCCGCCATGAAGATTGCCGTCATCGGCGCCGGTCCGGCGGGGCTATTTGCCGCCCTGGCCGCCAGACGCTACAACATCAGCGTGGATGTGTTCGAGAAAAGACAAGTGGGCGGGGGCATTGTCTGCGGTGAATGCATTTTCGATTCACTCAGAATTTTTCCCCGCCCGGACGAAGGGCTGCTGCGCCCGGTGCGGGAAATCATTTTGCAGGGCCGTCGCGGCTATAAACTTGCTTTGGGCAAGTACAGACCGCTGTGGATGGTGGACCGCAAAACATGGCAGCGAGGCCTTGCCCGTCGGGCGCGCGATATGGGCGCCTCTCTTCACGAAAATACTGCCGTTTCGCCCGCCCGGCTGAACGCGATGCAAGCCGAGTATGACTGGGTCATAGACGCCGGCGGCGCTCCTTGCGTAACCTCGCGCCTTCATTCTTTTCAGGCGGAATATTTCCGCGAATATCTGCTGGCGTATCAGTTTGTGCTCGAGGGAGATTTCAGCGCGCTGATGCCGCGTCTCAAGTTCGCTTTTTTGGAAAATATACCGACCAGGTTTCAGCCTTCTTATTACTGGGTGTTTCCCAAATACGCGCACACAGCCAATGTCGGTGTGGTCTGCACCGTGCACGGCTCGCTTGGGCGTCACGATCCGAATTTAAAAGAACTGCTGGCGGATGTTTGTCGTCGCGAGAATCTGCAGGGTTTTACGATTGTGGAAAAAGGCGGCGGCATTGCCGCCTCGCGGATGGTGACGCGCCTGGTTTACGGCAATATTCTGCTGGCCGGTGACGCAGCCGGGCTGACTTCGCCTCTGCACGGAGGCGGCATCGACCTGGCCTGTTTAAGCGGCGTTGTGGCCGTGGAAGCCCTCTGGGGCGGACCGCGTGAAGTTGCCCGCTACGGAAAGAAGCTCAAAGCCTTTCTGCGGGAGAGAAAAGCCGTGGAGGATATCGCCATCCGTAAAATGAGATCCTTTTCTTTCGATCAGTTTGACCGCCTGCTGGCCGGTGTTACCGCCAGGGGCACGCCGGCGCGCCTCAAAACGGGGCTTTGCCATCCTGATCTGCTCTGGGCGACGCTCAGGTGGTTCGGCACCAAAAAGAAGCCGCCCGCCTGGCCTGTATAGACCATGGCTGCTCGCTGTTTAAAAATAAGTGATGATGCCGTCTGATCAAGCGGTCATTGCGGTTTCACCCGGAAGTGATACGCGCTCAGTGTTTTTCCAGCACCAGGCTGCCTACGGAGTATCCTGCGCCGAATGAGCAGATCATGCCGATGTCGCCTTTTTCCAGGTCGCTGTTGTGCAGATGAAAAGCGATGATGGAGCCGGCCGATGCCGCGTTTCCGTAGCGATCGAGGACGGTGGGGGCCACGCCGTTTTCGGCCTCACGGCCGAGGACTTCTTTGATGACCATGTTGTTCATGTTGAGGTTTGCCTGGTGAAGCCAGAAGCGCCTCACATCATCGGGGGTGAGATCAAGACTTCCCAGATGTTCCCGGATGTGCCGCGCGGCCACCGGGCTTACCTCTTCAAACACCTTACGGCCGGACTGGTGAAACAGCTTGTCCCAGCCGAAAGGCTCAACGTCGTGCGCGTAGATCATGTGACCGAAGTTGCAGCGAATGTTACTGGAAAACCTGGTCAGGGCCTTCGTGCTGAGAATTTCATAGCATGACGAAGCGGTGCACGTTTCCAGACGCTCCATGACGATGGCGGTGGCGACATCGCCGAAGATGAAATGACTGTCCCGGTCGCAGAAATTGACCTGGGGAGTCACCAGTTCCGGGTTGACGGCCAGGACACATTTTGCCGAGCCGGACTTGAGGGCGTCATAGGCGCGGTGCAGGCCGAAAGTAGCGGCCGAACAGGCGCCGAGCATATCGAAGGCAAATCCGTCAATGTCCAGCGCCTCCTGAATTTCGATGGCGATAGCCGGATATGGTCTTTGGGTGTAGGCGGCGGCCACGATGACCGCATCGATGTCCGCGGCTGTCCTGCCGGCGGCGTTCATCGCCTCGCGCGCCGCGCTGATACCTATTTCCGCCTGATAACTGAGCTCGTCTTCTTTCCTTTCCGGGAAGCTGGGGCGCATGCGTCCGGTGTCGAGAATCCCTTCTCTGGTATAAACATAGCGCGCCTTGATTCCGGAGGCCTTTTCGATGAATCTCACGCTGGAGGGATATTTTTCTTCGACAGTCCCGGCGGCGATTTGAGCCGCGTGCTCGGTGTTGAACTTTTCCGCGTAGGCGTTGTAACTTTCAACCAGCTCTTCATTTGTGATGACTTCCGGCGGTGTCCAGATGCCCGAGCCGCTGATGACGATCTTCTGTGCTGACGAATTTACCATAAACAGCTTTATCCTTTTGGAATGCCCGATGTTATAAATTATTGCGTGTGCGCAGACGGGCCCGTGTATTTGCGCATCGTATTCCTCTGTTTTTAAAAACGTGGACGGCTCGCGAGTATAGGTAAAACACCTCTGCTTGTCAAAGAAATAAAAATCAAGTTAAAACGAGGGCATACGCATTAAACGAAAAAGATTGGAGCATAAAATGGCATCACAGCGCACAGCCTGCTTGCCAGGCAGGGCGCTGTGTGTTACACCGCAGAAGCTATGAGTTCAGGAGCAATCATTTTAAAAGGGAGGAATTGAAATGCTGACGGTTGTCGCCAGAATACCCATTAAGGAAGGGAAGATGGATGAGGCCCTGAAGGTTTTCGGGGAATTGATGGAGAAAGTGGCCGGGGAGGAAGGCACGGTGATGTATTCACTCAACAAAGACCAGGCCATCGCCAACATGCTGGTAGTTGTCGAGCAGTACAAGGACAAGGCCGCATTCGACTTTCATACCTCCACCGCGTACTTCAAGGAATTTTTTACAGCCTCGGCGGCATTTATCGGCGGAAAACCTGAAATGTCGATGCTGGACGAAATTAAAAGTATCTGAATATCTGTCAGATTACGCAGGCGGGGGAGCAGGCGCGACGCAATCTCCCGCCTGAGCTTTCAAAAGCAGCGCCTGAAACGCTTCCGCCTCTCCGGTTCCTTCCGGAGGAGACCAGGGCGCGAAAGAAGCAGGGGCCGCCGGGTCGTACGGGCCTTTCTTCACTTCGAAAAAAACAGATCCCTGTACCAGGGGAATCCAGGTGTGATAAACGTCCGCCGGGATTTCCAGGCCGATAATGTCCTTATCCCGGCCGGCGCAGATGCGCTCGGTCACAGTGCCGTCATCGTCAAAAATCAGAATGTCGAACAGGCCGCGCACGATGACGGCAAACTCGCTTTTTCCCTCATGCCGGTGCGGCCGGAAGTAAGATGACGGCTCAGCGGCGATAAATAATCTCTGTATGGGATCGTCCGGAGATTCATGGACGTTATGGTTGGTTCTGAGCCGCGGCGAGCCGCCCGCCCGGGCGGTCAAAGCATCCAGCATCTCGTGTGTCATGAGCTTCATGTCTTTTTCACCTGTGTTTATTTTGAAAATCTGTCAGCCATTGTTAGCACAACCGGCGCGCGTGTCAATGCCGGAAACAGACCCTTTCCCGTGCCCCCCCCGCCCAAACGATCCCAAGGCGCGAAATGCTTTTGTCCGCTTGCGCAAGATTAAAAAATTTGTTAGCTTAATCAATGTTTTGAGGCTGGCACAGTTTAAAAATAAAGGGGGCGCATATGAAAAAGCATAAAAGCTTCATTTTTTTTGCAGTAACGATTCTGGCTCTGATGTGGGCGGCGCCGGCCGCTATGGCGGATGACATTGTCTTCGGCTACACAGGCCCTTTAAGCGGACCGGGAGCTGAATACGGCGAAGATTGCGCCAATGGCCTGGAGATGGCCATCGATGAGATCAACCAGCAAGGCGGCGTGACGGTCAAAGGGAAAAAATACACTTTCCGGCTGGAGAAAATGGACGACAAGGTAAGCCCTGAGCTCGCCGTGGCCAACGCCGGCCGGCTGCGCAAGGACCACAAGGCGGTAGCCGTGTTCAATCCGGTGGCGACGACGATTGCCCCGCTCATGAAAATCAATCAGGAAAAGAAAAATGAGTTTATCATCATGGGCTATACCAGTGTACCCACCATGTCCATGATGGGCAACAAGCTTTTAGTTACCACGGCCACTCCTTTTACCATGTATATCAAGGTCTATGTGTCACTTGCCTGGGATAAGGGCTGGCGCAAAGGGGCGATGGTGGTGGCCCAGGGAGCCTACGGAGAAGCGTGGCGCAAGCTTTTTGCAGATGCCTGGACCAAAAAAGGAGGCGTGATCACCGCAGACAAACCGGCCAATTATTATACACGCACAGATTACGCCGGCCCCCTGGCGGAGGCGCTGGCCACCGACCCTGACTTCATACTGATCGGCGGGCCTTCCGCCACGACAGCGCTCATCATCGAACAGGCGCGCGCGCGGGGCTTCGAGGGGGGCTTCCTCATGATCGATCAGGCCAAGCTCGACGCGGTCCGCGTCGTCATGGAAAAGCCTCTGGGCATGGAAGGCTGCATCGGAGTGGGCATGGTCGATTCAACCGGCTATCCGGCAACCGAGACCTTCACACGGGAATATGTGGCCAGATATAAAAGAGCGCCCACCTGGGAGAGCGTTCTTCATTACACGCACGGTCACGCGCTGGCGCAGGCGATCGAGGCGGCGGGCTCGGTGGACAATCCGGCGGCCATCCGCGCGGCTTTCCCTAAAATATTTCCCATGCTGGGTGATAAATATCCGATGGAGCTGTGGGGAATCACGCCCACCGGGCTATTGATCTATTATCCGCTTGTACAAACCATGAAACACGGACGATTTACACAGGCGACCGGCTACATCTGGTGGTTAAAAACACAGCAAGAATTCGAAGGCTTGAAAAGAGCGTCGAAGGGCAGCACTTACCTGGTGTGGTTCCCGCAGCAATAGACTGTCTGCCTTAACTCCCTTTTTTAAGGGCGGCCGCGGCTTTTAAATTGTGCGCGGCCGCCCTTAATTTTTAACAGACCGTAAATTTGCTTTGACAACTCTTTGGGCATTTCCTATGCTTTGCAGTCGAAAAATTCAAGCCTGCGCCGTGGCGTGCCTTACCCGGTCGCACAGGGTTTACTGGTCTGCTGAAGCGATCGGGTAATCATAAATATATTTAAGGAGGATTTCATGCTTAAGACGAAAATGACGCAGATGTTCGGGATCAAACATCCCATTATGCTTGCCGGTATGAACTGGATTACGGAGCCGAAGCTGGTTTCCGCCGTCTGCAACGCAGGGGGAATGGGGCTGCTGGCCATCGCGCGGTGCAACCCTAAAGAGACAAGGGAAAACATCAGACAGATACGAGACATGACGGATCAGCCCTTTGGTGTCAACCAGATTCTGGTAGGTCCCGGTGCGAAAGAAAACATCGCCGTGGCGATCGAGGAAAAAGTTCCCATCATCAATTATTCACTGGGCAAGCCCTGGTTCGTCAAGGACGTGCACGCCTATGGCGGCAAAGTGGTCGGGACCATTGCCATCGCCCGGCACGCTTCCAGGGCCATTGAACTGGGCTGTGACGCCCTGGTGATCACCGGGCATGAAGCGGCCGCGCATGGTGCGGCAGCCACTTCAATGGTGCTGATTCCCCTTGTCGCCTCGATGGTTGACGTGCCGCTTATCGCCGCGGGAGGATTTTATGACGGCCGCGGGCTGGCGGCCGCGCTGGCGCTGGGGGCGGACGGCATCTCCATGGGCAGCCGTTTCATGGTGGTCAAAGAAAGCATGGTGCATGAAAATTTCAAGAGACTGTGTATTGAGGCCACCGAGCAGGATACCCTCTATGATAACGTCTTTGACGGTATGGATGGCCGTGTGCTGAAGACCAGTGAGGCCGAAAGGATGATGAAACGCGGCTTCCCGCTGGTCGAAGCAGTGAAGGGCGCGCTTCTGGTAAAGCGCCTGATGAATTTGTCCTGGGCGAAATTCATGGGGGTCAGCATAGAAATGCTGCGCGCCGAAGAGGGGCATCCGCTGATGGTGCTGGCGCGCCAGGCCGTGGGCAATATGAAGCACCTCAAAGCCCTCAACGAAGGCGACGTGGACGGCGGCATCCTTTTTGCGGGACAGTGTTGCGGCGGTATCAAGGATATTCCCACAACGAAAGAGCTCATCGACCGCGTAATCAATGAAGCCGAAACCGCTATGGAAAAATTAAACAGCTACAGGGCATGACCGATTCTTTCCGGCCGGCAGACCCTGGCGTCTTGCCGCCTGGGTGAATGTATGAAGCTTATCTTAATCCGTCACGGCGAAACACTTTGGAACAAAGAAGGCCGGATTCAGGGGCTCAGCGATGTCGATCTTAACGACGCGGGGATCGAGCAGGCCCGCCGGCTGGCCTTTTCCCTGCAGGACACGACAATCGGCGCCGTCCATGCCAGTCCGTTGAAGCGGGCTTACCGGACCGCCGAAATCATCAACAGTTTCCACGGCAGGAGAATCGAAGTTCATGCCGATCTGATGGAGATGGATCAGGGTGATTTTGAGGGAGTACCCTTCAAGGAGCTGATGGCCCGCGAAAAAGATTTCCTTCGTCGCTGGGTTGCCGATCCTGTATCCGTCAGGATGCCGCGGGGGGAATCGCTGGAGGAACTGCAAAAGCGCGCCTGGCGGCCCATTGAAAAGATGATCGCCGCGGGTGAAGACTCTTTGGTGGTTGCGCACAACTTTACCATTGCTGTAATTTTATGCCGTCTCAGGAATATCAGCCTCAACGAGTTTCGCAGTTCCTGCGTGGACAACGCCTCGAAAACGCTGATCCGGGTAAGCGACGGCCAGGCCAGCATCGAGGTGATGAATGACCGCTCCCACCTGGAGCCGTCTGGTATATGAGGAGGTCCTCCCGTGAACGACCGGCCAGGCTTGACATCGCGTGAAAATCCGGACCGAACTAAACTCAAAGAGATTTATGACGAGCTCTATCCTGTTTATGACGGGATTTTGCAGTCGTTGCGCAGACAGGTGCGCCAGCTTCTGGATGCCAACCGCAGCTTCTTTGCCATCAAGAGCCGCGTGAAGCATTTTGACGCGTATTTTGACAAGCTGATTAAAATATCGCGCCACGAGCGGGCGGCAATTACGGATATGATGGGCCTCAGAATCGTCTGCCCTTTTCTGGAAGATCTGAAAATAGTCGAAAATCTGATCAGAAGCAGCTTTAAGGTCCTCGAGCTCGAACGGAAGGGTTCCCGCCACGCAATAGGAGAGTTCGGCTATGAATCGATTCATCTTCTGATTAAGGCAGACCCCGTCTGTCACGGCCGGGGGCTTCCGCATACACAAGATGTGTGTGAGGTGCAACTGCGCACCATCTTACAGGATGCCTGGGCTGAAGTAGAGCATGAACTGATTTACAAATCAGACATCACTATGCCCAATGAGTCCATCCGGAGAAAACTTGCCTCGCTCAACGCGACACTGACCCTGTCGGATCTGATCTTTCAGGAGCTGCGCGATTACCAGAAAGACATCAGGCGACGCGGCAAAAAACGCCGTGAAAGCCTGGATAATAAATTCACCGAGCTGCCGGAAATCACTGAGTCCCTCAAGGCGTCCTCCGAGGCGGACCGGCTGTCGGTGAGCGAAGACGAAGTCGCCGAGGCCATCGCCGGCAAGAATCTGGAAAAAGCCCTGCTGGCCGCGCTGACGGCGCACAGCGGCGGACAGTTGAAAACCGCCGTGGAGATTTATTCGTCCGTTTTGCGTCTGAAAATGACAACGGTGATCAGGTCGCTGGTCTATAATCACAGAGGAATGGCTTATTTCGCTCTGTCTGATTATACGCGGGCGGTGCGCGATTTTTCAAAATCGATCAAATGCGATCCTCTGAATGTGCGCAGCTACAACAACCGCGCTTTGGCTTTCCGGGTTTTAAAGCGCTTTGACCGATCGCTCACAGACTATGATCGTTCCGTTGCACTGGATCCCTCCCAGTTCGACGGCTTCTGGGGGCGTGCGCAAACTCTGTATGAAATGAAGCTCTACACTCGCGCCCTGGCCGACTGTAAAAAGGTTCTGGGGATGCGCAGTGATTTTGAAGCGGCGCGGTCGCTGACTAAAATCATCAGCAAACTCGTTTTTTAGGCACGGTCGGTGAAGTCAGCAAAATGTTCCGGGTTCAATGCCCGATATTTAACGTTGAAGAACTTATAAAATGGAAGCAGATGGGACGGATTGGAAGATTAGACGGCTGGAAGACAAGGGACATAAAGAAAACGACAGACAGGAGGCATCAACAGCTTTTACGGTTTTTGTGCCGCCGTCAAAGATAAAGCCTCCGAGGGCAAGGTATCCATATTATGGTCATTAACAGAAAGCTGATCGACGAATTTTATGCAGGACTCGATGAACGCTCCCGCGGCGCTGTGGAAAGCGCCGTGTCCAGCGTGGTGCGCGCAAAGGAAAGGGGGGGGAAGGTGGCGGTGGTTACCGGCAGCGGCCCCAATCTTCACGAGGGCGTGACCACGCTGATTGCCGAACTGATGGACAAGGGCGTTGTGGACAGCGTCACGACCAGCTCCGCAGTAGTTATTCATGAGATGGGTGGTGTGCTCGACCGGGTGAAGATGTGTGATGCGTCCCTTTTCGGCTTTGATGAGAAAAAAATGCCGCGGGGCAATATCTTTGAATTTACCGAACTGACCGACGGGCAGCTCGCCGGGCTGCGCCTTGAAATGCTCCTCGATGAAGAGCTGCTTGAAAAGGGCGCCCGCGCCGACGGACGCATGGTGATCAAGGCGGCGGCAAATATGGCCTATCCGATGGGCCTGCGCACCGAGATGCTGGCCGACGAGATTTTAGCCATCTGCCGCAGGGTAAAGCTTCCCTTTGAAAAAGTCGCCGGCTGGGGCTGCGACCTGCGCACGATGCTGGGCAAGGGCGCGCAAAAAGGGATTCCCGTCCTGGTCACCGTTCCTCAACTGGTTGGAGGCGGTCATGTCGGGCTGGCCGTGGCCGACAGTATTTTGGTCACCGAACGTTCACGGCTTATCGCGGACATGCTCGCGCAGGCGGATGTAATTGTCGAATCGGCGGTGGCCCTGACCCAGGAAATCCATGACGGCCCTTTTGAAACATACACCGGGCACGGTATATGGTCGTGGTGGCGCGGAGAGCCTGTTTTCAGCCTCGAGGGCAAAACGCTCATCCGCTTTGATCTGGATGAAAATATCCGGCTTGCGCAGGACCTGCAAAAAGACGGCGCGATGATTCAGAAGGCGATCAACGAAGGTCTTCCCAAGACAAAATTGTCAAAAATTCCGTTTCGCATGGAGATGTCGGCTTTTGCCCGCCATGAAGGAAGCATCCCGGTCATCGGTGATATCGGGATGATCTGGCCGGTATTCGCCCTGAAAATAGCGGACGCCCTGGGTATCGAACTGGAATTCATGAGCTACAAGCAGGAGACGCCGCAAGGGCGCGAAATGAGAGAGTGGATCGTGCGGCAAATCAACTATTTTGACCGGGAAAAATTGCTGGCCGGTCTGAGAAGATGGGAGAAGAAAAATGGCAATGCCTGAAGTACTGGGGGTTATCCCCTCTCGCTATGCTTCCTCGCGTCTGCCCGGAAAGCCTCTTGTGGATCTGGGCGGAAAAACAATGCTCGAGCGCGTTTATGAAAGGGCCTGCGCCGCGGATGTGTTTTTTCGTGTGATTATCGCCACGGACGACCACAGGATTTATGACGCGGCGAAAAAATTCGGCGCGGATGTCGTCATGACGCGCGCCGATCACCCCGACGGCTCCAGCCGGGTCGCGGAAGTGGCGCGTGGCGTCGATGCGGATTATGTGGTGAACATACAAGGAGATGAGCCGATGCTCGACCCGCGGATGCTCGAAGAACTGGTGCGGGGATTCATCGCGGACAAAACCGCCGATTCCGCGACCGTCTGCGTTGCTGTTTCAGACCCAAAGGTGCTGCACAATCCGGGTGTGGTCAAAGTGGTCAGGGCTCGAAACGGTCGCGCTCTTTACTTCAGCCGCTCACTCATCCCCTATCCGCGCGTGGACACCGGATACACCGTTTACGAGCACCTGGGCATTTACGCCTTTACGAAAGATTTTCTGCTGAAAATGGTGGAGCTGCCGCCTACGCCGCTGATGGAAACGGAATCGCTCGAACAGTTGCGCATTCTCGAGCACGGCTATACGATGGCGGTGATTGAAACCAAGTACCCGCCGGCGGGACCGAACGTGAACACGCCGGAAGATGTCGAGAAAA
The DNA here is from genome assembly GCA_012522275.1 of Smithella sp. Lineage (GTDB taxonomy): Bacteria > Desulfobacterota > Syntrophia > Syntrophales > Smithellaceae > UBA8904. The sequence goes on from JAAYKU010000090.1 coordinate 10,296, forward strand.
TTCGTCTCATCCTGGCAGGAAATGAAAGGCAGGGGGGCAACCGGTGACGCCACAGCCGCGGCGGGCGGACGCTTTTCGTGTGCCCCATAACCTGTTGCCGCCGGCTCAAATTGAACGCGACGCCCGGATTTTTGCGGTTGGTCAATGCCTGGCTTTATAAAATTCCGGGTACAGCTTTTTTGCGCAGTCCGGGCAGATCGAGTGGCTGAACTCCGCTTTCGAATGATCCCTGATGTAGCCTTCAATTTGCTCCCAATACCCGTTGTCATTGCGGATTTTTTTGCATGAAGAACAGATGGGCAAAAGGCCGCTGAGCTCCTTTATTTCGGAAAGAGCTTTTTGCAGCTCCCGGTTGGCCTTTTCCAGTTCGGTAAGCTGGGCAAAC
>JAAYKU010000091.1 GCA_012522275.1 Smithella sp.
AGGCGTGCAATGCTGAAATTGGGACGGCCTGTTTTCCCGTAAAGAAATGCGTATTGATCTTCTTGACGAAATAGGATGGGAAGAATCTCGACTTTGAAAAAGTGCGCCCAGGACGATTGTAATCGTTTACATAGACTGTCCGATAGTTGCGGGTCTATACCGTGTCTATACCGAATAACGTCTGTTGGGGGTTCGTTCGTTTATACATGCGCACTTTTATATCACCAACACCGCTATGGCAAGAGTTACTTCTCAGGAATCATAAGTTAACAGCATCCCCTTGCTTCCCCGTTCAGTCCCTGACTACAAAGGTGTAGCGGGCGGTGATATGGTACTCGCCGGGGTTGTACCTGTAAAACGCGCGCACTTCGTACCTTCCCGGTCTCGGAGAACGGAAGGTCAGCACTCCCTGTCCGCGCTGCGGGATGTATTGATAATCTCCCGCATCTGTGTTTCTCGAGCCGACAGGCACGATACATATCCAATCCCTTGAGCCTCCCGGAGCTCGGTAGTAGTTCACCCGTATTTCTTCGCCGCTACTGTACACCTTCCTGTCGGTCATGATTATTCGCTCAGGCTCGTCGGCACTCCTTGCGTTTTCTTCATAAATACCGTCTAGCTCCTCACCTGCCTCGCCATCTTCATAGATTCCCGCATCTGTTCGGGAGGTATGTTTTGGCGAGTCGCCTCTAAATGAGCAATAGCCGATGAGCAAAAGAAGTAGGACCAGCAAAACAGCGGCACACACGGCAATAACTTTAAGGGAGGGGATTTTGCCGGCTGAAGGGGCCACCGGCATTTGCGTCTTGGGTTTGAAAATACTTAATTTAAATTTCCAGCCCTGGCCGGCGGCGATATTTTTCACCACCTCTCTTATCTTTCCGTATTCAAATCCATACTTGCCACCAAACAGTAATTCTCCATGAACTCCCTTGCCTACCTCGATGCCTTTTTGTTTTGCTTTTTCAGTAAAGACACCCGCCTGCATTCCTGCTCGACTCTCCACCATCCTTTCCCAGAAAACCAGTTGTCTGGTCTCTGGCTCAAGTATCGCCAATGCGTCATATTGTATCTTCACCCGTTGCAGGGACGAGGCGGCTCCCGTGTCGGACGAAAATTCAAACCGCCCCGGAGTTGTCTGGCAAACCGACAGATATTCGCTATTTAAGGCCAGAAACTGCTCCGCGATAGGTGCTTGATCAGCTGCTGGCGCTCCTGCGTCCATTCGGCTGCCGCAGTTGGTGCAAAAAGCAGCATCCGGCTCATTGGCTGCCCCGCAGGAGGGGCATTTTTTTCTATCCACGGATTGCTGAAGGCTTTGTCCGCAATTTGAACAAAATGCTGCATCCGGTTTATTAACCTCTCCACATGCGGAACATTTTTTCATCTTGCACCTCCGTCATCAAAACATTTTTTAATGTAGTACCGTAAAGCACTGGCCGTAGCAGAATTTTTAAATTTTCGCTCCGCACCCCGTGCAGAACTTCGCCCCCGGCTGTAGCGGCTTTCCGCAGCCGCTACAGAATTTCTTTGACTGCGTCTGCTCCGGCCCAACCCGGTGTTGCGGCTGTGATACCAAATCCTTTGGCCTGTCCTGTGCGGATTTCCGCGCCGCTTCGGCAGTGCCTGTCTTCGGGACTTTTGCCAGACTGAAATGAATATATTGCTCGATCATCGGCGCAGAGGAGTTTTTCAACGCAATCTCCCTGTTTTTTTCATCAAGCTCCAGGACGCAGTAGATTCCCATGCCCCTCAAACCGATCAGGTTTTCTTCGACGATTGCATCATTTTTTATCATGCTGACGGTCAGCTTCATGGCGGCCAGAGGCGCACCCAGCATGGCGCACAGCTCTTCACCAAGTGGCGTAAGCTCCCATCTCGGGCCGGCCGATTGAACGAATTTCGGGCTTAGATTCTTTAGTGATTCTCTGAACAAGGCCAAAGAAAGAACCTGATCCCCCGTGTAGAGCATGCTCACCAGCGGCGTCAGCCAGCGCACATCTTTGCTGGTGATGCTGCGGTGAAACGAGTCATAGGGCTCATCACCCGTAAAGGAAAATTTTCCATCCGGCTCGCGCCCGATCAACGACAGGAGCTTTTTCTCTCTCCAGCCGTCAATAAGAGCGAGAAATGAAAGAAACGTCGCCTCGGACATTTTAGTGTCATAGTCCAGCCTGGCAGGGGGAATATCAAGCATTAACCGCTGTGACGCCTCATCTGCGATGTCCTTTTCCTGCACCCGCCTGAAATTATGCAGGCCATCCTGGTCGATCCAGTGACGGACAAGCACC
>JAAYKU010000092.1 GCA_012522275.1 Smithella sp.
ACTCCCACAGGGGCACGAGCATGGCCGCGCCGCACGTCTCCGGCGTGATTGCGCTGCTGTTGTCGCATGAAGAAGGAGAGGGGCTGACGCCGGACCAGATCAGGCAGCGGATTCAGGCCACGGCCAGGGCCTTTCCGACAGGCACCGGGCGCGACTGCACAAAAGCGACTTGCGGGGCGGGTATTATCGACGCCCATGCGCTGCTGGAAGGAAACCCCGCCCCGTCAATCGATGACATGAGCCCCTTATCTGTCTGGGGAGGTGGAATTCGTTTTACACTGACAGTGACGGGAGATAATTTTTCCTATAGCTCGGTGGTGCGCTGGAATGGAAAAGATCGACAGACGAACTATGTTTCACCGACACGTCTGGAGGCTACCATTACCGCCGGTGATATCGCCTGGCCTGGAAATTATCCCGTGAGCGTTTTCACACCCGCGCCGGGTGGTGGCACGACGGATGAGCTTACCTTTGAAGTGAAAAAAGCCATACCCGTCGGCGGCGGAGGAGGCGGAGGAGGCTGTTTTATCGCCACGGCCGCGTTCGGCTCGCCCATGGAAAAGCATGTCGGTATTTTACAGGATTTTCGCGACCGGTGCCTCTTGACGAACGCCCCTGGAAAGGCGTTTGTGAAGTTTTATTATGAAGTGAGTCCTGCCATTGCCGCCAAAATCTCTCAAAGCACAACGGGGCGCTTTGTCACGCGCGCTGCCCTGATGCCGCTTGTCGGTGCGGCCTATATCACGCTGCACGGTGGCTGGTCGGTGGCCCTTCTTGTGCTTGTGTTTTTTGTTTTGCTTTCGCTTATTATGGCAGGGAAGCTGCGTTCCGGTCGCCGGAGGGCATGACGAATAGGCTCCTCCTGCGGGAGTGCCTGAACCATTATTTAACATCACGGCGTTGCCTCTGATGAGGCAGCGCCGTTTTTTTCTATCTGAGAGCGATCAGCTCTATTTCCAGCGGGGCGCCGCCGGGCAGGGCGGCAACCTGCACGGTGGAGCGGGCAGGGGGTGCTTCAGGAAAGAAGCCGGCATAGATTTCATTCATGACGGCAAAATCGCGCATATCCCTCAAAAATACGGTGGTTTTAACCACGTGATTCATAGACAGTCCGATCTCTTCCAAAAAAGCCTTGATGTTTTGTAAAAGCTGACGGCAGGCAGGTTCGATTTCCATGATCAGTCTGTCTGTGACCGGGTCTGTTGCCACCCGGCCTGATAAAAATACGAACCCGCCCGCTTCCACGGCGGGTGAATAAGGGCCGGCCGGCCGGACATTGGCGGTTGTAATGATTTTTTTGTCCATGCTTTTCTCCTTTCACGTTTTGCCAAACGCCCTGTTTGCAAAAGGCGGTGCGCTTCGTTCGGCGGCGGCACGTATGATCCCGATCCGCCGCCCTTTATTTTTTTTCCACTGTACGGCAGATGTGGCGCGCGACAAGTTTTCCCAGCTCGGCCGGGTTGAATACGGATGATTTACTGTCCGCCGCCGCTACATATTCGTCATGGAACGTTTTGCCGGTTGACGCGTCGATCAAGCGGACTTCGGCTATTATTGCCTCAGCAGGGGTTTTCTTTTTGATGCCCCCCTGGCGCAGTGTGTCGCCATAAACCAGCCGCACCTTCACGATCACAGTTGCCTGCTCGCGCACCGACGCGGCAGAAGAGGCTTTGACGATCATCGTGAAGTACCCTGTTTGCAGAAGCTCTTCGAATGCGGCGTTTTCGCAAATCATGGCGGCGCGGGGATGCGTCCGCGCCAGATCCTCATCTGCTTCGAATTTATGAATGACCGCCTTGTGAAAAGCGCCCGCAGGCGGGAGATCTTCCTTCTCGCCGATGCTGACGGTTTTTTTGACCGAGCAGCCGGCCGCCAGAAGCATGCAGGTGCAAAGAGACATCAGTATCAGACAGTGAAATATTTTCTGCAATTTATTTTTCATTGTGCGCTTTGTACCCGTTTTTTTCGTGCAGGTTATGGACAGAGGGTAAGAGGCAACCGTCATTTTCACTCCATCCTTTTCAGTCCGTCGCAGCGTCAACGCCACTGTTTACCGGAGAGCTTGTGCTGTCCGGAGAATCTGCAAAAATGTAGAGTTTTTCACCCGGCATGATTTTTTTGTTGCCCGAGATTTCATTCCAGATCAAAAGCGCTCTGTAGGGGACATTGAAGCGCAAGGCGATTCCCGTGAGTGTGTCTCCTTTTTTTACGGTGTAAAGATATTTGTCTTTTTCGGCCGCCCATTGCTTTTCCAGTGTTTCAAAGCGTCCGGAAAAGCCGTCGGCCGCTCCTTTGGGAATCTGTATCAGGAAGGTTCCGGCGGGTAGATGGTATCTTCTGATCTGGGGGTTGAGGTCTTTGATGACTTTGAAATATGTTTTTGCCGCGCAGGCGATGATATGCACCGGCACGGACCGGGTGGTTTTAATTTCCACCGTGTCGGAGGGCACGGAATGATAAAGATCATGGCGCAGCGGGGCGTAACCGAATTTTGCCGGGTCGGAGAGGATAATCTTTGCCGCGAGAATGCGGAAGATATATCTGTGTGTTTCCGGATTTAAATGCAGCATGTAGTAGTTGTTGACCTTTTGCACGGTGATTTCCGCTTTCAACCCGTCTTCACCCATATTGTAGGCGGCCGCGGCAAGCGTCCAGGAATTGAAAAGAGCGTAAAGATCACGCAGGTATGTCAAGGCGGCTCCGGTCGCCTGCTGGAAATTTCTTCTCTCATCAATGTTATCCGTGATTTCGAGGCCGTATTTCAGACCCGTCCCCTCGATAAATTGCCAGTAGCCGGCTGCTCCTTTGGGGGAGTAGGCGTGAGGTCTCAGAGAGCTTTCTGCGATGGTTATGTATTTCAGGTCGTCGGGCATGTTCGATGCCCTGAGCGTTCTTTCTATTTCCGGAAAATAACGGTTTGATCTTTTCAGCCACAAAACGACACTGTCTGTGCTGTCCAGCGCGATGATCAGTTCTCTTTCCAGACGTTCGCGCACATCGGGATTGTCCAGCGGCACCGGCTCATCACAGAAGGTGAGCGGCCCCGTGATTCTGACCGCCTCCATAATCATCTGCCCGTGAGGCACGGGTGTCTTGCCGGCCGCTTGCGCCAGCGAGACCCAAAAGGTGACTACAAATAAAAACATGCACCATGCAGGTGCTTTGATAATCTTCTTCAATCCTTACTCCTGACGTCTGGCCTTATGGCTTAACGGTCTCATAATTGAAACAACATCGGTTTAATATTATCAACGAGCCGCGGGTTTTTTCCCCTTCACGTCTATACCCAGCGACTCGCAGATGATCTCAGCCGGATCGAGAGCATCCATGCCGGACAACCCCCCAAGCTGCATACGGCATGAGCCGCAGTCCGACACGACGGAGCCGGCGCCTGTTTTGCGTATGAGGGAAACGGCGCGCCTGCCCAGTTGCACCGCGGTTTCTTCGTTGGTTTTCTTGAAGCCGTAGCTGCCGCTTAGCCCGCAGCAGGCGTCATCGAGAAGATGACATTCTAACGCCGGTATCATTTTCATCAGCTCGGCCGCCGGATAGCCGATTTTCAGCGCCCGCAGGTGGCAGGGGATATGATAGGCCACACAGCGGGCAACTTCACCAAAAGCGGGCCGGATATCTTTTTCGACGATGAGTCTTAGGATGTATTCATGAAGGTCATAGGCGTTTTGTGCTATTTTTTTCGCACGCGGAATTTCCATGATCCCCTGATAATCGTTGAGCAGGCACAGGCCGCAGGAAGTACAGCTATAGACAATGTCATAGCCCGCGTCCACATAATCAGACAAAGATGCAACGTTTTTCCGTGCGAAATAGCGGGCCAGGTCCAGGTTGCCGTTGCCGAGCGCGGGCAGGCCGCA
>JAAYKU010000093.1 GCA_012522275.1 Smithella sp.
AATAAATAAACCCTTTCGCCCGGACGGAGAAAGGGTTTTGCATGTAATCACTATTTTCCCTCCGCCGGCATTACCCGGATCAGGTTCAACGGGTGTATTCTCAGGCAGGATCGCGCCCCGCCACCCCGATAGAAAATTTCAATTATCAGTGATGATCTTTTTTGTCAATCAGGTGATGAGGAAATTCTTCATTTTGAGACCCTTGAATAACACCTCCTCCAGTCATTCCGGGCTTGACCCGGAATCCCCAAAGCACTTGCTAACACTGGATACCGGCCTTCGCCGGTATGACGACATTGCCGGTTGGGCAGGGTTTGGCAAAGCTCTCATTTCGGACCGCCCGCATCATTTCTGCTTTTCACGACAAAAGGAGGCGCCTCCGACGGTTCCGCATCCGTCAGGCCGCCAAACCGGTTCATGGCACCCATGGCCTCCATATCGCGCCTGTAGGACTCTTCAGGCCCCAGTCTGTCTTGTCTTCTTCCGATCAGAAATTTCATCAGCGGACGCATGAAATGCGTCCAGACAGTCAGCCAGGCGGCTTTTTGTTTTTTTATCAGGCCGGACGGCTCCCACCAGCCGAATATTCTGCGGCGGTGCAGCCAGACCATAAACTGCAAAGAGGCGGCATCCAGATGCCTGGTTCTGACATTTGCCCAGATACCGTTATACCATTTGTAGTCATCACCATTGACAATCATCCCCTGCCCCAGCAACTGACTGCGCACAAGAGTTTTGGGATAGGGGGTAAGAATCTGGCAATAAGGAATGTCCGCATCCAGCGACTTGAGAAATTCATAGTTCGCGGCAATGCCCTGTTCATCATCATCCGGAAAACCAAAGATCAACCCGGCAATGACCATGATGCCGTACTTGTGGCACAAAGCCACCGCCTTGCGGGATTCCTCCACAATGTCGCCTTTGCGTGCAACAGCCAGATTCTTTCCGGAAACGCTTTCAATGCCGAGAAAGATGGTCTGCATTCCGGCAAGGGCCATTTTTCCGAGCATTTCTTCGTTGCGTGCAATGGTCACCGAGTCGGCCTGGATATTGAGTTTCAGCCCACGGTAGCCGCGTGCGATAATCGCATCGCAGATGCGGATCACCCGGCGCGGGTCCAGTACGAAATTATCATCCGCAATGAAGATCATGCGCGTTTTGCGCCTGTAGTAAATATCATCGATATCGGCCAGAATTCTCTCGATGGGAAAGGTGCGAAAAGTCCGCCCGTACATATGATTCATGCTGCAAAAAGAACAGCCTCTGGTGCAGCCTCGCGATGTTTCCATCACTTCGACTTTTGAAGTGATGACATGATACCCCGATGTCAGGCGGCGCCGGTCCCGTATGGGGATTTTAAGCGTCGTCAGATCACAAAGCCCTCCCGTGGGATTGTGGATAAACTGCGCGCCGTCTTTGTAGGACAGCGAGGGGATGTCCTCCAGGCGGTCTTTCCCATCGAGTGCGTTGACCAGGCGGCGAAATGCTTCTTCCCCTTCGCCGCGAACGATAAAATCTATCAGCCCGGCCTCGGAAGAGGCGGCAATCTCTTCATACAGCAGCGTGGCATGGTACCCGCCGATCACTATTTTCGTTTTCGGCAGAAGCTCTCTGACGTAACGGATAATACCGACACAGGTTTCATACTGCCAGGTCATGGCGGAAAGCCCGACCAAGCCGGGCCGTATCTTCAAAAGCGTCTTTTTTAAATATCTCTGCAGGTGTCTGCGCTTGCGGATCAGATCGGCAATGTAAACTTCATGGCCTTCATCAATGTTCGCACCCAGGCTGGCGATGCCGCAATTGGGCAGGTGAAACGCACTTTCGTGCATGATGATCGGCACCGCGTCCGGCATGGACATCAGCATTATTTTCATGTCAATGCGGCTCCCTTAATGGAATTGCAATCATTTATAGTCTGTCTGACGCCCGACTATAGGGATGACATCTGCACCTGTCAATAAATTTCAACTCATAAGGGCACCGGACACCCCGGGGCGGCATCGACGGTTTTGTTTACCTGTTTCATATCTTTCACATTTTCCGCTTAAATGATATTGAGCGCAGATGATGTAAATGCGGCGACGTTATCGGGTGATGACTTACTTATCCAGATGTCAAAAAGGAAAGGAGACCTGTCGTGAATCATGTCCACCACGTGCATTTGTTTGCCTCCGACATTGAAAAAAGTCTGGAGTTCTATAAAGAGGCTTTCGGGGGAAAAATCATTCTGGATGAAAATATGGCCGGCGCCAGAAATGTGTTTATGCGCATCGGAACGGGTCGCATTCACTTCTATGATCAGGCGCCCTCGTTTTCCGGAAGGGGAAGCATCCACCACTTCGGCATTCAGACAGATGACCTGGAGAAAGTCGTGCGGAAGCTGAAATCCATGGGCGTGCCTTTCAACAAAGGCATCACGGATATCGGCGTCTGGAAATATATCATGGTTCCCGCTCCGGACAATGTTCTTATTGAACTTTTTGAGGTGGACAAAAGCACTCTTCCGGACGAGCAGCGTGACTACTTTGATTAAGAGCCTTCTGCACAGGCTGAATCGGCGCACGATGTTATCTGAAACTGTGCGCTTCACGAAAGGATGGTATTGTGCACAAAGTACCCCTTGTTTTCGGCATGGGGCAATGCTCGCTCGATTATATCGGCCTGATCGCCTCCTATCCGGCACCTGACATAAAGTGTGAATTTACCAACCTGGTAATTCAAGGCGGCGGCCCAGCCGCTTCGGCCATGGTCGCTGTCAAGCGCTGGGGCCTCGACGCCCATATCGCCGGCGTTGTGGGAGACGACGATTTCGGACGGCAGATCCGCGCTTTTCTTCTTGCTGAAAACATCGACACATCCGGCCTTGTGGTGCGTCCGCATAAACAATCACAGTTCGCTTTCATTGTCAGCGAGCCCGCTTGCGCAAGACGGACTATTTTCTGGCAGCGCCCCACCGGAGAAGGACTCCGGCCGGAAGAGCTAAATAAAGATGTTCTTTTGCAAAGCGCGGCGCTGCACATCGACGGAATTTTCCCCGAAGCCTGCCTTTGGGCATGCCGTCTTGCAAAAGACGCGGGCATTCCCGTCATTCTGGATGCAGGCACTTTAAGGGAAGGCATGATTGATATTGCCCGTCTGAGCGACTGCGTCGTCACCTCTGAAGTATTTTCCGATGCGTTTGCCGAAACACACCGCGATACCTGCCTGAAACTTGCAGACATGGGCGTGAAGCTTGCCGGCGTGACGCTGGGCAAAAAAGGCTATATCGCGCTGGCCGGCAGCAGATGGATTCGCAGGGACGCTTATCCGGCAAGAGCCATCGACACGACAGGCTGCGGCGATGTTTTCCACGCCGGACTCACCTACGGGATTGTAAACGGCTGGAGCGCCGGCCAATCGCTCGATCTGGGCGCATGGGCGGCCGCCGCGGTAAGCACAAAAATGGGCGGCCGCGACGGCATCCCTTCACTGGCGGAGCTGAAAAATAAGTTCAAAACCGTATCATGACGAAACGTCTATAGTTTGCCTATGCAGTAATCAGCCCTCACCAGGAGGACCGGTACACTGGCCTCGTGCAGAATTTTCATTGCCACACTGCCCAGCATGGTTCTCTTTCCGGTTCCGGGAGACTTGCCGATCAGTCCCGTATAGCCGCGGGTGACCATGACGATAATCTCAATCTCGTTGTCTGCGGCATAATCTGTGATAATGGTAGCGGGCCTGTCGCTTTCTATCAGGACAGAATTCACCTTGGCGGCTATCCCTGCATTACGAAGTTTTGTTTCTACATCCACCAGATATTGTTTAGCCTCGGCCATCGCTGTGTCTTTCAACTCAAGATAAGCCTGGTGCTTTTGCAGATTTTTGAATTCGGGAAAATCCACCGAAAATACTCTGATGATCGTGACTTCACTTGATGAATCATCTTTCACGATTTTTTTGACATGCGGCAAGGCGTATTCCGCCAGCTTCGAACCATCCAGAGGAACAAGAATTTTTTTATACATATAAATTTCTCCTTTCTATAAATTTGTTTGCCGTAAGAAAATATTTAAACATTTACGATTTTTTCACACCATCAAAGGAAATTATCCGCGGGCTCGTCACAGCCTCCCTGTAAGCACGCCGTTGATGCCCCCTGTCAGGGCTGAAAACAGCCCTGCCGTGCCCGTACGGAAACATTCCGCACTATATATCGGCTCTAATATACATGAGCTTTATTTTAAATGCCAATGGAATACGTTAAAATCACCCGTGCAATGCAGTTGAAGCAAGTGGAGGGCCTGTTCCCCGCCGGCGGGCAGAAATACAGTAACAAGTAATAAGTGATAAGTGATAAGTGATAAGCGCCGTACCGTCAGTAGTGTCCCTTTGGGGGGGCAAGGGGGAGGATGGGAAACGAGAAAACAGGAGACAGGAGGCAGGAAACAGGAAACAGGAGACAGGAGACAGGAAACAGGAGACAGGAGACAGGAGACAGGAGACAGGAGACAGAAGGCAGAAGGCAGGAGACAGGAGACAGGAGACAGTTTCAAACCGCTGCTTCCAATGTGCAAAACATCCACCCCCGGCCCTGCGGGCCACCCCCGCCAGCGGGGGACAAGCCAAACCGGACGACAGGGGCAGAAGTCAGAGGCCAAAGGCCAAAGGAAAGAAATACAGTGATGAGTAATAAGTGA
>JAAYKU010000094.1 GCA_012522275.1 Smithella sp.
CTTTTGTCCGGACCGGGCGCAAGTGTCTTCACATGCCGCAATAAAGCAGCATAACAGACGGCCAGCACGACTAAAACATAAGTGATGACCAGAGGGTGAAAGTAGGGCGACCCGCCGAAAGACGAAAAATTGAGCATGACGCCCGCGGCGCTTATGGCCGCTGTCAGAGCCACGGATCCCTGTGTCAGATAGGACCTGCTGCTTGTTAAATGAAGAAAAAACCACACGGCCAGGGGAGCCATGGCCAGAATGGCGATCTGGCGGATATCCGTCCAGAAACCGTGCACGGAAAACCCCTGGGAAAAAAGAGCCGTCTCGGCGAGGGAGACTGCCAGGCAGAAAGCGGAAAAAGAAATGTGCAGTCTGTCCTTTTTGCCCGTGATGAAAACGGACAGGGCGATCGTAAAGCTGGTGGCCGCAAGAGCAAAAGTATCCATAATCGTTTCCGTACCATATAATGAGACGGACTGTATATCCCAGAAAAAAGAAAAATCTAAGGGAATATTGATCTGTGCGGGATGCATCTGCACGCCGGATATTGACTTTTCGTGCGCCGTGTTCTAAAGGTCTGTAAAATAAAGAAAAGCGATGGAGCGATGATAAAATCATGAAGAAAAAAGATTTTTTAAAAAAAGCGGTTGAGCATATCGATATCAAGGCGATCAACTCAGTCGAGATGATCGAGGCCATGAAGAAAATGTCCTTTTCCGCACGAGATCTGGCCAACGCCGCCGATATATACGACCGGATGCTCAAAGAAAAGAAATGTGCAATCATCCTGACTCTGGCGGGGTCCACCAGCGCGGCGGGCTGCATGCAGGTTTATGTCGATCTGGTCAAAAATAACATGGTGGACGCGGTGGTGGCCACCGGCGCCTCGATCGTCGATATGGATTTTTTCGAGGCACTCGGCTTTAAACACTATCATGGCACGCCGTTTGTGGATGACAAGCTTTTGCGCAGTCTGTATATCGACAGGATTTACGACACTTTTATCAGCGAGGACGATCTGCAGCATTGCGACCTTACCATTAAAAAAATTGCCGACGGCCTCGAGCCGCGCCCTTATTCATCACGCGAATTCATCGCCGAGATGGGCCGCTATCTGACCAGGCATGCGAAAAAGAAAAATTCCCTGGTCCAGGCGGCTTTCGAAAACAACGTGCCTGTCTTCTGCCCCGCTTTTTCCGACAGCTCCGCCGGTTTCGGCCTGGTATTGCATCAGGTGGAGCGTCCCGACCGGCACCTGTCCATAGATTCCGTCAAGGACTTCCGGGAGCTGACGCAAATTAAAATTCATGCCGGTACCACCGGCCTTTTAATGATCGGCGGCGGCGTGCCGAAAAATTTCGCGCAGGACATCGTGGTCTGCGCCGAGATTCTGGGCCACGACGCGCCCATGCATAAATACGCGGTGCAGGTCACCGTGGCCGATGTGCGCGACGGAGCCTGCTCGAGCTCCACCCTCAAGGAAGCCAATTCCTGGGGCAAAGTTGACTCATCGTTCGAACAGATGGTTTACGCGGAGGCGACCACCGCCTTGCCCCTTCTGGCCAGCTACGCCTATCACAAGGGGAACTGGAAGAAGCGCAGAAAATGGGAACTGTCCGGGATTTTTTAAAGGCACAGGCAAATTTACATCACTCAGAGAACTATAAAAAGGCGGATTGCAATCCGCCTTTTTTATTGTGCGCCCGGCAGGGCGCACAGACTTGGTGGTGCAAGTCCACTACTCACCCGGCAAGGGGAAGAGTTAGCCGAACGGCAAGGGTGTCGCGGGCAACTGCGAATCTGGAGGAAGCC
>JAAYKU010000095.1 GCA_012522275.1 Smithella sp.
AAGAAAACCGCATCGACCGCCTGTCCTGGGTATCGCGCATCGGTATTGACGCCGCACAGCGTCCCGTCATGGAAGAGGCTCTTGCGCGCGCCGAAGAGCTCGCCGGAATCGCCTGCCGTGAGGCCGGAAATGAAGAGCCGATCCGTTCGGTGATGCCGGCTCCTCACCGCACACGACCGGGCCTTGAGGCAAAACGCTCAGAAATGGCCGTCTCCGGCCGACTCTTAAAAATCGCGCCGACAGTGAAGGGAAATTTTTATAAAGTTCCGGCCATTCTGGAATAAAGGATAATTTATGGACTCCATTTTTTCTTATCTCAACCCCGACGCGCCCGGAGGCGCCACCGGCCCCCATGCCGGGATGAAAATTGCCGTGCAGCCGACAATCGGCATCGCCGGCTGGCCCGCCCGGGCAGGTTCTGAGGCGCTGGCAGGATATTTATCCGCCGGAAGCGCCACAGTGATCGACAGACTAACCCAGGGCGGAGCAATACTTACGGGCCTGACGCACGCAAGCGAACTGGGGCTCGGCGTCGATGACACAAGCACATCCGGCAGAGCCGTCGAAACCAAAACAGTCCACGCGGAATTGATGCTCGATATGGCGGGAGAGGCGCGCCTGAGCGCCTGCCGCGGCAATCTTTGGGGATTCAAACCTTCATGGGGCCGGGTGTCGCACACCGGCATTGCAGGGCTGATCCCGTCAATGGAAGCCTGCGGGATTCTGGCACAGGATCCGGCAACCATCCGCAGCGTCCTCAAGACGGTGGCGGGAGCGGACGACATGGATTTTTCACAGCCGCGGCTTGACTACAAAGAAATATCCGCAGATGAAATAAAGCCCGCGCAATTCACCTTGAGCGTCATCGGGGAGGCGGCCACCCTGCTTTCCGGCGATGAGCGCAAGGAGTTTGATGAAGAGATCACCGGGCTGAAGAGGTACGGTTTCAATGTCAGGACAGTTTCCTGGCCTGACTATAACTTATGCCTGACAGTCCATCGCATTGTCGGATCGGTCGAGGCCTCGTCCGCCGCCGGCCGCTATGATTCTGTCCGCTTCGGCAGGCGCGCTCCCGGAACCAAAAACTGGAACGAGATGTATCTGCAGTCCCGCGGCGCTTTTTTCGGAACCCTCCTGAAAAGCTATCTGATTCAGGGCGCGTATTTTCAGTTTGAGCGCTACGATGCCTATGAAAACGCCTGCCGCATCCGCGCGCGCCTTCTAAAAGAGGCAAGCCGGCTGTTTGAGCAGACCGACGTGCTGGTGTTTCCGTCACAAAAACCGGCCCAGCCCGCATCGCTGGACGCCCTTTACGAACAATTCAAATTGACGGCGCACGCCAATGTCACAGGCTGCCCGGCTCTGTATATGCCGTCGGCCTGCGCCGGCGGGCAGGGACTCGAATTTGCGGCCGGATATGGCGCGGACGAGCGCGTCATCGCCCTTGGCGAATATCTTCACCGGCAGCGCGCGGGAGGAAAATTATAATGGAATTTGAAGCCGTCATCGGATTGGAAATACATATAGAGCTCAACTGCGCGACAAAGCTGTTTTGTGACTGCCCCAACAACCCAGGCGACGATGCCAACGTCAACACCTGCCCTGTCTGCCTGTGGTTTCCCGGCGCCTGGCCGCGCCTGAGCCGGGCGGCGCTGGAAAAAGCGGCTCTTGTGTGCCTGGGACTAAACAGCGAGATTCAGCCCGAAAGCGCATTCGATCAGAAGATTTATTATTATCCGGACCAGCCCAAAGGCTATCAGCTCTCGCAGGGACATCTGCCGCTGGCACGCGGCGGCTGGGTGGAGATCACCGATGAGGACGGCTCAATCAAACGGCTGCGCATTCATCACATTCACATGGAAGAGGATGTCGCCAGGCTGGTGCATGAAATGGACGGCGCAACGCCGGTTTCTCTGGTCGATTTCAACCGCGCGGGCGCGCCGCTGGTGGAGATAGTCACTGAGCCGGATTTTCGCACGCCGCATCACGCGATGGAATTTCTCAAAATACTGCGCACACAGGTGCGCTACGTCGGCTCATCCGAATGCAGCATGGAAAACGGCACCATGCGTGCGGATGCGAATATTTCCATTCGCCCTGTGGGCACGAATCAGATGAACACGAAAGTGGAAGTCAAAAACATGAACTCCGTCCGGCACGTCGGAGACGCCATCGCCCATGAAATCAGCCGCCAGAGCGCGGCCGTGCGCGTGGGCGAGACCATAAAAGAGCATACGCGCCTGTGGGATCCGGACAAAAAAGCCACCCTTCCGATGAGAGAAAAATTTGAGGCCCCCTACATCCCTGACCCGTCCATACCGGTCATCGAAATCAAGCCGGAAGAAATCGCCGCCTTGCGCTCGCGTCTGCCGGAAATGCCCGCAACACGCGCCGGGCGCTTCGTAAAGGAATACGGGCTGTCCGCCGAAGAGGCTGCGTATTTGAGCTCCGAGCCGGAAACAGCCTCGTACTTTGAAGAGCTGATCCGCCTGGGTGTTGCGGCCCGAACCGCCATGCACTGGGTAAGCACTCAGCTCCTCCCCGCGCTGCGCCAGCGCAATGAGGGACTTGCGCATACATTGGTGACGCCGAAAAGACTCTCAGAGCTTCTTGCGATGCTGGCCAAAGATGAGATCAACGCCGCCGCCGCGCGAGATGTCCTTGCGCACATGTTCGCATCCGACGTCTCCCCCGCCGATATTGTAAAAGCCAGGGGCCTGGGGCAGGTATCCGACACAGGTGAGCTTGCGGCCATGGTCGAGCGGGTGCTGGCTGAGCAGGCCGCTGCCGTCGCGGATTTCAAAAGCGGCCAGTCCAAAGCCATGGGCTTTCTGATCGGACAGGTAATGCAGGCCTCGGCAGGCAAGGCCAACCCCAAAGTCATCAAAGAATTGATTGCACAAAAACTGTCCATGTGAGTTATCAAATCAGCCAGCCGATAATTGACGGATTCGGGACACTGGACTGACTTCCACAAATTAAAGACATCGTCATTTCCGCCCCGCCGCGCATGACCTTCGGGTTATGCGCGGGTTCTCATTCCGGCGAGAATGCAATATTATTCAGTATTAATTTTGTCTGGCCTTTACAGTCGGTTTTTCAATGAAAAATGCCGCCGGACCTTCCGCCAGCGGGTGTCTGTCGATGGCGGAAGGGTTCAGGCGGCGCTTTCAGCTAAACGCTGGAGGGTTGAAGGTTACAGCATTTCAAAAATACCGGCCGCGCCCATGCCGCCGCCGATACACATCGAAACGATGCCACGCTTGGAGCCGCGGCGCTTCATTTCGTGCAGCAACTGCGCCGTCAGCTTGGCGCCTGTGCATCCCAGCGGATGGCCCAGGGCGATGGCGCCGCCGTTGGGATTGATGTCGCCCGCCCAATAGCGCTCTTCGATACCGACCACGCGGCAGGAATAAATCGCCTGCGACGCGAAAGCCTCGTTGATTTCAAAAACATCGATATCTTTGGTGGTCAGACCGGCCTGCTTCAAAACCTTGGGAATAGCATAGGCGGGCCCGACGCCCATTTCTTCAGACTTACAGCCGGCCACTGCATAATTGGTGAGTTTAGCAATGGGTTTTAAACCCAGCGCCTTAGCCTTTTCAGCCGTCATCAGCATCGAGAAGGCAGCACCATCGGTCATCTGCGAAGAATTAGCCGAGGTCACATTGCCGCCCGCTTTAAAGGGAGATCTCAATTTCGCCATATCTTCCAGCTTTGTCGGCCAGCGCACGCCGTCATCCGTGTCAAATGTCACGTATTCCCGGATCCGCTTGCCGTTCTTAACGGCGTATTTGACGGCCTTGATCGGAATGGTTTCTTCCTTGAATTTACCGGCCTTGATCGCCTCGAAGGCCCGGCGGTTACTTTCCACGCCGAACTTGTCCATATCTTCTCTGGAAATGTTGTAATTCATCGCGACATTTTCCGCCGTATTGCCCATGTTGATATAGACATCCGACAAATTAGCGTAATCCCAGTCGGGATGGGGACGCATGGCGGAGCCTCCCATCGGAATGTGAGTCATCGTCTCGCACCCGCCGGCAATGATTATTTCCGACCAACCGGCACGGATCTTTGCCGTCGCGTCGGCAATCGCCTGCAGACCGGATGAACAGAAACGGTTTACGGTCATGCCGGATACGGAAATCGGCAAACCTGCACCTATCGCGATAATTCTGCCCAGGTTCATGCCCTGTTCACATTCCGGAAAAGAGCACCCGACGATCAAGTCGTCAATTTCTTCGGGGTTGATCTGGGGCAGCCTGGCCATCAGGCCTTTAAGAACCTGAATGGCATATTCATCCGCTCTCGTTTGCGAGAGACCTCCTCTTCTATAACGAGCACCAGGGCTTCTTACTGATTCAACAATTACAGCATCACTCATGATTTTCCTCCTTCGTGTCATGAAGACGCGGGGAAACCTTGTACAGACCGCCGCGTCCGTGATTTTATCGTTTTCTAGTTACGCAGCGGTTTGCCTTTGCTCAGCATGTACATAATGCGTTCCTGAGTTTTCTTTTCGCCGCACAGGCTGACAAAAGCTTCTTTTTCCAGATCCAGAATTTCCTGCTCACTGACAAAGGTGCCTTCCGCGCAATCGCCGCCGGAAAGAACATAGCCCACCTTCTTCGAAACGTGCAGATCGTACTCGGAGACGAATTTGCCATAGTACATATTCTGTAAAATGGCATTGACCAGGCCGCGGAAATTCTCGCCCATCACGGGAATCAAAGCAGGTCTGGGCGGCCTGTAGCCATCGGCCACCAGAGACAAGACGAGCTGCTTGGCCTCGAAAATCTGCTGATCGCGGCTCATGTTGATCTTTTCGGATTTGCGCACATAACCCAGTTCCATTGCCTCGGCCGCGCTGGTGGCGACTTTCGCCATGGCGATATTTTCAAAGGCCTTGCCCATGTGATACTGGAGATTGAAGCCCTGCTCGATGAGACCATCCGGAATTCCTTCCGTCAGGCGCACCAGAAGCTCCTTACAGCCACCTCCTGCGGGAACCACACCGACACCTACTTCCACCAGCCCGATATACAATTCACCGTTGGGCAGACAGCGCGCGCCGTGCATCGCGATTTCGCAGCCGCCGCCGAGAGCCAGTCCGGCCGGAGCCGTGACTACGGGCTTGGACAGATATTTCATTTTCATGTTCGCACCCTGCAGCGCCTCGACACCCTGCTCGATCAGATCCCACTGACCCATCTGAGCGGCCGTAAGCACCTGAAACACGTTGGCGCCCGCCGAGAAAGCACGCTCATCGTGGTTGGCCACCACAAGCCCGACGAAGTCTTTTTCGACAATGTCCAGGGCCTCATTTTGCATAACCGTGAACTGATCGTCGATGGCGTTCATCTTGGTGTGGAATTCGAGGCAAACCACGCCGTCACCGATGTCGATGAGACTGGCGCTGGCGTTTTCCTTGACCACCTTGTTGCGGCTTTTGAGGTCGGGCAGAATAATGATGCGCGGATTTTCGTCGATCTTCGCATACGCCTTCTTTTCAAAGTCGTAGTAGTATTTACCGTCTTCCTTGGTGGTATAGAAGGATTCACATCCTTTTTTGAGCATTTCTTCCACTTTTTTGGGGATTTTCAATTTCAGCTTCTTCATCACTTCGAGCGATTCCTTGACACCCACCGCATCCCATGACTCGAACGGGCCGAGTTTGTGGTTGTATCCCCACTTCATCGCATTATCTATAGCCATGATGTTGTCGCAGATTTCACCCACGCGATTGGCCGAGTAGATGAAGTTTTTGCACAAATATTCGCGAATGAATTCAGAGGCGATGTCATCCCCGAAGAACACGTCTTTCATTGATGCCCTCACATCGTCCTTCTTTTTTGCAGCCTGGATGGAAGCAAACTTCGGCCGGTCGGCAGGGACGTATTCCATAGTTTCATAATTGAGCATCAATTTGACGGATTTACCCTTGGCGTCCTTGGTTTTCTTGTAAAAACCCTGCTTGGTTTTGTTTCCCAGCCATTTGTTTTCCATCATTTTCTGACCGAAAGGCAAAGGCAGGAAGATATCGCGTGATTCGTCGTTGGGAACCGCGTCATAAAGATTTTTCTGAACGTGCAAGCCTGTGTCCAGGCCAACCAGGTCCAGGGTGCCGAAAATGGCTGTGCCCGGGCGTCCAATGGCCTTGCCGACGATGGCGTCAACTTCATTGATCTTTAATTGCTTATCAACCATGATGCGCTGCGCATTGGACATGTCAAACGAACCGATACGGTTGCCGACAAAGTTCGGGCTGTCTTTACAAATGACAACACCTTTCCCGAGAGTCTCTTCGCTGAAT
The DNA here is from genome assembly GCA_012522275.1 of Smithella sp. Lineage (GTDB taxonomy): Bacteria > Desulfobacterota > Syntrophia > Syntrophales > Smithellaceae > UBA8904. The sequence goes on from JAAYKU010000095.1 coordinate 6,317, forward strand.
TTCACCATGTAGTCGATAATTTTTTTATCCGTTTCCTCTCCGGGAATGATTTCCATGAGCTTCATGTAGCGGGGAGGATTGAAAAAATGTGTGCCCAGAAAATGCTTCTTCAGATTTGCACCGAATTTCGCGCTGATGTCCTTAACAGGAATACCGGAGGTGTTGGTCGAAACGATACAGGTCGGTTTAATAACCTTTTCGACCTTGGCAAACAAATCCTGCTTGATCTTCAGGTTTTCGATCACCACTTCACAAATCCAGTCCACATCCGCCAGCCAGTTCAGATTGTCCTCGAAATTACCGATTTTGACCATCGAAGCGTTCTTTTTTGTGAAAAAACTGGCTGGTCTTGATTTCGTCGCGCCGGCCAGGCCGTTTGCCGCAAAGCGGTTGCGCCATGCCGGACTCTTTTCCGTCAATCCTTTTTTCTTGTCATCGTCCGTCAGTTCGAATGGAATGATATCAAGCAAATAACACTCGATACCGGCGTTGGTCAGATGAGCCGCGATAGTCGCGCCCATGACTCCCGCACCTAATACAGCAGCTTTCTTGATCTCTAGTGACATTATTCTCCTCCTTCGTTTTCTTATGAACCGCCTGGTTTTTGCGGCTCATAATTTGTTTGAGGCAAACTGCGCCTCCATATAAATCCGGTTACCTCACTCAATATCTCATGAACCGTGACACAAACGGTTCATCTGTTGCGACAGACAGTAATATCGCGGCGATCACATCCTTTCCGGGGAAGTATTACCGGCGGCGTGCAGGCACACCGCGCCAAAACACAGGACACGGAACCCTTCATTGACTGCGCGTTTTTAATTATTGCTCCGGCAATTAAATATATAAATACTTTCTGTATGTCCTCCGCTGGCGGAGGTGGCCCGCTTGAGGCGGGCCGGAGGTGGAAAAAAACAGGTTGTAAAATTGCGTGATTCCTCCCCCTGGCCCCCTCCAAGAGACTGTGTCGTAATCGTAAAGAAGCCGTCACCATCGTCATACCGGCGAAGGCCGGTATCCAGAAAATGTTGAAAATACTGGATTCCGTGTCGCGCTTCGCTTGCACGGAATGACAAAAAAGTAATTGCGACACAGTCTCCAAAGGTGGACATTCAAAAAGGCGGAATATTTGCCTCTTTAATTGCCGGAGGAATAGTGTAAAAAGAAATGCGTAAAGAAGAATAAAACAGAGTTCAGTGGATTTGGTTTTGCACAGGACCCTTGACCCGTAAGGCCCTGAAGTGAGAAACGCGGCAGAAAAGAATTCGGGCATTCCGTGGCTCCCTTTCCACTGTGAAAAGAAGTAAAAATGTTGAAACTGATCCTGCCTGGAAGATACATCCGGAATCAATTTCTGATAATCAGGGAGGCGATAAGCTTTCTTTAACAGTCCCTGATTGATGACTTTACGCCGGAAAATGGGGCTCGGTCAATTAATGACTAAAAGTCAATCTAGTTTTTAAACCAAAGGAAAACTAAAGTCAAGGCAAATAAATTCCCTGGATACAGCCAGTCAAATACCGCTATGTTGACACTGTGCTTTCGCAGTTTTTAGAACATTAACTGCTGATTTAATTGCTTTTTTATTTTTCCGCCGGCAAATCAAAAAACATCCCGCTTTTAGAAACTGTGTCGTAATTACTTTTTTGTCATTTCGTGCAAGCGAAGCGCGACTTTGAGCCTGCCTGGTGCTTGGCACGGGGGAATCCAGTACTTTCAGCATGTTCTATAGGGGTAGGAACGACTCATTGATTTGCGTCGCCCATCCCTCCGAACCGGACTGGCGGATTTCCCGCATCCGGCTCTCCAGTTGGTGGTTTTACCTCCTTGAGGACTGGAACAACAGAGCATGGGCCTCCTCAAGACTATACAGC
>JAAYKU010000096.1 GCA_012522275.1 Smithella sp.
CCAGCAGAATTTCTATACTGCCCGGCTCGGCCAAAGGCGAAAAAACCCTTGTTCCGTAGCGCACGTGACTGGTAACGCACCCTCCCCGCTGCGCCATGCCGTGAACTTCGCTTTTTTTGACATCAAAGCCTGCTTCCATCATGGCATGGCACATAATATCGCTTGCCCTTAAAATGCCCTGCCCGCCCACACCGGCCAACAGTATGCTTTTTACGTTTTGTTCTTTCATTATTATCCCTTTAATATCAGCTGATTGCGTCAAACTTGCATACCTGTTGGCAAAGCCCGCATCCGTTGCAAAGTGTCTCGTCGATCAGCGCGATCCCCTTGCGTTTGGAACCCGCTTTAGTCACTCCCTTTTTCCAGGAAATAGGTGGGCAATTCAGGTCCAGGCAGGTCCGGCAGCCCTTACATTTATCCGGATCGACCTTCAGTGGCGCTTTCGGCTTTATTCCGGATCTCTTAAAAAGAACGCATGGGCTTTCGGAGATAATCACCGAAGGCCCGGAAGCGGCCAGCTCCGCCTGGATCGCTTCACGGGTCTGCTTTAAATCATTTGGATCAACTACCCTTATATTATCGATACCTAGAACAGATACTAAATCCTTTAAATTAACTTTTTTAGTCTCTTTTCCGCTAAGTGTGTATCCTGTACCCGGATGCTCCTGCATACCGGTCATGGCGGTTGTGCTGTTGTCGAGAATGATAATCAGTGCGTCGCTGTTATTGTAGGCCATATTGAGCAAGCCGGTGATGCCGGAGTGTAAAAAAGTGGAATCTCCGATTACTCCGACCACCTTCCCCTTCCCTTTTTCGCCGAGCGCTTTGCTCATACCGTGCGCCATGCCGATGCTCGCTCCCATGCAGATGCAGGAATGCAGTCCTTCGAGCGGTTTCAGATATGAAAGTGTGTAGCAGCCGATGTCGCCGTGGACGTACGCTTTTGATTTTTTCAGCGCATAAAACAGTCCGCGGTGGGGACATCCGGGGCAGAGATTGGGCAGACGCGGCGCCAGTTCTTGCCTGTAGGGGGAGACAGGTCCTCCCATATCCGATTCAATGGCCGCTCTGATGACGCCCGGATCAAACTCGTTGGTGTAGGGGAAGATTTCCTTGCCTGTAACTTCAATGCCCATTGCCTTCACCTGCTCTTCCAGATACGGATCGAGCTCTTCGACGACATAGATTTTCTTCACTCTGGAGGCAAACTCACGGATCATCCTTTCCGGAAGAGGATAGACCATGCCCAGTTTCAGATAGGAGAAATCCGGAAACACCTCTCGGGCGTAGTTGTAGGGCATGCCGGCTGTGATGATGCCGACATGTGTGCTGTTGATTTCCATTTTGTTTTCGGGAAAGGTTTCCGCGAACTCCCTGAGCGCCCTCTGGCGCTTTTCCACTTCCACACGCCTTGTCCGCGCGTTGATGGGAACCATGACATATTTGAGGGCGTTGCGGGTAAGGCCTGTTTTATCTTCGGGTGTTTGGATGTCCGACAGTGTCACAACCGATTTGGAATGGGACACGCGTGTCGTGGTACGAAAAAACACGGGCGTATCGAAAAGCGAACTTATCTGAAAGGCAAGGCCGACAAAGTCTTTCGCCTCCTGAGGATCAGAAGGTTCAAGCATCGGTATTTTCGCGAACTTGGCGTAATTGCGATTGTCCTGCTCATTTTGTGAGCTGTGCATGGAAGGATCGTCGGCGCTGACAATCACCAGCGCGCCTTCGATGCCTGTATAGCTGACGGTAAAAATCGGGTCGGCCGCGACATTCACTCCGACATGCTTCATGACGGCAAGCGCTTTCGCGCCGGAAAGAGCCGCACCGATGGCCACTTCGACCGCCACTTTTTCGTTGGGCGTCCATTCTGCGTAAACTCCCTCATACCCGGCAAATTCTTCCATGATTTCCGTGCTGGGGGTTCCCGGATAGGCGGCGGCGAAGCGCACACCCGCCTCATAAACGCCGCGGGCGATGGCTTCGTTTCCTGACATTAATACTTTTTTCAAACGATTTGGCCTCCGTATATCTGCGATATGATGAAAAGCGCGCGTTGAGAAAACTCAGCTCAAAGTGGCTATTTTTCTTTTCAGAGAAATGCCGGCCGACGGGTCGGTCGTTTTTTCGAGAGCTTTTTTGTAATATTCTAGAGCCTTTTCTTTGTTGTCCAGCTCTTCATAGGCGCGTGCGATGTTTTGCAGCCCCAGCGTTTCAAAGCCTGTTTTGCCCTCTTTCTGAGCCTTTTCGAAACATTTGAGCGCACCGTCGAAATCTTTTTTGGCTTCGTAAGCATAGCCCATGGAGCTCAGGGCGAGAAATTTCACGCCTGTTTTGTCGGAGCCGGCTTTCCTGACGAATTTCTCGTAGCAGCTGATTGCCAGGTCATATTCCCCGTTGTTGTATTCGATATTGCCCAGGTGGTAGTAAGCCAGCCGGCCGCTCCAGCTATGGGGGTATTTTTTGATCAGTTGATCGAAGATGCGGGCATTTTCTTCCAGCACTTCTTTTGTCTCGCCACCGGCGATGATGTTTCCCTGCGCTTTGGCATATAATTTAAGCGCCGAGTTGGAATAATGGCTCCAGTAGAAATAAATTCCCGCCGCGATGAGGATCGCGCAAAGCAGGGCCGTGCCGACGACCGTCACGCGGGTTTTGTTTTCGGCGACATAATCGCCCAGCCTTTCGAACGTGGATTGAAACGCATCAGGGCTTTTTAATTCTTTTTTGGACATTCTGGCGGCCATATTGTCACTCCCCTTTATTAATATTGTATTTATCGATCAGCTCGATGAGGATCTTCGGAATCCGTCGGATTTTTCCTTCATTGTTTGTGCAGGCATGGATAGTATAGCCTTCTACAAGAAGCTTTGTCTGTTTTTCGTCCCATATTTTCGAGTTGAATCTGATACTCGCTCTTTTGATATAATCAAACTTCGTTTCAATCACGATCAGATGATCGTAGCTGGCCGGCGCATGGAAATGGCACGAAACCTTCGTCAAGGGAAGATTAAGCCCCAACCCCTCCAATTGCGAGTAGGCGATGCCCAGCTGACGCATGAATTCGTTGCGGCCCATTTCGAACCAGCGGATGTAATTGGTGTGATAAACAATGCCCATTGCATCCGTATCTGCGTAAATCACGCGTACTTTTGTCAGATTACTTACCAATGAACGCGCTCCAGTCACGGATAAAATTTTCCATCAGCTGATAACCGGGCGACACCAAAAGGCCGCTTTCTTTTGCGGCCGCTTCGGTAAAGGGTTTTCCCGAGACCAGGTTCTCCCCCTCGCGCGATGACAGCACGGCAAAGGGACTGGGGTCCGCGACATGGGTTTTGAGGTCAATCGGTGTCGGATGATCGCTCAGAACCACAATGCGGTATTCGTCAATGCCGCCGACCGTCGTCAGAATAGGCCCGACGATTCTTTCATCAAAAAGCTCGATGGCTCTGATCTTGCCTTCCGCATTACCCTCATGCCCCATTTCATCCGGCGCTTCCAGATGCAAAAACACGAAATCCATGAATTTGAGGGCGTCGATCGCCATTTTCGCCTTGCCTTCGTAATTTGTGTCGATGTAGCCGGTCGCCCCTTCCACGCGCAAAGGTTTCAAGCCGGCGTTGATGCCCAGGCCATTGAGCAGGTCAACTGCGGAAATCATGCCGCCTTTTAAATTGTATTTCTCGGTAAAAGGAGAGATAAGCGGCTTTTTGCCCTGCCCCCAGGGCCAGATCGAATTAGCCTCTTTTTTCCCCTCCTGCCTGCGGCGCACGTTGACGGGATGATCCTTCAAAACCTCCGCCGCCCTGGACATCAGCTCGATAATTTCCGGGGCGAAATCATCCTGCGGAAGGTATCCGGCAATCGGTTTGCCGGTAATATCGTGAGGCGGTGTGGTCTTGGGCGAGGCGGGGGCGTTTCGCCAGACAAGCAGATGCCTGTAGCCGACACCCGCGAAAAACTGATGCAAAGGCGAGTTGAGCCTCCTGTTGAGGTCGGAAATGATCTGCGCCGCCTCGGCCGACGAGATATGCCCGGCGGTAAAATCATCCATGAAAGCCTCGTTTGTGTCTTTATTCCCGATGCACACCAGGTTACATCGGTAGGCGACATCGTCGGGGTTCATATGAATACCCATGCTGGCCGCTTCCAGAGGGCCGCGGCCCGTGTAGGTATCCGCCGGGTTGTAGCCCAGCACGCTCAGGTTCGCCACGTCGGAGCCGGGTGTAAAACCCTGCGGGATTGTATCGACCAGGCCCAGCGTGCCGTGAGCGGCAATCTGATCCAGAAATGGTGTCAAGGCGCACTCCAGAGGGGTTTTGCCCCCCAGCCGCGGACTCGGGTAATCGGCCATGCCGTCTCCGAGCAGAACAATGTATTTCATAAATAATCCTTAAGATTCAGTTAAAGCTCATCTTCAATCCGGATGAGAACGGTTTTGCCTTTGACGACGGCAAGGCGGTCAATCTTTTTGAGCGCTTGTCGCACGTCTTTTTCTCTGGCCTTATAGGTCGTCATCACAATGGGCACCGGGCCGGCTTTTTTCCTGGCCTTCTGAATGACGGATTCCAGGCTGATGTTATGCTCGCCGAGGATGCCGGAAATTTTAGACAGAACCCCCGGCCGGTCTAAAACGGAAAAACGAAAATAGTATTTGGTTTCGATATTGTCCACCGGAACCAGCTTAATATCCGTCATGTCCGCTTCATTGATCGCTCTTAACGGTACGCGCCCGAAAACTCCCTTGACGAGATTGCGGGTGCAGTCAAAAATGTCGCTGAAGACCGCGCTGGCCGTCGGCATCATGCCCGCCCCCTGACCGAATAAATACACGGGGCCGGAAGCATCGCCGACCAGATGAAAGGCATTGTAGTTGCGGTTCACGTTGGCCAGCAGATGTGTCACCGGAATCATTGTCGGGTGGATTCTCGCCTCAACTTCTTTTCCCTGGAGTCTTCCGATAGCCAGAAGTTTGATCCGGTAGCCCAGTTCTTTGGCAAAGGCAATGTCCAGGGAGCTTACCTTGGTGATTCCCTCCAGGAATATGTCCTTGAGTTTCACTTTTTTCCCGTAGGCCAAAGACAAAACAATAGCCATTTTATGGGAGGTGTCAATCCCTTCAATGTCGAACGTCGGATCGGCCTCGGCAAAGCCCAGTTCCTGTGCTTCTTGCAAAACAACGTCAAAAGGCTTTCCCTC
>JAAYKU010000097.1 GCA_012522275.1 Smithella sp.
GCCGTGCCCCGTGCAACGACTCCTTCGAGGGCCTGACCGACAAGAATTGGTTATTAAATTGACAAGAACTTGCTTTCTGTGAACGGCCGGCAATATAAGAAATGGTGACTTGCATGTCAAGAAAATCCTGACGGCAAGTGGACCGGTGCTCTCTTCTAGTGCCCGGTCTGGGCTTGGACGAGGCTTTCGTCGCCGCAGTATTTTTCACGCAGACGCGGTTTTTCTATTTTACCGGTGGGATTGCGCGGCACTTTGTCGAGGATGATCCGGCGCGGACGTTTGTAGCGCGGCAGAGCTTCACAATATTTGGCGATCTGTGCTTCGGTGAGCGACTCCCCCGGCTTGGGCTCGATGATCGCGGCGACGATTTCTCCCAGGCGATGGTCCGGCAGGCCGATGACGGCCGCGTCCTTGACGGCTTGATGGGCGCGCAGGAAATCTTCGATCTGCACCGGATAGATGTTTTCACCACCGGTGATGATGAGGTCTTTTTTTCTATCCACCAGATAGACAAAGCCGTCTTCGTCCATGCGCGCCATGTCGCCTGTGTACAGCCAGCCGTTTTTAAGCGACTCGGCGGTGGCTTCGGGATTGTTGAAGTAGCATTTCATCACGCCAGCTCCTTTAACGCACAGTTCGCCCACGTCTCCCTGATGCACCGGCGCGCCGTTTTCATCAACAATTTGTATTTCCCATTTGTAGCCGGCTTTGCCGATCGCCCCGACTTTGTGGATGTTTTCCACGCCGAGGTGTACGCAGCCCGGCCCGGTGGATTCCGAAAGGCCGTAGTTGGTGTCGTAGTCGTGGGAGGGAAAATGCTGCTTCCAGCGTTTGATAAGGCTGGGCGGCACGGGTTGAGCGCCGATGTGCATCAGACGCCACTGATCGAGGCGGTAGTTCTCCGGTTTGATCTCGCCGTATTCGATGGCGTCGAGAATGTCTTGCGCCCACGGCACCAACAGCCAGACGATGGTCACCGCCTCTTCGGACACCACCTTCAAGACCCACTCCGGTTTGACGCCTCTTAGCAAGACGGCGCGGCTTGCCGCCAGCAGACTTCCGAACCAGTGCATTTTCGCGCCCGTGTGGTACAGAGGCGGAATGCACAAAAAGTTGTCTTGTCTTGTCTGGCCGTGATGGTTTTGTTCGCACTCGCAAGCGTGCATCAGTGCGGCGTGGCGGTGCAAAATAGCCTTGGGAAAGCCGGTGGTGCCGGATGAAAAGTAAATCGCCGCGTCATCATCGTCGGAGATGGATATTTCGGGGGCGACGGACGAGCAGCAGGCGGTAAGGGCGTAGTAGCTCTCGGCGAAGGCGGGGCAGTCCTGCCCCAGAAAGAGAAGGATTTTCACTTTAGGTATTAAATCGCGGATGGCGTCGATGCGCCCGGTGAATTCCGGCCCGAAGATGAGAACGTCGCATTCGGCCAGCTCCAGACAGTATTTGATTTCTTCTTCTGTGTAGCGGTAGTTCAGCGGCACGGCCAGCGCGCCTGTTTTGAGTATGCCGAAATAGATGGGCAGCCATTCCAGGCAGTTCATCAGCAGTATGCCGACTTTGTGCCCCCTTTCCAGCCCCCTCCCCAGCAGAAAATTTGCCAGGCGATTGGCCTTGTCATCAAATTCACGCCAGGTGATTTCACGCCGGTATCTTTTTTCCGGGTCTGTTTCGACCAGTTCGTATTCTTTCCAGCTTGCTTTTTTTTCCTCGACTTCGGGGTTGACTTCAATGAGGCTGATTTCTTCGCCGTAGAGGGCGGCGTTGTGTGCGAGTATTTTGGTAATCGGCATTGTTTCTTTCCTTGTGGTTATTTATTTTATTGACGGATATTGACATCCGCGACCGGCCTCTTCAGGTCAGGCTTATAAAAATAATGTCGGGTGATGTCAATGAAATACTGGCGGCAGGTTCAAAGTCGCGCTTCGCTTGCACTAAATGACGAAAAAGTAATTACGGCACACTCTGCAGGCGGCGCGTTAACGGATCGCGGGCGACGGTTTTCACAAAGCAAGCAATGGTTTTATTTGAAATAACTGTATATCCCACGGGCGCGATGAACCCGCATGGCCTGTATTTGCGGGGTTACATTCCCGGCCGCTCCCGTGGTCTTGTTGATGTCCAGAAGCACCGGCTCGCCGTTGTGCAACACATAGTCGAATTTGCCGTAATCGAATTTCAGCTCACGGCGTATTTTTGCTATTTCCGGATGCACTTCCACGCTTTCCGAATGCACGAAGGAACGGTCATTGACGATGGGCGAAGGGGAGGCCAGACGCACACAGGTGTAACTGTCCCCCAGAAACGAATAGATTCGCACGTGATAAAGTCCTTCTTCCCGTTCCGGGCAGAAGCGCTGCACAACCACGTCTTTGCTGCGAAACCATTTGCGCGGCACTTCCCGCAAGCTTTCGTAAACAAGATAATCGGCCGGCTCACGAAAAGAATCACTGCCGGTAAGGCGCGCCGTCAAACGCTGCAAAAATCCCTTCTTCATACGGAACGATTCGGGAATCCCGGCGCAGTTTAAGTTGGACTTGACCAGCACCTGCCCCCGGTAGTCGTCGTGCGGCTTCAGAAGATAAGAACTGAAGGTTGATTTTCTTATGTCCCGGAGATGATCATTGAGGGCTATTGGGTATTGACGGGCAAAAGAGATGTACTCATCCGGCACGACGGACAAATCAACATGAACCAAAATCAGATCCGCGTCGATAAACTTTCCTGTGCCGAAAATATTGCTAACCGTGTGTCCGTCATCTCGCCATACATCCGCCAGCCCGGAAATTGCGTAGTGATTGACGACGGCGCGGTCGGACTCATGAAATAAAATGGCGATGTGATGTTTCATGTTGTGTCCAGTTCAAGCCAGTTCCTGACTTCGCGGGGTGTGGCTATTTCTCGGCCGTGGCGGGCGGCCGCCTCCAGCGCTTGACTGATCAGAGCGCCGTTGGTTGCCGGTTGTTTTTTATCCTCGTCCAGATACAGATGATCTTCCAGCCCTGTACGGAGCCCACCGCCGGCCGCGGCCGCCATCTCCCGCACGCGGGTGCGGTAACGGCCGCTGCCGGAAGCGGCCCAGGTGGAAAAAGCGGGCAGCCGCCCGACAAGGAAAGTCAGGCTGTCGTGCGCGGCGCTGATTGTGCCCAAAGAGCCGAGCATTAAATTGAAATACCCCGGCTGCCTGATGAGCCCCTTGCGTATAAGATACCTGCCGTAATCGATCATTCCGGCCTCGAACACTTCCAGCTCCGGCTTGATCCCCCGCTCGAGCATGCCGCGGGCCAGAGCCTGAATCACGTCCGGCGGGTTGACGCTGGCCTGATCCGGGAAATTCATGGAACCCAGCGTGAGGGAGACCATGTCCGGCTTCACGTCTGCGTCCAGATTTAAAACGGCGGATCTTTTCTCCAGTCCCTGCCAGTTACGGCCGCTGGAACTCACGCAAATAATCAGGTCTGTGTTTTTCTCGCGGATGCGGCTGATGATTTCAGCATACACGGACGCATCCGGCGTCGGCGCTCCGCTTGTGTCTCTGGCGTGTAGATGCACCACGGCCGCACCTAGTCTTGCCACCTCCAGCGCGTCGGCCGCAATTTCCTCCGGCGTGACCGGAAGATGAGGGTTGTCACTCTTTATATGCTTCATTCCCGTCAGGGCGACGTTGATGAGCAGTTTTTCCCGCAACGGCACAGGAGACGCCACGGAAGTCAAATCCGCCTCCAGCGTCGTCCATTCGTGAACATCGTCAAGGCCGAAAGAATGAATTTTGGGCAGCCTGCCTATTTCGCGATAACCGAAATGACGCTTGTACCAGGCAATAGTAGCGGGACGGTCGGCATTGGTGATGATTTTTTCGCATCCTAAAGAACGCAGCACGCGCATGCGGGCGGTTTGCAGCTCCATACCCAGGCCATGCCCTGTGTATGCGGGGTTTACGGCCATGAGGGTCGTTTTTCCGACCTCCGGTGAGATAAAAGTGTATCCAGCCGCTCCGATGAGCCGCCCGTCAGCTTCGGCGACAAGAAAATGCTTATCATCGAGTTCGCCCATTTCCGGCGACGGGATGTGATGCATATTGTAAGGCCGCATCAGTTCGATGATGGCGGGAATGTCACACGCTCGCGCGAAGCGGATCCTGTAGGGAACCCTCTGATCGGTCATCGCGTCAGTTGAACCTCCGGTAATTCACGGTAAGTAATATAAATACGATCAGGCATTGTCAAACGATACATGCGGGAAAGGCAGCAATCTGTTTATACTCTTTCCTGACAAATCTCTTCCAGCGCGGCCAGGAAGCGCTCCATTTCGTCATCC
>JAAYKU010000012.1 GCA_012522275.1 Smithella sp.
CAAGGGTAACAGTTACAGGCTGCGGGATAAAATCGGAAAGGCTGCCCCCGAAATGGGCCTATCCGAAAAAGCAGGTGGCTCACTTTTCACGACCGAAAATGGCTCAATTTTAAAAGACCGTTGACAATGCTCTCTGGCCATCTCTTCTATGGAAATAAGCGGGTCGCCTGCTTTCGGAATATGCGGCGGGATCACATGAATGCCGTGATCGTTTCCCAGCATTTTCAGACAATATTTTACCGGCACGCCTCCGAAGTTGAAATCTCCGTGAAAAAAATGAAGAAGGTTTCCTTTTTCATTGCCCAGGATTGGAGATTGTGCATCCGTCAGTTCGATTCTTTTCAATAACTCTCGAATGGTGCCCGTCTCGAAGATAATGGATGTTGGAAGCTTTTTACCCGTAAGCTTTTCGATCTCCAAAAGCAGTTTGGCAGCCAGCAATGAATCGCCGCCTGATTCGAAAAAATCGTCATCAACCGTTAACTGATCGTAACCGAGTGCGCGACGCCACATCTCCAGCAGTTGGGCTTCCAGAGTATCATCCGTCAGATTGACCGGTCTTTCGTCGTTCATGAATACAGCTCTCGAAGTTTATTGCGCAGGACCTTGCCTCCGCCTCCCCTGGGAATCGATTCAACAATATGAACCCGTCTGGGCACCTTATTCCAGGATAACTGCTCCCCCATAAACCGGCGGAATTCGCCTGCTGCAACCGTGGCACCGGGGCGCAAAATAACTGCGGCGCCGACATCCTCGCCCAGTCGCGGATGCGCTACGGCAAAAGCGACAGCCTCCAGAACATCCGGATGTTTGCTTAAAACAGCTTCAATTTCAAACGGCGAAATTTTTTCGCCGCCGCGATTAATGAGCTCTTTTATTCTGCCGCTGATTTGCAAAAAACCCTCCGGGTCAATGCTGCCGATATCGCCTGTGCGAAACCAGCCGTTGACAAAGGCAATCGAATTCAAATCCGGATTTTTCAGGTACCCCTTCATGACATTGGCCCCCCGGACCAGCACTTCGCCCGTTTCACCCTGAGGCAGGGCATTTCCATCCGGACCCGCGATCATGACAGTATCGGGAGGCGGCACGCCCACCGTTTCTGATTTCCGGAGTCCCGGAAGAGGAAGATTTGCGCAAACCTGGCTTGCTTCCGTCATACCGTAATGTTCCAGCATTACGATTCCCAGCTTGCTTTCGATGGCTGAACGCACACTTTCAGGCATTTTAGCTCCGCCTGCACTGGCAAACCGGATCCGATGCTTGATCGGGGCAGGAAGCGTATCGATCATTTCAGAAATCACCAGGTGCATGGTAGGGGATGCGGAATACCATGTCGGGTTAAGCAATTCGAACCATTCCACAACGTTTACATCGGTGAGACTGGTCGGAAACGCCACACTGCCTCCGGAAAGCAGGGCCCCCAGAATGGTTAAGGTCAGACCATGACTGTAATAAGGAGACGCTACACTTAAAGACCGGTCCTGACGGTCCAGATTGAACCACTGGCGGGCGTTGCGAGCCGTGGCCAGAAGATTCGAATGAAGACAAGGAACCAGTTTGGGCTCTGCCGTAGTTCCGGAAGTCTGTAAAATGACCGCGATGGTATCCACAACTTCGCCTGATTCTTCGTGCCTGCCGGAGACTTTCGGCATCGTCAGAGAAAATGCCAGCTCCCTTTGATCCTTCAAAACGATTTCCGCGCAGGGAATTCCGCATTTCTCAGCGACGTTTTTTGCCGCCGTTGCTTCCCCGGCCAGAGTACACAAGACGTCCACCTCCAGCAATTTCAACCGCATCTCCAGCTCGGCTGCCGCCAGATTCGGATCCAGAGGAACGGCCACCGCTGCACAGGCTACGGCGACAATGGCCAATGCGGCTGCTGCGTTATCCTTGACGGCAATGGCAATACGGGAAGACTTCCCCAAACCTGCCTGAGCCAGCACGCCGGCAACCTGGTCAATCTGTGAGACAAGCTGCGCGTAGGAAAGTGCGTTGAATCTGGAAGACACCATGGCCAAAGCCTGCGGATCCCTCTGAGCCATCTGCCTGATTACATCTTCAAGCCTTTCATTTTGTGATGGATGATCCATGGAACAATTGCTGCCCCGCCTAAAGAAGATTTTTACTAAAA
>JAAYKU010000098.1 GCA_012522275.1 Smithella sp.
GAGCGTGATTTATACCGCGACATGGAATTATGGGCGGCCGAAGGCCTCATCACCAGCAACCTGCATTCCATCAGGCCGTTTGCCAGAAGCGAAATCGGCAATCAGCTTTCCGCCGCGCTTCATAAATGCTCCATGATGGAAAAGCCCTCCGCGAGCTGCCGCGACATACAAAGCAGATACGCGAAACTCTTCGAGGCGGAAATCGCTGAGGCGCGCTCGCCTCAAAGCGCCGCCGGAACCTTTCTGAAACCGGTCGAGTCCGCCTCCATTTCCTACAGCTATCTGGACGGTCCTTTTTCAGTCTTCAATAAAGAGGGCCTCCCCGAAATCCGCGGCCACAATGCACTCGTGCAAATGCAGTCACACGCCCGGGTGGGGCGATATTTTTCATTTTTCGTCCAGCCTGCTTTTGTATTTAATGAATACAGAACATTCGACAACCACAGCGCCCGCACCGAGGCCAGGCTGCACAAGGGATATGCCAAGCTTACCTTTTCCAATCTCGAACTTCAGGTAGGCCGTGATTCTCTGTGGTGGGGGCCAAGCTATCACGGCTCGCTTTTGATGTCCAACAACGCCAAGCCTTTTGACATGATCAAACTTTCCAATCCGGAACCCGTGCTCCTGCCGTGGTTTTTTTCCTATCTGGGGCCTGTGCAGTTCAACGTCATTTTTGCACAGCTCAATGACGAACGCACAGACCCTGAACGCGCCAATCCTTTTTTATACGGTGTGCGCCTGGGCTTGAAGCCGCTTCCTGTTCTGGAAGTAGGGGGATCGCAGTTGGCCATGTTCGGCGGCCCCGGCTATCGGGACAAGAAACACATGAAACCCAGTCATCTATATAAAATAATATACAGCCGTCCCAGCGACAACAATGACGAAGTCAACCAGCAATTTTCCGCGGATCTAGCCCTGACTATTCCCGCACTCAAAAAATATCTTTTCGTCATCGACGGGCTTAAATTTACCGCCGAGTGGGGAGGCGAAGACAGCGGCATTCCTCCCAACAGGCGCGCCTACATCCTGGGGCTGGCGCTTTTCAAACCCTTCACGCTGGAAGGAGCCATCCTGCGCGGAGAATACGCGAATTTATGCCCCCAAAGCGTGCCGGACGCGTGGTACAGGCATCAACTGCACCCGATGCGCTTTGACGGACGTGTGTTCGGACATCACACAGGCGCAGATGCGGACGATATCTTCGTCGAGTGGTCGCACAGCATCAAGAATGTATTTTATAAGCTCGCCTTTGACCGTGAAAGAAGCGGCATCAAGATGAACAGCGCGACACAGATTAAAAATCAGTTCTTCTCGGAAATAGGCTACCGTATAAATCCTCACACAAGCTTTACGCTCAAATACGCCTATGAAGAAATAAAAAATGTCGACAATATTCCGGGCATCCGCCAGAAAAATCACTTTATCGGAACGGAAGCGGCCCTGTACTTTTGAAGCTGGTGGCTCGTGGCTCATGGTCTAAGGAACCCTTCCGCTCTTGTCCACCGCCGGCGGGGGTGGCCCGAAGGGCCGGGGGTGGAGTTGTTGTCTTCTGCTTCCCACCATCCATTATCAGCTACTCGCTATCTGCTCATTCTGTCCTGGATACCGGCCTTCGCCGGTATGACGATATTATCCCACCGCCGGCGGGGGTGGCGCGCTTGAGCGTACCGGGGGTGGAAGCCGTCAAAACATCGCAAAACCGGTTGATTCCGACCCGCCTTCATGTTATGCAAATCCGCAAACACAGGCGCCGGGCGTGGCCGGAAATCTCCAAAATTCAAATATATTTTTA
Source organism: Smithella sp. (assembly GCA_012522275.1). Classification (GTDB taxonomy): domain Bacteria; phylum Desulfobacterota; class Syntrophia; order Syntrophales; family Smithellaceae; genus UBA8904. The sequence continues at coordinate 1,793 of JAAYKU010000098.1, forward strand.
AATATCACGCCGGGAAAACAGCATTTCGAAAGGTTGACATGGCCGAAGATAAAAAACCGGAACCATCCGTCGTTCAATATGACGCACAAGACGAAATTGATCTTCTCGAGATGGCCCGCACAATCTGGAGGGGGCGAAAACTAATCCTGTGCATTGTCATCATCTGCACCCTGGCCACGGTTGTACTGTCGCTGACCATGACCAATATCTATACGGCAAAGGCCGTCATCAAGCCGGTGATGCCGGACAGAGCAACCTCGCGCTTCTCGTCACTGGCGTCACAATACGGGGGCCTGGCCGGCATGGTGGGCATTGCCATGCCCAATCCCTCGTCGTCCGTGGAAATAGCAAACCTGCTCAAGTCAAATGTTTTGAAAAAAGAGATGATTGAACGCTACCAGCTTCTTCCCATACTTTTTCCCAAACGATGGGACCCGGATAATAAAACCTGGAAAAAGCCGGGCGTCAGTCTGAACCCTCTTGCGCTGCTTGCCAAATTGAGGCCGGCTGACCCGAAAGCGCCCCAAAAAGAGCCGGGTAAGCCCGATACATGGGACGGCATTCGCGCACTCAACAACATTGTAAAAATCAGTCACAACATAAAAGAAGATGTCATCACCATTGCCGCCGATTTTGATGACGCGGAAACCGCGGCTCAAATAGTTGACTACTACATTGTCACCCTCAACGAGCATATGAGTTCCGAAGCCAGGCGCATCGCCACGATCAACAAAGAATACCTCGAAAAGCAGCTTCTCGAAACCAACGACGCTTTAGTCCAGCAGAAAATTTACTCTCTTATAGCGGAAAAAATCGAAACCATGATGATGGCGGAAGTAAACGAAGGATTCGCCTTCAAGGTGCTCGACCCGCCCATGACGCCCGACCGTAAAAGCAAGCCCAAAAGGGCGCAGATGGTAGTTCTGGCCTTCACGGTGTCGCTGTTTATCGGGGTTTTTGTCGTGCTGTTCAGAGAATATCTCAGGAAAATAAAAGATCAATCCGCCGGAGGGC
>JAAYKU010000099.1 GCA_012522275.1 Smithella sp.
AGGACTGCTCAGAGTGCCTGCTGGCCGATCACTGCCTTTACACCACCGTTTTTGAGATATCCGCCAAAGCCCCCACCGAACAGGGGCGAAAGAGAATAGCGCAACCGCCGCACCCTTATGTCATCGAGCCTCCCACCGACCTGCCCTTCGATGTTCTGACACGGGCTATGCTCCGAAGAGTCTCATCGCTTTGCCAATATCACGGCGAAGGCGAGCCGGAACTGGACTACCGCGGTCTGGTCGCGCGCGCCAAAGAAGATGAACACTTTCGGTGCGCAGGCCGCGCAGCTTCTGGCCGTTGAAGCCGCAGGCAAAAAGCCGGACACGCGCTACGGCATTCCTATAAAGCGGGAAAGGATTCGATTTATCGAATTAAGAAAGGATTACCAGAAACGTCATGAATCAGGAATTCAAAAAAGGTGAAGTGGTTATTTATAAAGCCGCAGATGGCCCGATGATTGATGTCCGCCTGGATCAAGACACGGTATGGCTCACACAAAAACAGATGTCCGGGCTTTTTGAGACGGAAAGAAGCGTGATTACAAAGCATTTGAAAAACATCTTTAAGTCCGGTGAGCTGGAAGAACAAAGCAATGTGCAAAAAATGCACATTGCAAATTCCGACAAACCGGTTGCTTTTTATAATCTGGATATCATCATATCGTTGGGTTATCGAGTGAATTCAAAACGTGGCACGCAATTCCGCATCTGGGCGACGCGTGTTTTGCGCAGGCACCTGGTTGAAGGCTACACCCTGAATGAGAAAAGACTGACCGCGCAGCAAGACAAAATCCGCAAATTGCAGGATGCCGTCCGGCTGATGGGTGGTTGTGATAATCCAAAACTGACCCACCCTGCAACGAACTCTGGTAAACAGGTTTCTTTGTGAAGAAACCGGCAACCGGAGGTGGAGAGGTGATCAGGATGGAACAGTATGAGTATATCAGGACAGCGCATCGAGTTTACGGCAAGAGTATCCGCCAGATACAGAAGGACACGGGGCATTCCCGCGTAACCATCAGGAAAGTGCTTCAGGGGGAAGTCCCGGAGTACAAAAGAAGGAAACGGCAAACCTATCCCGTTTTGGAAAAACACAGGTCTAAGATAGAACAGTGGTTGCTGGAGGATGAGGCGAGTCCGAAGAAACAGCGTCACACGGCCCGCCGGATATACACGCGCCTTGTCGACGAGGATGGTTTTCTGGGCAGCGAAGTGAACGTTCGCCGGTATGTTCGTTTGGCCAAAGCAAGAACAGGAATGGGCTCGTCAGGCGTTTTTCTGGTTCTTGATCCCGATTGCGGGAAAGAGGCGGAGGCGGATTGGGGCCGGGGCGTTGCGATCATCCGGGGCGTTAAGACACCAGTTCACTTTTTCTGTATGCGGTCCCGCTTTTCCGGCAAGCACTTTGTGCGCGCCTACCCCTGTGAGAAACAGGAAGCTTTTTTTGACGCTCATATCCATGCTTTTGACTTTTTCGGTGGTATCTTTCCTACGATTGTTTACGATAATCTGACAAGTGCCGTACAGAAGGTCCTCCAAGGGCATCATCGGATTTTACAGGAAAGTTTTCGTCGATTCCGGGCGTATTATAATTTTGAGCCGCGCTTCTGCAATCCGGGATGTGGGCATGAGAAAGGCGGCACAGAAGGCTTAGTCGGTTATGCCCGGAGAAACTACATGGTTCCCGTGCCTGTTGTTGCGAGCTTTGCGGACCTCAATGAGAAACTCCTGGGTTCCTGCCTGCGCTACGGCGAACATCGTCTGCCCGGCCGCACAGAGACAGTCGCAGTCCTTTTTGAAAGAGAACGGGAACACCTGATTGCTCTACCGGCAGTTCCCTTCAGCAATCAACGGATCATTGAGGCAAAGGTCAATAAATATGCTACGGTCATGGTGGACAAGAACCATTACTCCATTCCCGCATCTTATACGGGGTTATCCGTCAGGGCCCAGTTGACCATAGACGAACTGGAGATTTTCTATGAGGGCAAAAAGATTGCCTCTCACGAACGGCTCTTTGGAAACAATAAATGGCAGCTCGATCCCCAGCACTACCTTGAACTGATCCGCCGCAAACCGGGTGCGTTTGATTCCGCCCTGGTGATTCGCCAATGGCGTCCGGCCTGGCCTTCTTGTCTGGAGAAGCTTTTGGGGCGCTTTAAAGAGAAGCAGGGTGAAACGGCCGGGATCAAAGATTTTATCGCAGTGTTGATGCTTTATCGGGAGCATACTGCCGAAGAGATTGAGGCGGCTGTGGAGTTGGCTTTAAGCAATTCAATATCCAACAGCGAAGGAATCCGGCACCTTTTGCTTTATTCAGCCTGCCCGGAAGAGACGTTTGCGCCTTTGGACGGATGGCCCGTTACCCTGGTTCCGGATGTGGCCCTTTATGGAGAACTGGGGGTGGTCCGATGAAGCCTGGTACTGAGCTTCTCCTGTCCGAACATCTCCGGCAGCTCAAGTTGACAACGGTTTTACGTCAATATCCTGCATTGTCCCGTCAGGCAAAGGACCATGGATGGTCGTATGAAGATTTTCTTTTATCCCTGACGGAATCCGAGATTCAGGCCCGTACCGATAACCGGCTCAAACGCCGGATTCGTGATGCCCGCTTTCCTCTGATTAAAACGATGGAAAGCTTTGACTACGATGCGGCACCCGATCTGGACAGGCGGTTGATCCGGGAACTGATGGAGGGAACTTATATCAATGAATACAGGAATGTCATCTTTGTGGGAAAAAGCGGCACAGGTAAGACCCATCTGGCAACCGCTCTTGGCCTGGAGGCGTGCCGTCAGGGAGTCCGAACCCGGTTTACCACCGGGGCCGGGTTGGTCAATGAACTGATTGAAGCACGAAGCGAACGGAGCATCAATCGTGTCACCCAGCGGCTTTCTCACGCGGGTCTGCTGATTCTGGATGAGCTCGGCTATGTTCCTTTCTCCCGGGAAGGCTCACAGTTGCTCTTTCAGATTCTGGCCGATCGCTATGAAAGAGGCTCCGTGATGATCACCACCAACCTGGGGTTTGCGGACTGGACCCAGCTCTTCGGAGATCCAACGTTAACGGCGGCTCTTTTGGACCGTCTGACACATAAGGCGCACATTGTCCTCTGTAATTGGGATAGTTACAGGTTGAAAGAAAGCCTGAAAAGAAAATCGTCTTCAATAAGCAAAGAAAAAAAATAAAAAAGGTCTAAACAATGCGGGCTATGGTGAGGTGCTAATTTTAACAGGGGTGGGTCACTTTTACGTGATCACGGTGGGTCATTTTTAGGTTGTCATTACCACTTAGCTATCGGGTAGCTTGGGGGTAGGTTGTCTGCGATTCGTTTAGCTGTGGTTCGGCTATGATCGCTGGACTTAAATATAAGAGGACGCTTCATATTTTACAATAAAAAAAGGTGGTATCAAATCTTTGACAGGAAGATACTAGTTATGGTTTACTTCAATTAAATAGTACTAAAAAAACTGTGATATAAACCTTAACCAAGAAGATTCACAAGTTTCTTTACTGTCTGAAGAGATTAGATAACCACGTTTTGGAACATAAATTGATGAATTGAGGCGACGGAATGAAACATAATATTATGCTAATATAAGCAGAAAGGAATGCCATATGAAAGCAATACGCATTATATTGGTTATCATATTATTTGTACCGACTGCATACGCATCTGAATGGGGCGCTATTCTGCAAGGAATGTCCGATGGACTTAATAAGGGTATAGAAAATGCCCGTAAGATAGAAGAGATGGAGATGATGCGTGAGAGAAGACGCATCATGGAGGAAGAAAGACGGGCACTAGAAGCAGCAAGACAAGCGCGAGAAGAAGAGAGAAAATGGCTTCAAGAAAGAGAAATTAAGATTGCCAATTTTTATTCTTATTTGGATGATAATGTACCTGATTGGAGAGTAATTGATAATGACCCCACTTTTGTAGAATGGCTTAATGAAGAAGGGAAAATGCAAGCTCTCCATGCTTACGCTAGAGACCTGAATGCACATAGCGTAGCTAATATTTTTAACGAGTACAAATCATATTTGCAAATTCAAAAGTCGTCGCCCACAATCTTTAATCCAAATGACGTTAAGCTTATAAAACGAGGTGGGGTTTATGAGGTCCCCGTTGTCTTAAACAACGTGCTTTATCTCTACTTAATTCTAGACAGCGGGGCCGCTGATGTTTCTATATCCCCGGATGTTGCACTAACTCTGATTAAAACTAAAACGATAAGAAAGCAAGATTGGTTAAAGGGTGCTCATTATAAATTCGCTGATGGTAGTACAGCGAAGAGCGAAAGATTTAATCTGAGATCTTTAAAAATTGGGAATATGGAGTTAAAAAATGTGACCTGCAGCATCTCCAATTCGATTGATGCGCCTATGCTTCTAGGGCAAAGTGCACTTAAGAAACTTGGAAAATATTCTATAGATTACAAGAAAAACATTCTTTCAGTTAACACGGAACTTGACAGCAATGTGAACTACACACCACCGGTTAGAAAAAATGTGCTAGAGTAGCTACTAGAATTCAGATTCGCATTTAGATAGAGAAGAAACATGGAAAAGTTGGGAATAACCGATAGTCGGTGTGAAAAATTCTATGTAAAGAGTTAGCCCATCTTCCGCAGTAAGCGTTGAAATTTGATAAAAACAGTCTGTATTATTTAAAAAAACGTAATTAATACACAGGGGCTTATTGAAAAACTCAATGTAGTGCAGAAAACAGCCTGATTCTAATTGCAACTGCCTGTAATCATTGCTTTGTCATTTTTGAACTGCGGAAGATGGGTTAGAGATTTCATAAACAGTCTAAACATACTTTCTCGCATTATCAAAATAGCGATCAGCAATACGAAAGGGTGACATAGCTTCATGTAGCAATTATTTTTAAAACAAACCCAGTACGAAAATAAAAGACCACGCAAAATATGTAAAACCTACAAATGAACAAAACAGAGGATAACGTATAATATTTTTCGCACATTTGAGAAGTAGCCCTCAATCTGGTAAAGGATTTGTTGTTCAAAGGCAAAAACAATACCATCAGGAGGGCTACATATGTACAATAGCAAATCGTTGAAGGAA
>JAAYKU010000100.1 GCA_012522275.1 Smithella sp.
ATAGTCCAGCCTGGCAGGGGGAATATCAAGCATTAACCGCTGTGACGCCTCATCTGCGATGTCCTTTTCCTGCACCCGCCTGAAATTATGCAGGCCATCCTGGTCGATCCAGTGACGGACAAGCACCACCTGGCCGCCACCGGCATAGACGCGACTGGTGACGACTCCTTCCGGTGATAAAACTATCATACTGACCGAGGCGAGCGGCTCGGCCACAACCTTCACAAACGGCATCAAATCCGCCCGCCGCTCCCGGCTTTTCTCTGCCGCCGGCTCCACACCATGGAAGGGGGACAAAGCGGACGGGGTCAGGCCGCCATCGGCAATGCAGCCCATGATTTGTTTGGTATCGACTCTCAATGCCTCCTCAGCCATATCGCCTCCTGTTTTACCAGCAACGTCCGAACTCCATTTTTTAGCGTCTCTCGAGCGTAGTCATATTTTCGGAAATGATTGCGAAGTTCCCCGGACGGCAGAATCTTGCCGCCCGATATGTCGTCTTATCCTCTTTCGCCACTTGCACGAATGCCCCGCTCGTTTTTTCGCCTGCTGAAAAGACATTGCCGTTTTTGTCACCAGACACAGGACAATCGTCTTGATCGGCCGGTCCGGCCATGCCCCTCGGGCGTACGTTTGGGTCACAGCCCTCATTTTTCAGGATCCGTCTCGGGTGCAGATGGAGCGTCTGTCGTGTCGGCATTTGTGCCGGTGTACCAATCCTTGGCTTTGCCTGAATGATCCTTTAAGGTTTCCCCTGCATCATATGCATTCACTGCGGAATCGAAGGAGGCCCCGTATTCTCCATCCAGCAGGCTACTGGCCGACTTGCCGGCATGATCAAGGAAATTGTATTTATTGTTCACTGTTTCGAGATTGGCCCATATCAGTCGTTCGGTGACGGATGTGTCCGACAGGCCATGCTCGGCGTAGGCATCTTTCAGCGCATTGTAATTGCCGCTGGTAAATCCCTCGGAATAACTATCGGCCACCGTGAGCATGACCGATTCGGCAGCCCCGGCAATACCCCCCTCTTCGTATCCGGCAATTGCACCATAGACGCCATACTGAATGTCAACGATCCTCCCGCCCACCGTACCGGTCGGTTCGATTTTCGCCAAAATCCGGTTGACGCGTGCGGTATTGTCGCGGATTTGACTTACAATTTCAGTTTTTCTTTCAATCTCTTCTGCTCGAGCCATCTGATAGTCATATTCCGCCTCGTTTAAAATCTGCCCGGATTCATACATCTGTTTTTTCAGGCCCGAATAGATTTGACGCGCGGTTTCCGAATCTATCTCATAACCGTCAGGACCCAACTTCGCACACCTCGCGATAAAATCCCGGCACCAGTCCTTTTCTTCGTCCGTTCCGAATTGCTCGGCCAGACGATTACTCCAATCGACATATTTTGCCGTTTCGCGAAAATCCTCAAGTTTGCGCCTTGCCTCCGTCAGGTCCGCAGCCAGATCTTCGCGGGTGAAATCAAAGGAATGTCTGTCCAGTGCCGTATGCTCCAGAGGTTTATGGCCAAGCTCCGCCAGATTCTGATCATAGGAACTGATCTGGCGGGAGAGCCTGTCAACCGCTGACTGGGCATCGCGGACTACATCATCGGCGCCCTGGGCTTTGGCCGCGTCCAGGCGCTGTTTTTGATAATCCAGTTCCGTCATGTCCTGGTCGCGGTAGGATTTAATGAGATCGATCTGATAATTATGCCCCGCCGTATCCTGCATATCCGGCGGCGTCATCTGATGGTCACCGCCCACCAGCGAAGCAATGTCACTTATGGCTTCGCGAGGTCTGACCCCCTGGGCCATCCCGGTAAGCAAAGCGCCGAGCGCGGCCGTGGCTGCCGCCGCACCTGCTGCAGCCGCGCCGGCGGTAGGCGGAAAAGTATCCGTGCCGTCATGGGCCGCCTGAGCACCAACCGGAGCTTCACGGGACGGGTCGGTGGAGAGATTCCCCCGCAAATCAATTCTTCTGTCGCCGATCCTGGTGGGAAGGCCTATCCCGACTCTTTGTGTACCGACACCCCGCGGCGGGTCGAAAGCACTTCCGTAGGGATCGACCGAGACAGGACGATTGCTCGTGTTTTCCAGTTCCATTCTGAAACGGGAATAGCCGCCCGGACTTTTTGACTGAACCACTCTGACCTGCCCGCTCCTGACCGCCTCATTGAGGCTCACCGCCTCGTCGGCCCGCGCCTGGGCATAGACAAA
>JAAYKU010000101.1 GCA_012522275.1 Smithella sp.
CTCGTCACAAATTGATGGTATAATATCTGTCTTCTTCCTGTTCGTGCCGCCCCCAGTAAAGGTCGCCGTTCCACCCGTCAATGCAGATGAAATCGCCCGCGCGGACAGTGCGTCCTGCTAATCTGGAATAACCGTCCGCTTCATACACTTTCAACTTGCTCAAGCCCACCACCCCTACCTTGCCCAGCTGCGGTATGGTCACGGCCGCGTGCGATGTGGCGCCACCTTTGGCGGTGAGCAGCCCTTCCACCTGCAGCAGTACACCGACATCATCGGGAACCGTGTCCGGACGTACAAGGATAAGGGGAGTTTGCGGATCCTGCGCGCGAAAGAGCCTGATATCATCCTCGGAATAGACCGCACGGCCACAAAGAGCGCCTCCGCTCACGCCGATTCCCGTGCCCATAAGAGCGGCGCGCAGTCCGGGCGTGTCCCTGAAACGGTGGAGTTTTTCCGCTTTTGTCTGATCCATATCGCGCGTCTGCAGCAAAAACAGCTGGTCTTTCCGCGGCCCCTCGAAGGTAAATTCGATTTCCTGATGATTTAAGCCTTTTTCGTAAATCATGGTTTCCGCGATTCTGGCCAGGCCGCCATAGATGGCCGGAAATGTGGCCTCCAGAGAAATGTCCGTATCGCGCTGCTCGGCGATCCGCTGCTTTTCTGATACGGGATAGGTTTCGACCAGACCGGAGACGATATCGTCGCCTTGCACGCCGAAGATAAAATCCCCGTATATAGTCACATCGGAGGAGAAGCTTTTCGGGTCGCGCGTGAAAATGACGCCGGAGCCGGAGCGTTCATGGTAATTGCCGAAAACCATCGCCTGCACTATGACGGCCGTACCCCACTCATCCGACAAATGCATCTGACGGCGGTAAATTTTTGCCTGTTCGGAGTGCCAGGATTCGAAAACATACAAGATGGCCTGTCTGAGCTGGCGCGCCGGGTCATCGGTCAGAGGCAGACCGCTGTCGAGAATCCCTTTTTTGTAGGCCAGCGCGATTGCTTTCATCAGCTCCGGCGGAAACTGAATTTTTCTTTCCACACCGTGCCTGAGCTTGAAATCGTCAATGATGGCATCGAAAAAATCCCGGCTCAATCCCTGAAACATCCCCCAGGTCTGGAGAAAACGGCGATAGGAATCCCAGGCCGCCCAGCGGAATTCCTTTTTTGACGCCAGACTCTCCGCGATGGAGGTATTGATGCCGACATTCAAAAAAGAGCGCATCATGCCCGGCAGCGAGATGGTGGCGCCGCTGCGCACGGACAGCAGCAGAGGATTGCCCGGGTCGCCGAATCTCCGGCCGGTCCTTTTTTCCAACGCCGCTATTTCCCTGTTGATGCGCGTGACCAGGTCGTGAAAGATATATTTGTAGCTGTTGACCGCTTCAAACCCCCGGAAAACCTCTGTGGTAATGATGAAACCGGGCGGTACGGGAAAGCCGAAAGAAACCATTTTTTTCAAAAAATAGCCTTTGTTGCCCAGGAGGATCTGGTTGTCGAGCCTGCCTTTTTTCGAGTAGATGGATGAAACCGCCAGATCGGGATTGTAATCCATCAACAGGTTGAGTATCTTTTTGTTGTCCTTGAATTTGTCCAGCTCCGCGCTGAGCGTCCTGATGACAGCGTGAATGAAGTTGTCCAGCACCTGCAGGCCGAAGGCGGAAGAAATGACGGAACGGATGAAGTTTTCCGACTCCTGATAAACCAGCTCATCGAGTACGCAGGGGCTGTCGCCTCCGGAGGCGTCCCCATCGGAGGCGGGCATGATCTGACGGATAACGACGGGCAGATTCAAGCTGTGAACATCGATGTAATATTCACGGATGATATCCTGAATGCCTTTTGAAATGAAGCGAAAGATGTCCAGGTACTGGTCCACGGAAAAAGGCTTGATAGGCAAAGCGCTGGTCACATATTTCACTTTGGCCACCAGCCCTTCGGTGGAAACGCCGTCGAGCTCCAACGCGTTCACATAGTGCCACAAATAGGCGTGAATCCTGATCAGTGTGCGTCTGGTGATAAAATGCAGGTTCATCGACTGGATAAGCTCCTCCAGAAGCATGCCGCCTAAAATCTCCAGCCGCAGCGTAAGGCCGAGTGCATCGAATTTTTCCTCATGGTAGGTCCCGTACATGGAGGGTATTCCCGCCGCGATATGCCTTTTGTGGTAGATATTTTCAAAGGCTCTGGTTTTCCTGCCTGAAAGAATCCGGTCTTTGAAAACACCGAGAAACTTCATGATAATCGTGAGGCTTTGATGATATTTTTTTTCGCCCAGCGAACGGCGCAGTGAAGCGATATCCGCCGCGGCAAAAGCGTTGGCCGCCTCGAGGTCTTTGAGTAGGTCGAAATACTGGGGGAAATATTTTTTATGGATCAGCTGGTAGGTTCTTATCATCAGACAGGCGCGCTCCCGGTCCATCTCGCTGACATCTTCGACGGAAGCTGCTTCGCCATTGATTCTTGACGAGTCCCATTCCAGAAACTTCTGCGGATCGCGGCCGGCACGGGGAAACAACTGAAGGAAAACTTTGTGTATTCCGTCGAAATATCTGCCGGAATTGTCCACCTGATCGAATACTTCTTCCGGAATGTGACGCAGCAGATACTTTTTGTCACCGGAAAACCAGTAGCGGAAAATATCCTCGGCAAATTCCACCAGCAGGCTGTTGCTTTCCACATGGGACTGCTTGCGGAAAAAATTGATCAGCAGGTCATTGCGCCCCGACAGCTCATCCACGCGGGTGGTAATGTCGCGAAGTTCGCCCTCGGCGCCGATCTCGCTGAAATACACGGGAAACAAACGCGCCAGTTGCTTGACCAGATTGTAGGCCGGGCCGATATCCGCATTGAGCAGGCGCGAAATGTCGCGCTGGATAAGGTCGGTGTCACGGATAAAAACTCCGCCGATTTTCAGGTTGATGATAAGCGCGGAGATGAGCTTTTTTGTCCAGCGCGGTTTCATGGCGATAATTTCCAGCCAGGCACGGATAGTGCGGACATGCTCGGGGTTGACCTGTACCTGCCAGTGCGACGTCGCCCCCTGTATATTCGGGTACTCAAAGCCGTAGGCGATCAGCTCGTCGATGAATGTCTCCACCAGCGGATGGGCGTTGTGCGCGAAAATTTCCCTGGCTGCCGTGACGATGCAGTCTATATTCGCGGCTCTGAACTGATCCTGGGAGGCGTTTTTTTTGAGAAAGACAAACAGTTTACGGACAAAATCATTGAGGTCTTCCTTTTTTTCCTCCTGAAAAACCAGTTTCAGCGCATAATTGATTTCACGCATCGCCCGGGCATGAATGTCTTTGAGCCCCGGCACGGACATCACGTAAATCAGAAAATCAAGTTTGACCAGATGATGTCCGCGGTATGCCTCCGCTTTTTCAAGCTCGCCGGCCACACTCAGGTATCTGTCAATGATCTGGAAAAAATCCGGCAGATTCAAGTATTCGTCAAATACGGATCCTGGTTTTTCACTCCCCGCAGATTGGAGCTCTTCGAGTCTGCGCATCAGCGTGTGAAAATACCGATGGCCCAGCTCACCGACCAGTCCCTGATAGATACTGTCGCCGGGGGAAGCGCCTGCCCGGTTATCGGCAACCTCCCACAAGCCCGGGTCCGGCTGGCTAAGCCAGTAGGAATAGGTGGCGCGAAACATCTTGAAAAGGAGGGTTGCAACGGCCGGCTGCGCTATCTGCAGGCCATTTTCCGCGGCCGATCTGATAATTCTTTTCATGTAGAATGAACATTTTTTAAACAGAGGCGACTCGTCGCGGGCAATTTCCAGAAAGTCATTGACCAGCCCCGGCAGCAAAGACAGATTCCTTTCCAGAAATTCGTTGCTTTGCGTGATAATCGCGTCGGCGTAATCAAAAAGATAATGAATCGCGCTGTCTTTCACATCTTCCGATGCGGATGATTTAAGAATGTCGAAATAAATCGCCAGCAGGATGGATATGGCGGTCAAACCGTCCGGATGCTTGTTGTATATATAGAAATTCCCGATGGAAATCGACTTGAGTTCATCCAGAACAAAGTCCCAGTTAATGTACGGATGATTAAGTTCCGTAAGCAGTTCGCGTGTTTTTTTGTGAAAGCCGTAATGATCGCCGGCAATTTGCAAAAGGGGCGCATAATCGGAGGGAATCTGCACCTCTACCGCTGTTCTTTCCAGATTGACTTTCAGGGCTGTGGAAACCCACCGGTTCTTCTTGTCGACGGGCTTTGAGTCGGTTGCCATCTCGTTATCCTTCCGGCACCGAATAAATCAGAATTCAGGCCGCATTTCAAGGCGCAAAATCTTTTCGGGTAAACAGCCGCCACGGGCATGCCGCCGCGAAAAAAGCATTTCAGCCCAGTGTGTAGCGGTTCATGACTTTTAATTGTTCGATGATGAACCGGCGGACCATTTCCACTGTCTCTTCCACGGATAAATTTTTAAAAGATTCGTAAGGAATTTCTTCAAAGATTTTGATGTAAATTTTCTGTACACCGGTAAATTTCATGCTGTATTTGGGCAGCGCCTTGTTCGTGCCGCTTATGACCACCGGCAAAATGGGCACCTTCTTTTCCAGCGCCAGTTGGAACGCTCCCGGTTTGAATGGTTTCACTTCACCGTCAGGCGACCTGGTTCCTTCCGGAAACATGAAAACGGAACTTCCTTCGTCGAGGTGCACCTCACACGCCTTGAGCATCTGCTCAACGCTTTTCCTGTCGCCGCGCTTCAGACGGATATAGCGGTTAAGCGTCATATTCCAGCCGATAAGCGGCACGCGGAACATTTCCGCCTTGGAAACCCACTTGTAGTGAAAAAAGAGGCGGAAGGCCACCAGTATATCCAGTTGAGACTGATGATTGGAAACGACCATATAGGCCGCGTCTTTGCGGACATTTTCACGCCCCTCGATGCGGATCCGCCACGCAGGCATTGTCCATGTGTAAAAAGACGCCCAAAAGCAGGTAAACAAATGCAGAACCCGCAGGCGCCGATCAAAAGGATAGGTGACCAGGCGCAAAAGCAGGGCGACAAAAAACAGAGGAATAGAAGTAATGGAAATAAAAACAAGAAATAAGGCACTCACTAAACGGTTAAGCATTTCCGGTCCATTATTTATATGCCCGTTGCGGCATTGTATTTTATCAAAGTATAGAAAGAAGGTACGCCCCTGTCAATACAATTCATAAATGCACTTGACAGGTGCGGCTGCTGCCTATATTTAACAGTAGCTCTGCAAGGTGCGGCGGCAACACAAAATAACGCCGGTTGCAGAGCGCCTTGTCCCCCTTAGGCCGCGCCTGTCAAAAACCGCCATCACGGGCCGGCGGTAGCGCTCCGCACGGACCGGAGCATTTTTTCATCATCAAAAGAGGTCGTCATCATGAAAATCGATTTACAGGCCGTCGGCACCATCGGAAGTGGATTGACGCGCCCGGAGGGCGTTATGGCGCTAAACGACGGCAGTGTTTTCGCGGCGGACGGCTACGGGCGATGCGCGCGTATCGATCCTTCCGGGCGGACGGATTTTTTCGGCAACTTGGGCGGTGTACCCAACGGCATCTGCATAGACACGGACGCAAACTGCATCGTCGCAAACATCGGCAATGGTGAAGTCCAGCGCGTCTCCCCCACGGGAGCGCACACACTTTTGATGACCCACGCGGACGGCCGGCGGATGTACACGCCGAATTTTCCTTTCCTGGATTTCGCCGGCAGGCTGTGGGTCTCCAACTCAACGGATAATCCGGATGTGGATGCTTCGCTTCGGACCCCCATACCGGATGGGTGTCTGGTAGTTATATTACCAAATGAAGCGCCGCGCATTGTCGCGACCGGTATCTGTTTTGCAAACGGCGTGGCCGTCGATGCCGGACAAGAGTATGCCTATGTGGCGGAAACAATGAAACGGCGCGTTTTGCGTTACCGCATCCTCGATGGAAACCAGTTGGGTTCCGCTGAAGTTTACGGGCCGGACTTTCTGGGAAAACTGGGCTTTCCCGACGGTATCGCGTTTGACGAAGCGGGTAATCTCTGGGTGGCGTTTCCCGCGGCCAACTCCATCGGCTTTATCAATCCGCAGGGGAATCTGGAAATGTATCTCGAAGACCCGCAAGGCTCTGTAATCAGGCGACCGGCCAATATCTGCTTCGGCGGCAAAGACCGGCGAACCGCATTTATCGGAAGCCTCGCCGGCACAAACATCCCCTGCTTTGAAGCGCCCTGGCCCGGCCAGCGGCTGGTGCATCAAAACATACAGC
>JAAYKU010000102.1 GCA_012522275.1 Smithella sp.
GAGCAGGCGCTCAGAGAGGGGCGCTCCGGCATCCGCCATATACCGCAGTTGGAAGAGCTGAAATTCAGCTGTCAGATAGCCGGAGTTCCGGAAAATTTCGATGAAGTTCGTAAAAGTTACTTTGACCGGGAAAAGCTGCTGTCGTTCAATGATAATATAGGCTACGCGTCCGTTTCGGCGGTCGACGCATGGCGGGACGCAGGCTTTGAGCTTCCCGATAGCAATGACGAGACGGTGGACTGGGACACGGGTGTGATCGCCGGCTCGGGTATCGGCGGCATGGATACGATTGCGTTGAGCGTCGTTCCGATGGTCAATGAAGGGCGCGTCCGGCGTCTGGGCAGCCGTGTTGTCGAGCAGGTGATGAACAGCGGTACAAGCGCACGTATCGGTGGGCTCATCGGCGCGGGCAATCAGGTGACTTCCAATTCGTCGGCCTGCAGTACGGGCAATGAAGCGGTAATTGACGCACTGTGGCGCATCCGCATGGGACTGGCCAAAAGGATGGTGGCCGGCGGTTCCGAAGGCGCGTCGCCGTACATCTGGGGCGGGTTTGACGCGATGCGCGTCATTGCCCGTAAGTTCAACGACAACCCGGCGGCCGGCTCCCGGCCGATGTCGGCCAGCGCCTGCGGGTTTGTGCCGGGCTCCGGCGGCGCGATGCTGGTGCTGGAGGAGTTGGAAGCGGCGCTGGCGCGCGGTGCGAGAATATACGCGGAAATCGTCGGAGGCTATGTGAACTGCGGCGGTCAGCGGATGGGCGGCTCCATGACGGCGCCCAATCCAGTGGGTGTGCAAAAATGCATCAGGGGGGCGGTAGTGGATGCGGGCATCGGACCGTCGGAGGTCGACGCCATCAACGGGCACCTGACGGCGACGTATGCCGACCCGCACGAGGTAAGAAGCTGGGCGACGGCCCTTGAGCGCACGCCGGCTAATTTTCCCTATATAAACTCGACAAAATCGATGGTCGGGCATTGTCTGGGAGCGGCCGGCGCGGTGGAGTGCGTGGCGTCGGTCCTGCAGATTTACAGAGGATTTTTGCACCCGTCCATCAACAGCGAGGATGTGCACCCGGATATCGCGGATTTCGCGCCGAAAATTCCTCAAAAATGTATGGAATTCCCCGAACTGAAATATCTGGCCAAAGCCGGCTTCGGCTTCGGGGATGTCAACAGCTGCATCATATTCAAGAAGTGGGAAGAAAAATAATTATAAAAGGAGTAAGAAAAATGGATGAGAAGAAAATTTTTGACGAGATGGTGAATATTTTAAGAGCCTATACGAAGGATGCGGCGCTGCTGGAGACGGCCACACCAGACACGCACATCCTCAACGATCTTAAAGTCAATTCCGCACGCCTGGTCGATGTTATCATCAAATGTGAAGATGTCTTCGAGATCAGTGTCGATGACGATGAAGCGGACAAAATCCGCACCATCGGCGATGCGGTAACCATCATCAAACAGAAATTGGGGTAATAACCATGGATACGCGATCCATATTTATGCTGCAGATGCAGAATTTTTTGGGGCGTCTGGCGATTGTATTTGTCGCGCCTTTTTATTTTCTGATTGCCAATGTGCTGCGCTACCGGGTCAGAAATCTGCGCCAATTGCGCCGCGAGTGTGCGGCTGCGATGGACGGCCATAAAGGCCCCTGGCTGATGTGCGCCAATCATTTAACCATGATTGACTCGTTTCTTTTAAGCTATGCC
This sequence comes from Smithella sp., assembly GCA_012522275.1. GTDB lineage: Bacteria > Desulfobacterota > Syntrophia > Syntrophales > Smithellaceae > UBA8904. The sequence goes on from JAAYKU010000102.1 coordinate 1,718, forward strand.
GTCTTCAGCTTTACCAGGCATTTTACAAACTATAAAAAACTGCCGTGGAATTTACCGGAAAGAAGAAATTTCCAGAGCAACCCTTTTCTGACTGTTTTGTGCTACCTGTCCAAATGTATTCCTGTGGATCGCGGTGGATCTCGCGAGAAGATGAAGCAGGTGCTCGATGCCTGCACTTATCTGTTGCGGCACGGCCACACGATCATGATTTTCCCGGAAGGGGGCAGGTCCCGCACCGGGCGCGTGGAGCGCGAGAATGTCTCTTACGGGGTGGGACGGTTTGTCCAGGAAGTTGACGACTGTAAGGTCATGTGTCTTTATCTGCGCGGCGACAAGCAGCACCGCTATGGTCTGATTCCGGCCTGGGGCGACAAGTTTTACGCGAGCATGGAGGTGCTCACCCCGGTAAGGTCCGCCCAGACCGGACTGCGCGCCCAGCGCGATTACGCCCAGCAGATCATCAATCGGATCGCCGACATGGAGGAGAAGTATTTTGCCACTCATCGGAAACGACATCGTAGATTTGAGGCATCCGATGAACGCGCGAAAAAGCACGGATTTGCGCTTTCTGAAGAAAATTCTCACCGATGATGAAATTAGCCTGGTGGCCGGCTCTGGTGACCCGGATGCAGCTTTGTGGTCGATGTGGGCCTGCAAAGAAGCCGCCTATAAAGTGATTCATAAAATGGACAGCGGCGCGGCTTTCCTGCCGCGCCGCTGGTCTGTTTTACCTGCCTATGTCCCTGGGATGCAGCACGACGTCTGCAGTTCTTACAGCGGTAATGGCGCAGCCGGAAGATGGGCAAGCGATGTATCCGGCCTTGTGCGGATTCCGGGTTTTCATGAAATGCCTTTTTGCCTGCATGTGACACGCCTGTATGTGCACTGTATCGTCTCCGACAATGAGCGGGCCCTGGAAGAGACGCTCTGGCAGGCAGATGCACTTCCTGCCGCGAAGAAAGGGAACGGCAGCGATCCTTCCTCTTTTGTACGCAGCCGCCTGACCGCTCATCTGGCGCGCCTGCTGCGGTGCAGCGCGCGGGAGATTGAAATCATCAGGACGTCTGTGGAGGGAAGGCTTCAGCCTCCTGAAGTACACATTAACTCCGAGCGAGCGGCCATCGATATCAGTCTCAGCCATGATGGAGATTATACCGCTTATGCCTTCCTTTTCTCTGCAACGGAATGAGGCTGTTGTCCGATATTCCGGTTGTTTTGCATTTTTTCTTGTGTTAAGTCCTTTATTATTTTTGAAAATTACCGATTATCAGGAGGAAGGCTATGAACCATCGGGAAGTCGTGGCTCTGGTCACAGGCGGAGCGTCCGGGCTGGGTGAGGCCACCGTGCTGGAGCTGGCCCGTGCGGGAGCTAAAGTCGTCATCGCGGATATCGACGCGGCCAAAGGCGAAAGCGTGGCGGCACAAAATCCAGACAGTATTTTATTTGCACAGGCGGATGTCGCCAGTGAAGAAGATATTGCCGCAGCGATAAAAAAGACGGTCGATGCCTTCGGGAAAATCAACGCGGCCGTGAATTGCGCGGGTGTGGCGGACGCGGGGAAAATAAAAGGCAGGAAAGGACCTCTGCCGCTTGGGTCATTCAATAAAGTGATCCGGGTCAATCTGGTGGGAACACTCAACGTGATCCGCCTGGCCGTGCAGCAGATGTCCGAAAACGAGCTGGACGGCGAGGGGGAAAGAGGTGTGATTATCAACACCGCCTCCATCGCCGCCTTCGACGGCCAGATCGGCCAGGCCGCTTATTGCGCCTCCAAAGGCGGTATCGTGGCAATGACACTGCCTATCGCGCGCGAATGCGCAGACTACGGCATCAGGGTCGCCACCATCGCGCCGGGTCTGTTTGACACGCCGCTGATGGCCGGTATGCCGCCGGAGGTAAAACAGGTGATGGCAGACAATGTTCCTTTTCCGCGGCGGCTGGGCAGGCCTGTGGAATTTGCCCGCATGGCCATGCATGTTATAGAAAACCCGATGCTCAACGGCTGCTGTATCAGGCTCGACGGAGCCTTGCGCATGCCGCCGAAATGAAGCCGCTTTCAGGGCGGGCTTGCGCCGGTTTTGAAATTCATATATTATACGAGGCGCAAAACAATAATTGACGAGTGATTACAAGTACGTGAAACCGCCGGCCGACATAATGTGCGCTCAGGA
>JAAYKU010000103.1 GCA_012522275.1 Smithella sp.
TTAGTGCCTCTGCTAGCACATTCATATTCAATCGGCAAATCTAAATTTCAACCGCGCCGCCGTATGGCCGGCATAGTTTATCCGTGCTCTTGTCACGGTAATTCATCTAAAAACATATAGATTCATCTGGTTTCCTGGGCTTGCCAGTCCTGAAAAAAAGGGAACCAAAGGTTCCCTTGTATTTTTTGAAGATTTGGCAATCGTTGATCAGTATTCCGGGGTGAGGGCATCGAGCTGTGCCAGCGAAAAAACCGGCCCGTCCTTACAGACGTATTTGCTGCCGACGTTACACCGGCCGCACTTGCCGATGCCGCATTTCATGCGCATTTCCAACGAGGTGATGATGTTCTCCTTGGAAAATCCCAGCTCGAAGAAAACCGGTAAGGTAAACCGGATCATGACAGGCGGTCCGCAGATGAGAGCAACGGTGTTATCCTTGCCGGGCGCAACTTCCTTGCAGACGGCCGGCACGAATCCTTCACGCCCCTTCCAGGTTGCATCTCCCTTATCGACCGTCACATTCATGTTGATGTCGGAGCGCTGCGACCAGGCGTCGAGCTCGTCTTTGTAAAGCAGCAGCCCCGGCGTTCTCGCTCCGTAAATGACTGTGATATCGCCGAAGCGTTTGCGGTTGTCTTCGTGAAGAGCGTAGTTGATCATGGAGCGCAACGTGGTAAAAGCGAAACCGCCGCCCACGATAACGATGTTTTTGCCCTCCAGGTACTCCAGCGGCCAGGAATTTCCCAGCGGGCCGCGAAGGCCCATCATTTCACCCTCTTCCATTTCATGCAGCGCCGATGTCACGACGCCGGCTTTCATCACGGTGAATTCCACATAGCCTTTCTGCGTCGGGGAAGAAGCGATGCCGATGGGCGACTCACCTTTGCCGAAAATGGAAAGCTCGCCGAATTGGCCGGGAATGTAGGCGTATTTCTGTTCGTCCTCCGGGTTGACGAATTTGAAGCGGAACGTTTTAATGTCCTTGGTGTCGACCTCGGTAATGATTTTATCCACTACAACGGGATAAGGAATATACGGGTTTTGCATTACGAACTCCCTGATTATAATTTTGAAATATCGTCTACGATTTTTCGGATATCAATATTCACGGGGCAGTACATCACACACCTGCCGCAGCCCACACAGCCTATGGTATCGAACATGTCGATGTAGTATTTAAATTTGTGCATCGCACGCTGACGCCATCTCTCCTTTTGCGAAGGACGGGGGTTGTGCCCCGATGTCTCCTTCGTGAACAGCGGAAACATGCACGAATCCCAGGAACGCAGGCGGACGCCGTCGGCGCCGACCACTTCATCGCTGATATCGAAGCAGTGACAGGTGGGGCACAAATAGGTGCAGGTGCCGCAGGCCAGGCATTTGCGATGAATGGTATCCCAGAAAGGATGATCGAAATTCTTATCCAGAATCGGCTTCACTTCATGGGCGGGGATTTTTGCTTTGATCGCTTCTCTGGCCTTTGCCGCCGCTTCGGTTTTCTTTGCGTCGGCTTTCTCGTCCGCCTTCGTGTCGCCGAAATATCCGGCGAGCTTTTCGCCTTTCTCGGTCACAAATTCCACCAGATAATCACCGCCGATGTCGGTCAGAAGAATATCGGCTCCTTCTGGGGAAACCGGTTGTCCGTCCACCGAGGTGCAAAAGCAGGTGTCATATGGCGGCTGTACACAGGCCAGGGAAATGACCGTCGTGTTGAGCCTTTTGGCGATATAGTACTGGTCTTTATATTTTTCCTGGTCGAAGAGCTTGTCGAGGACAACAAAGCTGTGTGCGTCGCAGGGGCGCACACCGAATAAAACCGACTGGTCGGCCTTGTTGACCTCGGATGAAAACACCATGCCTTGAGGCGTGCGCGTGTATTTCATCATTGTTTCCGTATGCGGGAAGAAAATATTCTTCGGCGCGTTTTTGGAATTCAGGTAGGCAAAGAAAGGTTCGTCGTCGGACCCCATGGGCGCGAAAAGAACATTGTCTTCTTTTTTCAACGGCGCCCAAACCGTGAAGTCTCCGGCCATTTTTCTGGCGATGCCCGCCAGCGCGTCTTTTTTGATCAAGCGTTTTTCCATAATTGTCCCTAATTTATTATTTTATCCAACTGTTATGGTTTTCAAGCGTCGGTCTTTCCCTCTGTTTTAAATCAGCCGCAACTGATTCAAAAGCGGCTGCGGATCAATCAGGTGCGACTTGAACGTGTCTTTCGAACCGGGCAGGCCCATGGCCAGCGAAATCAGCTCGGTGAAATAGAACACGGGCATTTTCATGTTGCGGCTGGGACGCATCTCCAGATTGGCCATACACATCGGACAGGCAACGGCCACGCAGTTGGCATCCGCCTCGCGGGCCGCCTTCATCAGCTTGTCACACAACTGGGTGACAATGGGCGTCTTGCTGACCGACAAAGACCCGCCGCAGCAGTCCGTCTTGTAGGACCAGTTCTTCACGTCCGCACCGATTGCGCTCATGATCTTGTCGAGCATAAAGGGGTTTTCGTAATTTTCAAACTGGCAGACCTCCGGCGGACGCAAAAGCAGGCAGCCGTAATAGGATACGGGCTTGAGGCCGGTCATCGGTTTGACCACCTTCGCCGCCAGCGCCTCGAGGCCGATTTCATTGTAGATCACGTCAATCGGATTGCGGATGGAAATGCCTCCCTGGTATTTGGCGCCCAGCACCCCTTCGATGCGCGCTTTGAGGTCCTTGTTGGACTTCAGGTTATGCTCGGCCGTTTTGAAACGGTTGAAGCAGGCGGCACAGGGAACCATGACGTCCATCGCGTCCTTTTCCGCCGCGATCAGATTTCGCGCGGGCAGGGCCACCGACAGTTCAAAGTTCGTGTTGTGCGCGGCGGACGCCCCGCAACAGGACCAGTCGTCAATTTCCTTGAGTTCGATGTTGAGGGCTTGACTGACGGCCTTCATGGACTCGTCATATTCCTTTCCCATACCATGCAGTGAGCAGCCCGGGTAATATGAAACTTTCAAGAGAGTAGCCTCCTTCTATAACTTGATGCCCCGCGTAAGGCTCCCAGCCCGGCGCGCGGCATTTCATCATCAGTTTTGCGTCTTTTCAAAAATACTTTTCACCGACTTGAGGTCTTTGGTCCTGGGCGGCAGAAACGAGAGTTTCCCCTTGAGGAACAAAGACGGCGCGATGTCCACGTCTCCGAACAAATCCCCTGACTTGAGCTTGTAATGGACGGTCATCAGCATTTCATGCACGCGTCCGCCGAATTTTATGCTCGAGAGGAACGCTTCGTGGAATTTCAAAACGTTCGCTTCTTTCGCAGCCACGCCCTCTTCAATGGCCATCTGCCTCAGGACGTCCATCATCCGCGCGATATCCACGTTGTTGGGGCAGCGGGTGATGCAGGTCTCGCACGACATGCAAAGCCAGATGGTCGAGCTCGACAGCACCTTGTCCTTCTGCCCGTTTTGTATCATTTTGATGACCTTGTTCGGATTGTATTCCATGTAGGGCGCGCCGGGACAGCCGGCCGTACACTTGCGGCAGTGGTAACAAGCCTGCAGGGGCACTCCGTTTATTCTTTTGTTTACTTCGTCCAGAAAAGTTTCCATGTAAGCTCCATCGTCTTGTTCAATTACGGATTATATACAAAGTCTCCCTTGTCTTGATGCTCATCGAATTTACCCAGAGGCGGCATATCCTCCATACTCGAACCGGCGCGGTTGCCGAAAAAGTCCCAGCAGTCCTTATCGAGTTTCTTCAGGAATTTGCGCAGATCCACGCCCATCGGGCAAACGGCAACGCAGGAACCGCAATCGACGCAGCGGCCGACCATGTGATAAAGACGCATGAACTGAAACACCTGCGTATCCGTTTCGTCCTCGCCGATACCCACCCACTGGGGCATGCTCTGTTCGGCAAAGCAGGTGGGGCAGTAGCAGGAGGGGCAGGCCTGGCGACAGGCGTTGCAGCGAATGCACTTTTCCATTTCCTTCGTAAAATATTCCCAGCGTTCCTCGGTGGTTTTTGCTTCAAACTCATTGACTCCGTCATACTCGACATCCGGGTTCATCGCCGCAGCCGGCTGGCCGATCATCACGTCGGAAATCACCGGGTTGTTGAAGCGGCAGGTCCGGCAGCAATCCGCCAGTACATCTTTGAGGGCGACAATCTTGTCGCCGTCGGATGTTTTCATTTTGATCTGGCCCGCGTCAATCGAGCCGTCGATGATATCCGCGCCGCCGATATTGATTTTAAGAGCCTTGCCGTCCACATAGCCGTCGCAGGGAACCCCGATAATATAAATGTCATCCCGCTCATATTGTCTTTCCTGCAGATGAATGACAATCGAGCGCGTAGTGCAGCCGCGGGCGACAACGCCGATTACTTTTTTCTTCCGGTCCTCGGGCTTGACGCGCTTTTGCGAATTTCTGTGAGCCGTGACCAGATCGTGCACATACTTGGCCAGGTTCTGCGTGCACAGGTTGTTCCATACCAGCTTTTGGGCCTCCTCCGGTTTGGTGATGAAACAAGGCGTGGCCGTCAGCGGAA
>JAAYKU010000013.1 GCA_012522275.1 Smithella sp.
CGATAAACAGAGACTGGTCTCCGGCAATATTGATCTGCATTCCGGGCGGCAGTGTTTTGTTGATCTTTGCAACTTCGGCTTTCACACTGTTGGCGACTTCCACCGTGTTCGTGCCGGACTGTTTTTGTATGGCCATGCCGACTGCCGCAACGCGGTTGAAGCGGGCGAGGCTCCTTTTTTCTTCCATGCCGTCTTCAGCCCGGCCGATGTCGCGGATGCGCACCGGCGCTTCCTTGTAATAGCTGATGATCAGGTCATTGAAATCCGTAATTCTGGCGAATTCGCCTTTGATGCGGACGGTGTATTCCTTTGTTTTCGTTTCAATCCGGCCGCCCGGCAGCTCGATGTTTTCGCGCTGGAGAGCCACAACCACATCGCCCGGCGATACCTGATACGCCTGCATTTTGGCCGCATCCAGCCAGATGCGCACCTGACGAAGCCTCAGTCCGTAAAAAATAACGTCACCGACGCCGTTGATGCGCTGCAGCTGCTCCTTGAGGATTTCGTCTGCGTAGGTGGACAGGTCTCGCACCGAGCGATTGCCGGAAAGATTTAAAAACAGGATCGGCGAGGCGTCAGGATCCACCTTGGCGATCCGCGGCTCGTCAATATCGGCGGGCAGCTTCGAGCGGATTTCGGATACTTTTTCGCGTACGTCCTGGACCGCTTCATTAATGTTGCGCTCGAGAACAAATTCGATAGTTGTCCGGGCAAAACTCTCGTAGCTTGTCGAGGTAATGCTCTTGACGCCGTTGATCGTGTTAACCGCTCCCTCAATGCGCTCAGTGACATCGACGTCCATCACGTCGGGACTTGCCCCTTTGAGGGTTGTCGTAATCGTGACGATGGGGAAATCGATTTTGGGAAAAAGATCGACTCCGATGAGCGGATAGCTGACAATGCCCAGCACCACCAGAGCCATGATGACCATGGTGGCGAAAACTGGCCGTTTGACGGAGGTTTTAGCGAGCCACATTAACCTTTACTCCTTCCGACAGGTTGTTTTGGCCCACTACGACCACCTGTTCATTTTCTTGAACTCCTTCGGTAATTTCCACGACTTCACCGTACTTGTTGCCTATTTTGACGACACGCGGCTCGGCCTTACCCGCTGTGACCACAAAAACCCGGATGGTGGCATTGTCATAAAGCAGAGCCGGCACCGGCACGACCACCGCGTCGCGGGAGGCCTCGATAAATATCTGGACACGGGCAAAGTAGCCCGGTTTGAGCATGCGGTCTGCATTGGGCACCAGCGCTTCGGCCTGCAGCGTCCTTGTGCGTTCCTCCACGTTGGGGTAGAGCAGGCTGACTTTTCCTGTAAAGGTTTTGTCCGGAAAGGCGTCCACGGTGAAGGAAATTTCCTGATCTTTTTTGAGCCGGGCGACGTCTTTTTCAGCGACGGTAAAACTCAGCTTCAGCGGATTTGTACTGATCACCTGAAAAACCGGCATGCCGTTGCGGACAAAGTCACCGGCGGAGAGTTTCTTTTCCTTGACCGCCCCGTTGAGCGGCGAATAAATTTTTGTACGCGCCAGCCTTTCCTGAGCGATGGCCAAAGTGGCCTTTACACTTGCGAGCTCCGCCTCTGCCAGAGATACCCTGGTGGAGATATCGTCAAACTGCTGGCGGGTGATCAGCTCGTCTTTGAACAGCGCCTCTTTGCGCCCGTATTCGGCCCGTGCATTCTCCAGGGAGGCCTGCGCCTGACGCATTGCCGCCTGTGTGCGCTCCCGGTCCAAATTGTAGTCCGTATCGTTAATCTGTGCCAGCAGCTGACCCGCTTTTACAACAGAGCCTTCATCAACAAGAATATTTTTGATTATCCCGTCAACTTCCGCGCTGACCAGCACTTCTTCATATGCTTTGAGCGTTCCGGTTGTTTCCAGATGGGGCCGAACTTTTCTGACTTGAGCTTCCCATACATGAA
>JAAYKU010000104.1 GCA_012522275.1 Smithella sp.
ATGTTTGTATGTATTGAATATAAAAGATGAAATGTCTTTCAAGACGCTTGCCGGGAAAAAACAAAACCATCTCTTTTTACATTAACGTTTCATGAAATGTTCAATCCGGTTGCACATAATGTGAAAAGACTCACCTGGTTACTGTTTCGTTCTTTTTCATTGACAAGTGTCGGGCAGGGGGCTTAAATATCCATTATCTTTTAGGCTTTTTTATTATTAATTGGTCGTCACCCTTTGAACAGGCAGGGAACACCCATAGCCAGGCAGTTATGATGATTTTGCCATGACCCTTGAAACCAGCAAAAAAGGCCGTACAGATTATACAATTTCTTTTAAACATGAAGAATCCACCCTTTTTATCGAACTTGCCGGCAATTTCTGTCTTAAAAACCTGACCCCCTTTACGAATGAAATCGAGCGCAAGACGTCCGCCGCCCGCCTCCGCGAGGTTGTCCTTGACTTTTCACATGTAAAATATCTGGACAGCGCCGCCGCGCTCACCTTCATCCAGCTGCGACAGCAGCTTGCCGGAAATGATGTTTCGTGCAAACTGGTCAACATAAGTGACGACACTAAAGGCATCTTCAGCGTCATCCGCGACGAAGCCCTCGATCATCCCCTTGTCGCCTCCGAGGAATCGCCGTCAGGTTTTATTCATCAGATCGGTCAGTCATCATTAACCATCTCACGAGACTTCGTTAACTTCGTCACCTTCATCGGCGAGATCCTGACCGCCTTCGCTTATACTTTAAGACACCCGACCTCTCTGCGAGGCAGGGATGTGCTTTTTTATGTCCAGCGCGCGGGCGTGGACGGCCTGCCGATTGTCGGGCTGATCGGCCTTTTGATCGGTTTGATCATGGCCTTTATGTCTTACCTCCAGCTCAGGCAGTTCGGCGCGAACATCTACGTCCCCTCACTGGTCAGTTTCGCCATCGTCAAGGAACTGGGGCCTCTGATGACCGCCATCCTTGTTGCCGGGCGCTCCGGCTCCGCCTTTGCCGCGGAAATAGGCACCATGAAGGTCAATGAGGAGGTGGACGCGCTTCAAACCATGGGCTTCGATCCGGTAAGGTTTCTGGCCGTCCCGAAAGTGCTGGCCACCATCATTGTGGTGCCGATCCTGACCATTTATGCTGATTTATTCGGCATTATCGGCGGAATGATCATCGGCGTCACGAGTCTCGATCTTACCGTCAATACGTATATTACCCAATCCATAAAGACGATAACTGTGTTCGATATCGTCACCAGCCTGATCAAGGCGGCCGTCTTTGCGGGGCTTATTTCGGCAATCGGATGCCAACGCGGCTTCATGGTGCGCGCAGGCGCCCAGGATGTCGGCAAATTCACCACCTCCGCCGTAGTTGCGGCCATCTTTCTCATTGTGGTGGCCGATTCCATTTTCGCCGTGATGCTGTATTATGTCAAAAGATACGGAACCTTTATCTGATGCGTACGAAGGGATGCCGGCAATGAGGCAACAAAACAAAAAACCGGTGATCGAGGTAAAAAATCTGAGTGCACGCTTCGGAAGCAATATTGTTTTCGAAGATGTCAGCTTCGATGTCTATCAGGGCGAGGTTCTCGTGATTGTCGGAGAGTCCGGCTGCGGCAAATCAACTCTTTTGAAAATTATGATCGGCCTGCAAAAACCCTACGCCGGACGGGTTTTCTACGAAGGCAGGGATATCATCTCCGCCTCTGAAACCCTTCTGAAAGAGTATCGTCAGAACATCGGCGTTCTTTTCCAGTCCGGCGCTCTGTTCAGCTCGATGACGCTCAAAGAAAATATCGCGCTGCCTCTTCAGACCTATACAGACCTCGCACAGGACAAAATCACTCAGATCGTTAAAATGAAACTCGGCATGGTCAATCTGGAAGGCTATGATGACCATTATCCCGCTGAGCTTTCCGGAGGCATGAGAAAAAGGGCGGGCATCGCCCGGGCCATGGCTCTTGACCCACATGTTCTTTTCCTCGACGAGCTGTCCGCCGGCCTCGACCCGGTGACCGCCGTCGGGCTTGACGATCTGATCATCAAAACAAACGAGGCCCTGGGCACGACGATGGTTATCGTAACTCACGAACTGGAATCTATTTACAAAATCGCGCACAGGGTGTTAATGTTGGACAAACAGGCTGGGGGGATTATCGCGCAGGGAACCCCCGCCCAATTAAAGGGGCACATGGATGACCCGCGCGTGAAGAGTTTCTTTCTGCGCCAGTTGCCGCCGGCCCCGGCTCATCAGAGGTTTTATGACCACAAATAGCGCAAAATTTTTGATAGGCCTGTTCGTCATCGTCGGCGCACTGATCTTCGCGGCAATCATCATCTGGGTCGGGGCGGCAAAGTATTTTGCCAAAGGGTCGCTCTACGCGGTGTATTTCGACGAGTCCGTGCAGGGACTGCAGGTCGATTCCGCCATCAAGTACCGGGGCGTGGCCATCGGTAATGTAAAACGCATCGATGTCGCCCCCGACTACCGCCTGATCGAAGTGATCATGAAAATAAATTTGGGAGGCGATATGGCCAGACAAACCATCGCCTCGCTGAAAACGGCCGGCATCACCGGCGTTGTCTTCATAGAACTCGACCAGATCAGCGAAGGGGAACTGTCGCGCTCGCCGCAACTTTCCTTCAAGCCTCCCTATCCGGTAATCCCGTCGCGCCTGTCGGAAATCAGCCGCTTTGTTTCAGATGCCGGCGACGTCATGCAAAAAATCGGCTCGGTGGACTTCCAGGGCATATCCGACGACCTTAAACAAGCCACCGGCGCGATCAAAGACTTCGTACAGGGAAAGCGTATTCAAAATATCATGGAAAATCTGGATTCCGCCTCCTCGCGTCTGGATGAAACCATCGCCCGGATAAACCGCACGATTGCCGAAGGCATGGTGGATCAAACCATTCAGGAAGCGTTGGGCGTCCTGACGGATGCCCGGCGGCTGATCAGCCAGGCCGACGGTGAGCTTCAAGCCTTGAATCTCAGCGAAAAGGAGCGGCTGGCAAGAGAAATCCTCGAAGATGTCGATACAAAAACAAAAGCCATCACCGGCGAACTTCAAGACACGGCGGAAAATCTGCGCGTCACCTCGGAGCATCTGAAAATACTGGCCGACAGACTCAACCGCGATCCTTCGGAGCTGATCTTTACAAAACCCGCACCGCCGCGCAAACCGATGGAGTGACGAAAGGAAAGAAACCCATGCAGCATCCCGTATCCACCCCGGCCCTCTTTGCTAAAAAATGCAAGTATGCCTGCCTGACGCTGATCGCTTTATCTTTTGTGTTTCTGGCGGCCGGCTGTGCCGGCAGCGCAAAGCCGGCCTACAACATTGAAAGATACCTGCTGAGCTGGCCTTCCCCCCCCGGGGATGAGGCGCGGCGACTTCCGGTCTGTATCAAGTTTAACCGTTTTTCGATTGCCGCCGCCTACAACTCAACCGACATGATTTTTCGCGATGACGATTACGGCTTTGATTCGTTCAACTACTCCCGTTGGGCGGTAAATCCGGCGGACATGATCGCAGACGGTATTGCCGCCGACATGAGGTCTGTCGGAAAATATCAGGCCGTTTTCTCCCGTCAAGAGACAGCCGGCGGACGCTTTGTCATTTCCGGCGGTATTGAAGAATTTTATCTGCGGACGGATAAAAGCGGTAAAACAGCTCTCATCAGCATGTCCGTTTCCGTGGAAGACTCACTGGAGAAGGGGACGGCCCGAATTTTGTTCCAGAAAAAATACCTGCAGGAAGAGCGCCTGCAGGAGACCTCCCCACGGGGATACGCCCGGGCCGCCAGCCGGGCGACGCAAAAGATTGCTCACGAAGTGGTCAACGATGTTTTCAAGGCGATTGAAACTCGCCTGCAATGAATACAGGAGATGGCATGAAAGAATTTACCCTGCAGACCGGCCACCGCGATGAAATGCTCGATATTACCGCGCACGTCCGAAAAGCGGTGGAGGAAGAAAAAATGACATCGGGAATCGCCCTGATTTACACGCCGCACACCACCGCGGCAATAACCATCAATGAAAATGCAGACCCGGACGTTCCGGTCGATATTCTGGCCGCGCTGAACCGTGCGGTGCCGCCGGCCGCCGGCTACCGGCACGCGGAAGGCAATTCCGCCGCCCATGTAAAGTCGTCACTTGTCGGCGCATCTGAAATGGTCATTGTCGAAAACGGGCGGCTGGTTTTGGGCACCTGGCAATCTATTTTCTTTTGTGAATTCGATGGCCCGCGGACGCGCAGATTCATCGTCAAATTACTCAGTCACTGACACTTGTGTGCTGCGTGTTCAAATCTTCAATGCCGCGGCCGCGCAGTTTTTCTCGCGAAGAAAAGGCGCCGCCTTAGACGGTTGAGGACACAGGCGGCCGGCTGCCTTGTGCTACGAGCTGCGGGCCATGTTACACTCACTTTCCGTGCTTGACGCCTTTGATCACCTCCAGCATCTGTTGCTGGATCAGTCTGTTGGAAGCAACCAGGCCGAAAGAAAATAAATTCCACGCCTGCCCTGCCATGTCGGAAATGACGCCGCCCGCCTCCCGGACGATCAGACAACCGGCGGCCGTATCCCAGGGCTTGAGTTTCAGCTCCCAGAAGCCGTCGATCCTTCCCGCAGCCAGGTAAGCCAGGTCAAGGGCCGCCGCGCCCGGACGGCGCACCGCCTGGGCGCTTACCGCCATCGCCTTGAAATAATCGAGATTGTTGTCTTTGCTGACACGTATGTCGTATGGAAAGCCAGTGGCCAGAAGACTTCGTGACAATTCATCCACGGTCGAAACCCTGAGCCGGCGACCGTTTAGAAAAGCCCCGCCTTCCCGCTCCGCCGTAAAAAGTTCATCTCTCAACGGGTCGTAAACAACCCCCGCCTCCATGATGCCATCCTTTTCAAACGCGATCGACACACAAAAAAAAGGAAACCCGTGTGCGTAATTTGTGGTGCCGTCCAGCGGGTCGATAATCCAGCGCGCAGTTGCCTGTTCATTTTTGGCGGCTGACTCCTCCGATAAAATTCCGTGGTCGGGGTAGCGCCGCCCGATTTGAGTCAGTATCAGCTCTTCCGACATTTTATCCGCTTCCGTCACCAGGTCGATCGTTCCCTTGTAGAAAACCCGGTTATGGCCGGTAATCTTTTCTGCCAGCAGCCTCCCCGCGTCACGGGCCACTGCCCGGGCAAATTCGGCAATCTCCTTCATAAATGAAACTCCCTGTCTGTAAAGTCATGAAAATATCTAAAGCATAAACCAACTCAAAAAGTAAGGACAATCACAGCGCGGCTCCATTAAAAGTTGCGATGCGCATTAAATAGTGTTAAGCATAAAGCAATTATTCCAACACGGTTGCGACAGGCACATGACCATAGAACTTGACACAGATGCCCGGACAACTGATCTGAAAACGGCGCGGGAAAATTCCGGTCTGACACTCAGGGAATTATACGAACGCACGCGGATCAGTGTCGTCAATCTGGAGGCGATAGAAAATGGTGCTTTCCATCTGCTTCCCGTGCCTTTGTACGCCCGGAATTTCATTAAAACGTACGCTGAAGCCCTGGGCGTGGATAGCGGGCCCCTGCTTGCGCGCTATGAGAATTATATCCGGGAAATGCCTGAGAAGAAAAAAGCGCTGCCTGAAAAACCGCAGCCCCGGCCGCTTGCCGAAATCGTCGGCCGGCACAAGGCCCTGCTGTGGATCGGGGGTATTTTTATTGTTTTCATCGTCGCGTCATTTCTGGTAAGTGTCGCATACAAGCCGACGGCGGGCCCGTCCGGTCAGACGGATGTGCAAAGGCACTCCACACAGCCCCTGACCGTGGACCAAAGCGCCGCGCAGCCGAACGGGCTGTCTGAAGGTGACAGGCAAGACAATATCGCGGCAGCAGACCAGGCCGACGCCACCCGAAAGCAGCCTGAAGAAACAGCGGCCCGGCAAGCCGCAGAAAGCGAAGCGGCCGTCCCTCAGGTACAGAAAACAGATACCCCTGCCGCAACACCGGCGGATACCGGAGAAAATGAACAGTTTTTTCTGTCAATTGACGCCGTGGAAGAAACCTGGATACGGATTCAAAGTGATGATAAGGAACCTCTCGAGGTTTTACTAAAACCCGGAGACAAAATATCCAGCAAAGCAGCGCGCTTTAGCATGGACATCGGCAATGCCGGCGGTATCCGGATAAGTTTAAACGGAAAAATGATAGAAAACCTGGGCAAATCAGGGCAGGTGATTCACCTGCACCTGCCGTAAAACAAAAAAGAAGGAAGGTGTATTTATGTTTGGAAGTTTGGGAATCCCCGAGTTGTTGATTATACTGGTTATTGTTTTGATTATTTTCGGCGTGGGGAAGCTGCCGCAAATAGGCTCCGCCCTGGGCCAAAGCATCAGAAACTTCAAGAAATCAGTCTCTGATCAGAACGATTCGACCAACCCCCCGACAAAAAAAGAGGAAGACAAGTAGTGGCTGTCTTCCCCGGTGTAATTTATCGTCAAAAGTCTGTATTCAGAAAGGAACGTCCTCCGGCTGCTCCCCGCCGCCCTGCATGGCGGATGCAGCTGTGTCGTCCGCTCTGCTGCTTTGCCCCTTAGAGTCGAGCATCTTCATGTCATTGGCCACTATTTCCGTCGTGTAGCGCTTAACGCCCTCCTTATCTTCCCATGAGCGTGTCTGAATCCGGCCCTCGATAAAAATCAGTTTCCCCTTGACCAGATAATTTCCGCAAATTTCCGCGAGCTTGCCGAAAGTAACGACACGATGCCACTCTGTCTTTTGCATCCTTTCGCCGCTTTTATCTTTCCACTGCTCATCGGTGGCAAGATTAAAATTGGTAACCATGGTCCCGTCCGGTGTGTAGCGGACTTCCGGATCCTTGCCCAGCCTGCCGATCAATATCGCCTTGTTGATCATTTTGTTTCCCCCTGTGCATAAAGTGTCACTCATCATACATAACAACCACCTCGTAGGCAAACACATTTTTGTTTCCGCGAAAACGCCCCTCCCGAGGGCCGTCTGGACAATCGGACTTGACTAAACCCCAAAATAAATATAGTCAGACTGACTTTAGAAAAAGCGGAGAAATTATGGAAGACAGTGATCTTTTAAAGGTTCGCCTCGAAAAAATCGCGGCCTTGAAAACAGCCGGAGTCGATTTATATCCCAACGACATCAAACCTGAAAATACCACCGCCGAAATCTTCGAACGCTTCGGCGAGACAATCGCCGCCGACCTGGCGCAACTGACGGATAAATTCTCGCTGGCCGGGCGTCTGATGGCCGTACGGAACTTCGGCAAGGCGGCCTTCATCAAAATTCAGGACCGCAAAGGCCTCATACAGTGTTATGTGGCGAAAAATATCTTGAGCGAGCAGGATTTTTCTCTGTTCAAAAAACTGGACATCGGCGACATCGTTTATGTTTCCGGAGGGCTGTTCAGAACCAAAACAGATGAGCTGACCATCGAGGCCGACAGTATCCGCCTTGCATCCAAAGCAATACACCCGCTGCCGGAAAAATGGCATGGCCTGACGGACATTGAAATCCGCTACCGGCAGCGCCACCTGGATTTGATTTCCAATCCCCAGGTCAGGGAAATTTTTCACCGGCGCAGCAGAATCATCAAACTGATCCGTGAGTTCATGGACAGTCATGATTTTCTGGAAGTGGAAACGCCCATGATGCAGCCGCAGGCGGGCGGCGCGGTCGCCCGGCCCTTCAAAACTCATCACAACGCCCTGGGGCAGGATTTTTATCTGCGTATCGCCCCGGAGCTTTATTTAAAGCGCCTGGTCACCGGCGGCCTGGAAAGAGTTTACGAAATAAACCGCAATTTCCGCAATGAGGGCATTTCCACTTTTCACAACCCCGAATTCACCATGATGGAGTTTTACCTAAGCTACGCCACTTACACGGACCTGATGTCCTTTACGGAAGAACTGTTTGCCTCCATCGCCCGTAATATTTTCAACAAGCTCACCTTTACCTATCAGGGGCAGGAAATCGATCTGACACCACCGTGGCGGCGCCTGTCCGTAAAAGACGCTCTTTTGCAGATTGCCGGCATGGAGCCTGCCGACCTGACCGATTACGAAAGAGCTGTAGCTTTCGCCCACAAGGCCGGCTGTAACATCCGGCCGGCGGATCCGCTGGGGAAAATTCTCATGGCCATTTTCGACGAATTTGTGGAAAAAAAACTGATTCAACCCACTTTTGTAACGGATTACCCAATCGCTGTATCGCCTCTGTCGAGAAAATCTGATTCCAACCCGGATCTGGTTGACCGTTTCGAGCTTTATATTTCGGGTCGGGAAATCGCCAACGCCTTTTCCGAGCTCAATGATCCGGCCGACCAGCGCGAGCGGTTCGTGCAGCAGCTCAAGGAGCGGGAAGCGGGCGACGATGAGGCGCATGAGATGGATGAGGACTATATCCGCGTCCTGGAATACGGCATGCCGCCGACCGCCGGGGAGGGAATCGGCATCGACCGGCTGATCATGCTCTTTACCGACTCGGCCTCCATCCGCGACGTCATCTTGTTTCCCCTGCTGAGAACCAAACAGGGATAGCCGCAGCTTTTTGCGGCAGGATATATAATGCGATGGCCTACGAATTTTTCATCAGCAGACGATACATGAGGGCGAAACGAAAGCAGGTATTCGTTTCGATCATCACCTTCATATCGATTTTCGGCATTTTTCTGGGTGTGGCCACGCTGATTATCGTACTGGCCGTCATGAACGGCTTTGAGCAGGACCTGCGCGACAAAATCCTGGGCATCCGCTCCCACATTGAAGTCACCACCGGTCTGCAGGGGCCCATGACAGACTACAAGGCCGTGCGCGCGCAAATCGACAAGACTCCGGGCGTTATCGCCTCCACTCCATTTATTTATACAGAGGCCATGATGCGCAATCAGAGCAGCATCACCGGCGTGATCATCCGCGGCATGGACACGGAAAGCTCAGCGGGTGTACTGAATCTGGGTAAAATCCGCGAGGGGAATATCGAACACCTCAATCAAATTCCCGCCGATGTGCTAAAAGAGCTGCCCGAAGAGGACCGGAATCTCCCCGGAATTCTCATCGGCAGGGAAATGGCCAGAAACATGGGGCTTTTTTTATACGACCCGGTCACCATCATCTCGCCGGCAGGCGGCATTTCCACGCCGATGGGCATGGTCCCGCGCATGAAAAAATTTATTGTGACGGGTATTTACGAATCGGGCTTTTACGAATATGATTCGAAGCTGGCTTTTTTATCCATCAGAAGCTGCCAGGAGTTTCTGGAAATGGGCGATGCCGTGTCGGGCATCGATATCATCGTCAAGGATATTTATAAGGCGGATGCCGTCGGACGCAACATTCAAAGCAGTCTCGGCTTTCCTTTTTTCGTGCAAAACTGGATGCAGATGAACAAAAACCTGTTTGCCGCCCTGAAACTGGAAAAGCGGGTCATGTTCATCATTTTGAGCCTGATCGTTTTGGTGGCCGCTTTCAACATCATCAGCGCGCTCATTATGATCGTCATGGAGAAAAACAAAGACATCGCCATACTTAAATCCATGGGCGCCACCTCGAGGGGCATCATGAAAATTTTTGTTTATCAGGGGCTGATCGTCGGCGCGGTGGGAACCGTCTTCGGAACCATCGCGGGCCTTGCCGTCGCGCTGAACCTGCAGAGCGTCTCTGCCTTTATAGAAAAACTTTTCAATTTTAAAATTCTGCCCGGCGACGTGTACTATCTAAGCGAGCTGCCTTCGAAGGTAAATTACAGCGATGTGGTTGTCATTGCAATCGGCACGATGCTGATCTGTCTGCTTTCCACCATCTACCCGGCTTTGAGGGCCTCGCGGCTCGATCCGGCGGAAGCATTGAGGTACGAATAAGAGACAACCCGATGATCATCCTGGAAAACTTATCCAAAACATTTATAAAGGACGGCAACCGGATCGAGGTTCTGCGCGGCCTGAACCTGGAAATAAAAAAGGGGGACTCACTGGCCGTGGTCGGAGTCTCCGGCGCGGGAAAAAGCACGCTCATTCACATTCTCGGCACACTGGATCACCCGACGTCCGGTATTCTTTCCATCGGGGGTCATAACGTCTTTGAATGGCATGAAAACAAGCTGTCCGCCTTCCGCAATTCCACCATCGGGTTTGTTTTCCAGTTCAACAATCTGCTGCCGGAGTTTTCCGCCCTGGAAAACACCATGATGCCGGCGCTCATCAGCGGACTGGGGAAAAAAGAGGCGGCGGACAAGGCCCGGCGGCTACTTTACGAAGTCGGGCTGGACCACAGGATCAAACATAAACCGGGGGAACTCTCCGGAGGGGAACAGCAGCGCGTATCCATTGCCCGCGCACTGGTCATGGAGCCGGAAATACTGCTGGCCGACGAGCCGACAGGAAACCTTGACACGGAAACAGGAAAAAAGATAGAAGACGTCCTGATAAAATTAAACGAGACAAAAAACATCACTCTGATTGTGGTCACACACAATAAATTGCTGGCCGACAGGATGTCCGGCAGAATCGGCCTGCGTGACGGGAAAATATATGATTATCAAAAATAAATCCTGTTATTTTCTTTTCGTTTTATTTTTTCTGCTTCTTTGGCCTCCGACGCACGGTCAGGCCCAAGAGGCCGTAAAAATATGCCTCCTTCCGTTTGAAGTGCATGCGGACAGAGATGCGGATCTGCTGCAAGCCGCCCTGCATGAGCATCTGCTGGGACAACTGGGCAGGGAAAAGAAAATCGAAACCATCGCTCCGGACGAAGCATTGCTGCAGATTGCCCCATTGACTACCGGCGCGGCCGTCGAGGCCGGCACCCGGCTGGGCGTCGGCTATATCATCACCGGGAGCGTCACAAAGTTCGGTAACGCGCTCAATGTCGATGCACGCATTATTGATGTGGCGGCCGGCACCGCCCTGCCGGCCCTGTCCGTTCAGGGCAGCGATGTGACGGGACGCGAAGCGCTCGCGGCGGAGATCAAGACATCAATACTGGAGCGCCTGGGGCTGGTGGATAAAATAATTCGCATCGATATCGCCGGCAACCGCAAGATCGGCGCAGACGCCATCAGGCAGAAACTCCGCAGCAGATCCGGTGCAGCTCTCAATGAAGACGATGTCTCCGCCGATATCAGAGCAATTTTCAAAATGGGTTTTTTTACCGACGTCAAAGCCGATATCACGGCGGACACGGGAGGAAAAATTCTCACCTTTACCGTAACGGAAAAAGGTCTGATTTCCGAAATAAGGATCGTCGGCAACAAAAAGCTCGACAAAGACGACATCACCAGCCTTATGTCGGTCAAGACACGCCAGAGCGTCAATCAGGACAAAATTAAGGAAGATATACAGAAAATCAAGGCGCTGTATGAAACCAAGGGCTATTACAACGCGGAAATAACCCATCGCCTCGAACAGGACGGACCGAAAGATTTTGTCGTTATTCTGGATATCAAAGAAAATGAGCGCGTCTATATCCGCTCGATCACCTTTGAAGGCAACGAAGCTTTTACCAACAAAGAACTCGTCAATATGATGTCCACCACCGAGCGGACCCTGCTGGGCTTCATTACGGACACGGGCATATTACAGCCCGCACAGCTAAAACAGGATGTCCAGAAGCTGACCTCTTTTTATTATAATAATGGTTTTGTAAACGCCCAGATCGGCGAGCCGGTCATCGACCGGGACGCCAAAGGCATCCATATCAAAATAGCGGTCCGTGAAGGCAGGCGCTTCAAATTCGGCAAAGTCGAGATTACCGGCGACCTAATCGGCAAACCCCGCGAGGAGCTCCTGGCCGATTTAAAAACGAAGACAGGAAACTACTACAGCCGGGAAATGATCCTGAAGGATATGGAAACCATTGCGTCGGCCGCCAACGACGAGGGATACGCTCAGGCGGATGTCACCCCGAACATCTCCTCTCATGAAAAAGAACAGTCGCTGGACGTCAGTTTTCATCTGGAGAAAGGCAATCTTATCCACATCGCCCGGATAGGCATTTCCGGCAATACCATCACCCGCGACAAAGTCATCCGCAGAAAACTGCAGCTCGCCGAAGGCGATCTGTATTCATCCAGCAAGCTCAAGGCAAGCTATGAGGGACTGAACTATCTGAACTATTTTGAAGAGGTGGACATACAGACGGAGAAGGCCCAGGGCGATACGATGGATCTGAATATCCGTGTAAAAGAAAAAAACACCGGCATGTTCATGATCGGCGCCGGCTACAGCGCCGTCGATCAGGCGGTGATTATGGCACAGATTTCCCAGCAGAACTTCCTCGGCTACGGGCAGGAGTTGAGCCTGAAGGCGTCGCTGGGCTCCAAGACCAACAACTATGAACTTTCCTTTACCGAACCGTGGCTTTTTGACATGCCCCTGTGGTGCAAAGCGGATTTGTGGAAGTACGACAAAGAATACGACACCTACAAACTTGATACAGCCGGTGGCGGCCTGACAATGGGTCATCACCTCTTCGAAAGAGTTTTCGGCTACGTCGGTTACAGGCTGAGCGTTGATGAAATTAAAGTGACCAATCATTACCAAATATCGGAATACATCAGGCAGGAACAGGGACAGCGCGTCACCAGCTCCGTGACGGCAACGCTGACGCGCGACACGACCAACGACATGATCTTTCCATCAAAAGGCACGAAAACCAGCATTTCCGTTCAGCACGCCGGTACGCCCTTCGGGGGAGACACTGAGTTCACAAGATATTCGGGCTCCGCCGCCTGGCATTACACCATATACGGTGAAATAGTTTTCGGCGCCAGAGGCCGGATAGGCTACCTGCAAAGCAACAGGGGCAAGCGTCTGCCCATATATGAGAGGTACGTTTTGGGCGGGATCAACTCGCTGCGCGGTTTGCGTTATATCGGGCCGGAAGATGAGATGGTGTTGAGAATGAGATATTCGCAGACAGGCCAGCCTCTGGGATACGAAACCATCAAAAACCCGGTAGGCACGAGCGATGTCATGGGCGGCACAAGCATGCTGGCAGGCTCGCTGGAAATTGTTTTTCCACTGATCAAGGACGCAGGGATGAAAGGCGTTGTTTTTTATGATACAGGCAACACCTGGAACGGACATTACCGCCCGGACGATTTAAGGCACACCTGTGGTGCGGGCATCCGCTGGCAATCACCCATCGGACCGCTCAGGCTGGAATACGGCTACGTTCTGAATCGCCGGGATAATGAAAAGCCGGGCCGGTGGGAATTTACCATCGGCATGTTCATGTAACAGCCACACAGACATCTAATGACACATAGACAGATTAAATAAAGGGAGGAAACAAAAATGAAAAAAAATATTTGCCTGTTTGCAGTACTGATTTCACTTCTGATGCTGTGGACCGGTGCATCATTTGCCGCAGATAAAATCGGTTTCATCAACCTCAAGCAGGTTATGGAAAACTCGAAAGCTGGGAAGAAGGCAGCGGAAGAAATCAAAGTTTTCGTGGATAAAAAGAAACCCGCCATCACCGCCACGGAAAATGAACTGAAAAAAATGAAAGACGAACTGGAAAAGCAAGGAGCCCTCATGACGCCGGCCGCACGCAGCGACAAGGAACTGGCCTATCAGAGAAAGCTGCGCGATTACCAGAATCTCGTAGACGACACCAATAAAGAACTGCAGAAACGCGATCAGGAATACGGCACCAAAATGCTTTCGGAAATCGCTAAAGTTGTGCGTGCTATCGGCGAAAAGGAAAAGTACACGGCCATCATGGATGCCATGCAGGCATTGTACTATGACAAAGAGCTGGATATAACCAACAAGGTAATCGAGGAATACAATAAAACCATAAAGTAGCGTAAGCGGCGTTAAATGGAAAAAAGCATCAGGGAAATAGCCGATCTCATCGGCGCCGCGGTGGCGGGAGATGAAACAGTTATCGTCAGAGACTTGAAGCCCCTGGACGAGGCAGGCGAGCATGATCTGACTTTCATCGCCCAGCCGAAGTATTTAAAAATGCTCAAGACCTCCTCTGCGGCGGCCATAATTGTCCCGCCGGGGACGGTCGAACCGGACAAAAACCTGCTTATCACCGACGACCCTTATCTGGCTTTCGGAAAACTGCTGGGCGTATTTTATCCGATCGATCACGGCGCGCCCGGCATCAGCCCGGACGCTTATATAGAAGACGGAGCATCCGTTGCTCCTGAAGCCGTTGTCCACCCGCGCGCCTTCATCAGCCGCGGCGCCAGAATTGAAAAGGGTGCGGTGATTTATCCCGGAGTGTTTATCGGCAAAGACGTCACCATCGGTGAGGACTCGGTTCTTTACGCCAACGTCAGCGTTTATGCCGGCTCGATCATCGGCAGGCGCGTGATCCTGCATTCAGGTGTGGTTATCGGCGCCGACGGTTTCGGCTTTGCCGACCCGGGCCAAAGCAACACCAAAATACCGCAGATCGGCATCGTACAGATCGACGACGATGTGGAGCTGGGCGCCAACACCACGGTGGATCGCGCCACCATGGGCAAAACGTGGATTAAGCGCAATGTAAAAACCGACAATCTCGTTCAGATCGCCCATAATGTCGTCATCGGCGAAAACTCGGCCATTGCCGCCCAAACAGGCATTTCCGGATCCACCAAAATCGGCAAAAGCGTGATGATCGGCGGTCAGGTGGGCATCGTCGGGCACATCACCATCGGCGATCGCGCCGTTATCGGAGCGTCTTCGGGAATCCATAAAAACGTCCCCGAAGGTTTTATCGGCGGCGGCATCCCACCCCTGCCGATCAAGGAGTGGCTGCGCGTAGAGGCTGTCAAAACCAAACTCCCTGAAATGCGTGTCAAGCTGATGAGGCTCATCAAACAGGTAGAAGAACTCGAAGAAAAAATAAACAAAACAGGTAAAGAGCAACTATGAAAATACATCCGACAGCCATTGTGGCGCCAGATGCGTATCTGGAAGAAGGTGTGGAAATCGGGCCTTATTCGATTATCGAACCCGACGTAAAAATCGGCAAAAACACGGTCATCGGGCCACACACAGTTATTGATCGTTATACACAAATCGGTGAAAACTGCAGCATCTACCAGTTCTGTTCCATCGGAGCCCCGCCGCAGGACCTCAAATTCCGCGGTGAAAAAACAGGGGTGATGATCGGAAACGGCAATATCATCCGCGAGTATGTCAGCATTCATCGCGCCACGACCGCCGATACCGCAATGACCGTCATGGGCGACAATAATCTGCTCATGGCCTATGTTCACATAGCCCATAACTGCCGCCTGGGCGATAACGTCATCATCGCCAACTCGACGGGACTTGCCGGGCATGTTGACGTGGAAGACTACGCGATTGTCAGCCCGCTTTCCGGCGTTCATCAATTCTGCCGCGTCGGAGCCCATGCGATGGTGGGGGGAGCTTCCGCCGTCGTCAAGGACATACCGCCTTACACCATCGCCAACGGCAACCGGGCGACTCTGTTCGGCCTGAATCTGATCGGGCTGCAAAGGCGGGGCTTTTCGGAGCGCTCCATCGCCGCGCTCAAACACGCCTACCGGATCATTTTCCGCTCTGATCTGCTTCTGGAAGAGGCACTGGAAAAGGCCGCGGCAGAAGTGGAAGACTGTCCGGAAGTCCGTCATTTTATCGACTTCATTCACAAATCAAAAAGAAGCATCTGCCGGTAGGATTGATCATGACGACCAGTGAAAAACTCATTCGCGTAGGGGTGATCGGCGCCGGCCATCTGGGAAATTATCATCTGCAGAAATATGCCAAAATCGCCGGCTGTAAAATCGTCGCCGTTGCCGACACACAAAAGGACATAGCCGTCCGGGCGGCCGAACCTTACGGCTGTGAGGCGGTTACAGACCATAGACAAATGCTCGACAAAGTTGACGCGGTAAGCATTGCCGTGCCTACCGCTTTCCACCATCCGGTAGCGCGTGATTTTCTGGCCGCGGGAATTGACGTTCTGATGGAAAAGCCTCTTTGCGCCACTCTCGAAGAGGCGGACGATCTGCTTGGGCTGGCTCAAAAAAACAGCGCGGTATTTCAGGTCGGTTTTGTCGAGCGCTTCAACCCGGCCGTGATGGCGCTGGAAAAAATCATTACGCGTCCGGTTTTCATCGAAGTACACCGCCTGCATCCTTTTTTTGAACGCGGCACGGACGTGGATGTGATCCTCGATTTGATGATTCACGATCTGGATCTCATTTTAAAGTTTATCCAGTCACCACTGACAAATATCGAAGCTGTCGGCCTGCCCGTGCTTTCGGGCAAAATAGACATCGCCAACGCCCGGTTGACCTTTGCCGGCGGCTGCATCGCCAATGTTACAGCCAGTCGCATCAGCGCAAAAACCATGCAGAAGCTGCGCTTCTTCGGGCCGGAAGGGTATCACGCGGTGGATACGCGAAAGCGTGAAATAATCTCCTTTCAAAAGACTGTCGCCCCCGACGGCAAGGGGCAGATCGTGCAAGACAGCATTGAGGTGGGAAGCCACGACCCGCTGGAGGAAGAAATCCGTTCCTTTATCCACGCGGTGCGCACACGCACAAGGCCTGTCGTGTCCGGCGAGGACGGGCGCGCGTCTCTGGCGCTCGCCGTCGAAATACTTCAGAAGATGAAAACAGATGAGGACTTTAAATTATGATTCCGATGGTTGATTTAAAAAGACAATACGGCCGCCTGAAAACCGAAATTGACAAGGCGGTGGGAAGCGTCCTGGAGCAGACACAATTCATTCTGGGGCCGAATGTCGCACAGCTTGAAAAAGAAGTGGCCGCATGTCACGGACTGTCTTTCGCCATAGGCTGCGCCAACGGCACGGACGCTCTGCTTTTGGCGCTGCGCGCCTGCGACATCGGCGCGGACGATGAAATTATTACCACCCCCTTCACTTTTATCGCCACGGCTGAAGTGGCGGCGCAAATAGGCGCGAAAGCCGTTTTCGCCGACATCTGTCCGGATGATTTCAATATCGACCCGCAAAAAATAGCGGCAAAAATCACTCCGAAAACAAAGGCAATCATTCCGGTGCATCTGTTCGGACACCCGGCCGACATGGACCCGATTATGGACATCGCCCGTGAACATAATTTAAGAGTGATCGAAGACTGTGCTCAGGCCTTCGGAGCGCAATACCGGGGAAAGCCAACCGGCGCGTTCGGCGACATCGGCTGTTACAGCTTCTTCCCCAGCAAGAATCTGGGCTGCTACGGCGACGGGGGCATGGTGGTTACGGCAAACAAGGAAATCGCCGACAAAATCAAGGTCCTGCGCAACCACGGCAGCGCCGTGCGCTACTACCACTCCGAAGTCGGCTACAACAGCCGTCTCGATGAAATCCAGGCGGCCATCCTGCGTGTCAAGCT
Source organism: Smithella sp. (assembly GCA_012522275.1). GTDB lineage: Bacteria > Desulfobacterota > Syntrophia > Syntrophales > Smithellaceae > UBA8904. Next base: position 17,366 of record JAAYKU010000104.1, read on the forward strand.
GGCTGAAATTGAAAATGCCAACAACGCCCGCCGGGCCAACGCCGCCGCCTACTGCCGTGCGCTGGCCGGGCATGACATCGTTCTTCCCTCGGAGCGTCCGGACTGCAGGCACGTCTATCACCAGTTCACGCTGCGTCTGAAAAACCGTCAGGCAGTGGCCGATGCGCTGAGTGCCGCCGAAATAGCGTCGGCCGTGTACTATCCGGTCGCCCTGCATCAGCAGGAGGTGTTTGTCAAAATGTACGGCCCGCAGGAGGCTATGCCCGTCACGGAAAGCTGCTGTGCCGAAGTGCTGTCACTGCCGATGTTTCCGGAGCTGACCGAGGAGGAAATCAGGCAGATTGCCGGTGTTATTATCAATGCCCTGTAAAGAAAGCGCCCGCCGCAGCCTTATGGAGCCTTCAGACGTCGGCTCCACAGTGGTCATGATCGTTGCCGGTGAGGCTTCCGGCGACCTGCACGGAGCTATGCTCGTGCGTGAAATGCGGCAAATCAATCCCGCAGTCGATTTCCACGGCGTAGGCGGCGCGAAGATGAAGGAGGCGGGCGTGAGGCTGCTTGCGGACGCCGCGGACATCGGCGTGGTCGGCGTCACGGAAGTGTTTTCAAAAATCGGGACGTTCATAAAAATTATTTCCGGCATAAAAAAATCAATGGACCGCCTGAAGCCGGCCCTGGTGATCCTCATTGATTTTCCTGATTTTAACTTGAATATTGTCGCCAAGGCGGCAAAAAAAAGAGGCATCCGTGTTTTTTATTACATCAGCCCGCAAGTGTGGGCATGGCGCGAAGGGAGAGTGAAGCAGATCAAAAAGCTGGTGGATAAAATGGCCGTCATTTTGCCGTTTGAGGTCGATTTTTATGCGAGCCACGGATACACAGTCCAATATGTCGGCCACCCGCTTGTGGACAAGGTCAAAACGTCATTTACGCAGGCCGCGGCCAGGCTCGAATTCGGGCTTTCCGAAACGCGCACGACCATCGGCCTTCTACCCGGCAGCCGGACCGCGGAAGTAAGCCGTCTTTTGCCTGAAATGATGAAAGCGGCGCAAAAAATATCCGCGCAGATACCGCAGGTGCAATATATCCTGCCTCTGGCGGATACATTGAATAAGGATCGTGTTGCGGGGATCATCAATCCCTCCGGCATGGACGTGAAAATTGTTTCGGGGCGCACCTATGACGTCCTGGCTGCCTGCGATCTCGCCATTGTCACCTCGGGGACGGCGACACTGGAGGCGGGCCTGCTTGGCGTCCCCATGGTTATCATTTACAAAATGTCCGTTCTTTCGGCGTTGATCGGCAAACTCATTATCAACCCGAAATATATAGGGCTGGTAAACATCATCGCCGGCGGGCCCGTCGCCCCCGAGCTCATTCAGCTCAAGGCAACCGGGGAACGCATCGCCGCCGAGGCCCTGTCGATTTTGTCAAACCCCGACAGGAGGCTCGAAATGATCAGTAAACTTAAAAACATCAGACAAAAGCTCGGCGACCCGGGCGCGGCCCGGAAAGCTGCGCAAATCGCCTGCGATATGATATAGGATCCGACATGCAAAGTTTCAAAAGACTGCTGTTGATGGCAAAAAAATATTATCTGCGCTTTGTCCTGGCTGTACCCTGCATGATCATGGCCGGTATGCTGCAGTCGGCCCTGCCGTTGATTGCCAAGCCCGTCATTGACGAAATATTCGTCAGCAGGGATATCTCCGCACTGAAATGGGTTCCCTTTATTATCATCGGCATCTTCCTTTTGAAGGGACTGGCCACTTACGCCCAAAGCATTCTTATGAGTTCCATCGGCCTGCGCATCGTGACCAATTTACGCAACACTCTTTACGAAAAGATACAGTTGCAGTCCCTGGCCTTCTTCACCGAACATCCCACAGGCCTGCTGATGTCGCGCATCACCAATGATGTGATGTCCGTGCAGACCGCCTCTTCCGAGGCCATCACCTCCCTGGTCAGGGATACGGTCATGCTCGTTTCGCTGATTGCCGTGATTTTTTATACGGACTGGAAGCTGGCGCTCATCGCGATTGTGGTCCTTCCCGTGGCGATCTATCCGATTTCCTGGTTCGGCAGAAAAATCCGCAAGGTCACGACATCTTTGCAGATAACCATGGGGGCGCTCAATTCGCTTCTGCAGGAGACTATTTCCGGCACACGCATCGTCAAGGCCTTCTGCATGGAAAAATACGAATACGACCGCTTCGCGAAAGAAAACGAAAGAATCTACAAATTCATCATGAAGGCTATTTCCGTAAACGCAATTTCGAGCCCCCTGATGGAGCTGTTGGGCGGCCTGGGACTGGCTGCCGTCATTTTTTATGGCGGCTACAATGTCGTTCAGGGGCATTCCACGCCCGGCACTTTTTTCGCCTTCATCGCCGCCTCGCTGATGCTCTATGAGCCGATCAAGCGCCTTACCGGCGTCAACAACA
>JAAYKU010000014.1 GCA_012522275.1 Smithella sp.
AATATTCCCTGTGAACTTCCCGGATGACTTCCGGACGGGAAAGGTTCAGCTCTTCCGCGCACTGGCCGATGGTAATGCCTTTTTGGTACAGCCAGGTTCCCATCGCCCCGTCGCCTACGATCAGGTGGGATGCGGCATAGTCTTTCAGTGATAATCTGTTCGTCATGTCTGAATCCTTTGCGTTTTTTCCGCCGGTGATTGTATCGTCACGCAGTGATCGCCTCGCACGTTATGAATGGGTGGCGTTTTCAATAATGCCGGAATTACAAAAACCTTATATTAAAACAGCAGCCCGAATGCAAGCCGACCGGCGCTTTACCTGCCGCGCTTTTTGGCGTGCTTGGTGGCGGGCGCGCTCCATGGGTCGTCGGGCCAGGGATGCTTCGGATAGCGGCCCCGGAGTTCTTTTTTTACCTGCTGATAGCCCGTGTTCCAAAACTGACTCAGGTCGCGGGTGATCTGCACCGGACGGCCTGCCGGCGACAAAAGATGAACCAGCAGACTGACGCGGCCGCCGGCAATGGTCGGCGTATCGGCCAGGCCGAACATTTCCTGAAGTTTGGCCGCAAGCACCGGCGTGTCGCCGGAGGCGTAATCGACAGGGACGCCGCGGCCGCTGGGTACGACAATCGACGTGGGCGCGCGTTCGTCGAGGAGACGCTTTTGTTTCCAGGACAGCATATCCAAAAGTGCCGGTGTGACGTCCAGCGCCGCCAGCCGGTCCGCGCTGCGGATACCGGCAAGACGGGAGGCAAGCCATTTTTCAGGTTCCGCCAGCAGTGTGTTTTCGGAAAGGTCCGGCCAGTTTTCGTCGGGGAAAGTATCTTTAAGCAGGCGTACCCGCGCCTGAAGCTGCCTTGCTTCGCGGCTGAAACTTATTTTTGCCGCGCCGGTGCGGATGGCCTCGCAAATGAGAGGGGATATTTCTTCTGCCGGTACGGCAATTCGTGTGGCCGACAGTATTATGGCGCCGATACGCTCCTCCAGCGCGGCGCTGATCCGGCCTTCCTGCCTTGTCCAGTCAATACGCCTGTGCTTTTCGATTTCATGGGCCAGTTCAGCCCGGATAAGCTCTTCTAAGACCGGCTCGGCCATATGAATTGTGCCTTCAGCCTTTCGGCCCTGATCGGTCGCGACGGCAATGATGTAAGAAGGGGCCGCGCCCGCGACGGTCTTTATCGGAAGCTTCATTCCTCTTCCCGATCGCAGCACATAGCGGTCGGGGCTTTCTTCACGCCTTTTGGCAATACGGTCGGGATAGGCAAAAAGAAGGAGCCGTGGGATCATCTCGTCGGTTTTTTCCCCGCCGGTCTTGCCTGCCTTGCCGGCAAGACCCAGGATTTGCCTGGCTGTCCTGTCAGCCGCGGCCAGCGTCCAAGGGTCGACTCCGCTATGCGCCTTTGTATCTTTGCGCCATTTGTGCAAGAGTTCGACGCGTCGGCTGATATCCGCCCCTTCCGCCGTATGCGTCTCGCCCGGCCGCCTGCGGATGATGTCGCGACCGGACAGAAATGCGGCCAGAGCCGCCCCCAGAGATGCTGCGCCGTGCGATGCGGCTTTGAGAAGCATCCGGCCCAAACGCGGGTGAAGAGGCATACGCGCCATGGCGGCGCCCTCGGGTGTGATGACCCCATTTGCGTCCAGCGCGCCCAGGCTTTTGAGGAGCTCCTGTGCCGAGCTTCTGGCCGCCTCAGGCGGGAGATCAAGCCATGAGAGCATGCCCGGGTCTTTCACGCCCCAGGCGGCCAGCTCCAAAATAA
>JAAYKU010000105.1 GCA_012522275.1 Smithella sp.
CGGAATTCGGGGTGGATATTGTCTTTAGTGCAAAACCAGAAATCAAAAAAATCGCCCAGTATGAAAAGATGGTCGATTGCTGTTTCCTCTCTCCCCAGAGAATCGTCATCGACCAGCGAGCGGACTTTGCCGTCCAGGAGCTTTGAGAAAAACTCTATCATCAGTCTGTAGCGCTCATCGGCAGAATGTTTCAAATGAGCATCCGATAAAAAAACCGCTTTCATATTCCCGTCTGGATAAATTGTTTTTTATCTTTGGCAGATAAACGTTCGACAGACCATGATGCATTTTGCACCGGCTGTCAAACGGAAATCACCATTTGATTCTTGTTTTGTCCTGTTATTTTTGCTATTTTCAGAATCAACGCGAAACAGGATTATGAAAATGAAAAAAACACAAAATAAAAAATCGAACGGCAGGCTGGCCGCCATAAGACGCGCCAGGGAAGTCCTGCAGATAGAAGCGCAAAGTATTTTGAATCTGGTTGACAAAATCAATGGGGATTTCAGCCGGGCGGTGGATTTGATATATGGCTGCAAAGGGCGGGTCATCGTGACCGGCATCGGCAAGTCGGGCCTCATCGGGCACAAAATCGCCGCCACAATGACCAGCACGGGAACACAGGCGCTCTTTTTGCATCCGGTGGAGGGCATTCATGGCGATCTGGGAATCGTGTCACGCGAGGATGTCCTTCTGGCGATTTCCAACAGCGGCGAAACCAGAGAACTGATGCCGATTATCAGCTCGGTGAGACACATAGGCGCACCTATTATCGCCTTTACCGGCGTTGCCGACTCCACACTGGCCAAAAACAGCGACATCGTCATTGACGTATCCGTAGAAAAAGAAGCCTGCCCCTTCGGCCTGGCTCCGACATCGAGCTCCACCGCCGCGCTGGCCATGGGCGACGCGCTGGCGATCGCGCTGATCGACAAGAGAAAATTCCGGGAAAAAGATTTTTACAAATTTCATCCGGGCGGGTCGCTCGGCGCCAGACTGCGGGCGACCGTCCGTGACGCCATGGTGGTAGGCGAACGCATACCACGCGTGTTTTCCGGAACACCGGCCAGGCAAGCCATTGCGGAAATCAACCGCATGAATGTCGGGTTTGTCATGGTTACCGATAAAAAAAACCGTCTTTTGGGGATTCTCACTGACGGCGATGTAAGGCGACATATCAGCACCGGCCTGTCCTTTGAGGGGCAAACCGTCGATGAGGTGATGACGGCCAATCCCAAAACAATTCATGAAAGGGCATCGCTTGCCGAAACCGTAGAATTCATGCAGAAAATAGAAATCACCTCGCTGGCCGTGGTAACCGAAAAGAAGATTCTCAAAGGTTACGTCCACCTGCACGACATTTTCGGCAGGGGCGGGTCAGTCAACATATCCCTCAATTATTGAAACAAGGAGGCGACACATGGCTCTTTATGAATTCGATGGCAAACGTCCGCAGGTTCCGTCCGATTCCTTTGTCCATCCCCAGGCCGTGCTCATCGGCGATGTCCGCCTGGGGCATGAATGCCTCATCGCGCCGGGCGCCTGTATCAGGGCCGATTTCGGACCGGTGATCATAGGTGACAGGACCAGCATTCAGGATAACGCGGTCATCCACGTCTATCCTGGCTCTCAAACACTCATCGGCAATGACGTGACCGTGGCGCACGGCGCCGTCCTGCACGACGTGCAACTCAAAGACAGGTGCATGATCGGCATCGGCGCTGTTTTGCTTTTTAACGTAGTTTGTGAAGAGGATGTGCTGGTTTCGGTCAGTTCTGTGGTACGCAAAGGCATGCACGTTCCTGCCGGCAAGATCGTAGCGGGAAATCCCGCCGTGATCACCAGAGATCTCACGGAAAAGGACAAGGAAGCCGCCCGTGAAGGCATTGAGGCCTATCGCTATTTGTGTCGGACTTATCTGACAACGATGAAAACCATCGAATAAAAAAAGGGACGGGCAGCCTACTGCCCGTCCCCTGATTTTCATGGTAGGCGGTGCTGGGATTGAACCAGCGACTTCTACCGTGTGAAGGTAGCACTCTCCCGCTGAGTTAACCGCCCGGGTGCTGAGTGCTATAACCTAAAGCTTTTCGCATTTCAAGCAAAAAACTAGGCCCCGTCGGACTGAAACACAGATTATCTTATGCCCGCGGGCCGGTACCGACGGCAGACCGGAGAGTCCAGGTGCTCCCAAAACCCAAAAATCATTTGGCGCACCCCCCGCGCATTAAATATTGACACAACCAGCGGAGTACTTTAGTGTTTTTTTCAAACCGGCAGGAGGAAAGAAAATGGATAAACCCACAGATATACTGAAACAGGAGCACCAATTAATCCTGGTGATACTCAAAATCATCGAGGAGATTTGTAAAAAGCTCGACAAAAGCGAAATGGTCAACCCTGATGACCTGACAGCCATAATAGATTTCATACGAAATTTCGCCGACGCCTGCCACCATGCAAAAGAAGAAAAGCTGCTTTTCGTCGCACTGGAAAAAGCCGGTATGTCGCGAAATGACGGCCCGATCGCCGTGATGCTGCGCGAGCACGAGCAGGCGCGCAATTTCACCCAGGCCATGGACAGCGCGCTTGAGTCAATGACAAAAGGAGATGCCCCCGCCTCGAAAATCTTTTCGGAAAACGCCCGAGGTTATGTCCAGCTTTTGTTGAATCACATCGACAAGGAGGATCACGTTCTTTTCATGATGGCCGACCAGCGTTTGAGCGCCGAGGCGCAAAAAGAACTTGTGGAAGGTTTTGACCGGGTCGAGCGCGAGGAAATCGGCGCAGGCGTTCATGAAAAATACCATGACCTGTTGCATCGGCTGCGCGACACGTATCTTTAGTTACTGAAACAAAAACTGACACTTTCGCAAAATGTCCGGATTTTGCCACTTAGCGAGAGGTGCGTGGTAAGCGGAGCTTTTAAAGAATCGTCATCTGTGACGGATCAATCTCAACCGTTTATTCCATGGCCGAGCTCATCACCCTTCTTGTTTTATCCATCAGATCAGGCAGGGTTTCTTCGGAATAATTTTTGACCGCAATCGGCCTGTGAATGGTCATCATGACCCCGCCGGGCTTTAAATCGATGCTGCCTTTGGGCAGTATTTTTCGTGTGCCGTTAATTGTGACGGGAAGAATCGGCAGGCCCAGATCGAGCGCCATTTTAAACGCGCCCTTCTTGAAGGGCTTCATCACACCGTCGGTGCTTCGCGAACCTTCCGGAAAGAAGATTACGGATGTGCCGTTGACAATTTTCTTTTTGGCCGCATTGATGCTTTCCACCGCCTTTTTCGTATCGGAGCGATCAATGAAAATATGGCCGAGTATCTTGCAGGCGGGCCCAAGCACCGGCACCTTTTCCAGCTCTTTTTTCATCACCCACTTGAAATCGACACCCATCCAGCCATAGAGCACATAAATGTCATAAAGACTCTGATGATTGGCGGTAATCACATAGGAAGCGCCCGGCTCCATATTTTCTGCACCGACAATGTTCACCGTCATCGGTGTAAAAAAACTGTTAAATCTGGCCCAGATTACACCGCAATTAGTTCCCACGCGCGGATTGACCACAATCGAGACGATCATGGCGCATATACCCAAAATAAAAGTGGAAAGCACCAGCAAAGGCAACACAACCAGCCACTTATAGGGCTGATAGGCTATGCGCGTGACCCGTCCTTCAATTTTTTCAATGAATATCTTAAAGTTGTTAGCGAATCTCCGGGAGTCGTTCAAATACCTCTGCCGGTATTCTTCAAAAAATTCTTTTGCCCCATTTCCCCATCCCATATCCACACTCCTGCCTTTAAGTTATATATCCACCTGTAAAGCATGCCGGTTAAAGCTTGTCCTTCACTTCATCCCAGAAGGATTCGACACCCTCTTTCCAGCCTTTGATGTATTTGTCGGAAAACACATTCAACCAATCATGCGCCTTCTGGCCGGTTGACGTTAATCGCTTTTTATATTCTGCAAACCTGTGGGAAAAATAATCACCAAGCTGGGCGTCCCGGTCCGGATCTTGACGAGGCACCCAGGAAAGAGCATATTGGAGTTCGCGGTAATTAGCCGTTTTGCACCACTCCACAGCGTCTTTTCTGCCCCATTCCGTAATGTTGAACTCGTAATCGATTTTTTCTTTTCTCAGGCGCGCGATGATGGAAGACAAGTCTATTTCACTTCTTATTCTCGATGTGAGCTCCTCTTTTTTCTGGATCATCCCGGAAACAGCGTGCTGAAAAACTCGTGAGAAGTTCAAATGCGACTTCCAGGATTTCATTTTCTCATAAAGCTCATCCGGGACGCTGATTGTTATTTTTCTGGCCATACCCATACCTACCTTCAATATTGATACATACTTTTTAAAAGATACATACTTTATTAAGAAGGCGGTGTCAATCCGTAATACAGGGTAAAATACATTCCGAAAGTTTGGGACTGTGCGAAATATTTGCGTTTCCCCTCTGGCGCGCCCCGTCCCCTTCTCCGCTCTCTATTTGAGCAAGAGCAGACTGAGCGCCATCACCGCCATGCCGGCCATCAGCCCCAGAATACTGTCATGCCCCCGACCGTACGTCCGGCTGACAGGCAAAAGCTCATCAACGCTGATATAGACCATGACACCGGCCACTGCGCCGAACATGATCCCCGTCATCTGCGGCGGCACGCTCCATGAGCCGTCGCCGGCAACCAGCGCTATCACGCCGAACGCGAGCAGAGCGCCCAGCGGCTCGGCAAGTCCGCTGGCGAGTGAATAGAAAAAAGCCTTCTTTCGGTTGCCGGTAGCATAAAAAATAGGAACGGAAACACTGATGCCCTCCGGGATATTGTGCAGCGCAACGGCCACGGCAATCGCCACGCCCAGCGTCGGCTCCTGCAGGGCTGCCAAAAAAGTGACGATGCCTTCGGGAAAGTTATGAATCGTGATGGCCACTGCCGTAAACAGCCCCGTGCGCATCAGCCCTTTGTCTGAGCGGGCTGGAGGCCTGTCGTGCCTTTGCGCCGCGTATGTCTCAAAAGCGGGAACAGGCGCCTCCGGATCGTGCAGGGGAGCTGTTTCTTCCTCCGTGTGTGCTTCGTGTGGGTTATCCTCCGAGGGAATGGCGTTGTCGATAATCGCCATCAAAATCATGCCGCCGAAAAAAGAGGCGGCCACAAGCCAGGCGCCCCACGTTTCTCCATAACGCGCGCCCAGAAGAGCCGCGCTTTCGGGAAAAATCTCAACAAAGGAAACATACAGCATCACGCCCGCGGAAAAACCGGTGGCCACGGAAAGAAAGCGGTAGTCCGTCCGCTTCGCGGTAAAGGCGATGACCGAGCCGATGCCGGTGGCCATTCCGGCAAAAAGCGTCAGTCCCAGAGCAAACCATACATTACTCATTTTCTTTCCTTTATCTCTTCCGGCAAAGTTCCTGCGCACACTGTGCGCGTCACGCCTGCTCCTGCGCCGCGGCTTTTTCCGCGCTGCCTGTGGTCTTCAGAAGATTACTTTTTCTGATTGGTGCAACATATTCTATTATCTATGATTTGACAAATATTTCCGGACCGGCGCGCTTCGTCATAACTGGCCGCTTGTCCTTACTTTTTACGAATCGTCATAAGGCATTCGCCTTGACACCCTTCCCTGCAGAACTTATAGTAAAAGCTGTTGAAAAAAGGGATTTTAAAAAAAACCATTTAAAGACTGGAAGGTGGCTTATGGACGCTCAAGCTATCCGGGATCTTGTCGAGAAACAAAGAGATTTCTTTCACACGGGACAAACACGCGATATAGATTATCGCGTTGACGCTCTGCGCAAGCTGCGCGCTGCTCTGAAAGCCCATGAAAAAGATATCTTTGAGGCAGTGTACGCGGATCTGCGCAAAGCGCAGATCGACACCTACGCCACGGAGTTGTCCGGTGTCTATAATGAAATCAAGGTGGCCATCGCCAATGTCCGTGACTGGGCGGCGCGTGAAAAAGTGCCCACGCCTGTTTTTATGATGCCCGCCAAAAGCTATATATACAAAGAGCCCTACGGTGTAACACTGATTATCGCGCCCTGGAACTATCCGGTGCAACTGGTGATGCTCCCGCTGGTGGGCGCCATCGCCGCGGGGAATACGGCCATTGTAAAGCCCTCTGAACTTGCCCCCCATACTGCGGGTGTCATCGATAAAATCCTCAGTGCGACATTTCCCCGGGAATATATATGTGTGGTTCAGGGAGGCATTGAAGAAACGCAGTCGCTTCTGAACGAACCTGTTGACTATATCTTTTTCACCGGCTCTGTCCCGGTGGGAAAAGTGGTCATGGCGGAGGCGGCAAAGAACCTGATCCCTCTGACGCTGGAGCTGGGCGGTAAAAGCCCGGCCATCGTCCATGAAAGCGCAGACCTGCCCACGGCCGCTTCCCGCATCGCCTGGGGCAAGTTCATGAACGCCGGCCAGACCTGTATCGCACCGGACTACATCGTCGTTCATGAGTCGGTGGCCGATGCCTTTGTAAGTGAACTCATTTCAGCCATCCGGAAATTCTACGGTGATGACGCATCATTGCACTCCCGCTACTGCCGCATTATCAACGACCGGCATTTCGCGCGGCTCAAGGCTCTGATCGACCCGGACAAAACAGTCTGCGGCGGTAAAACAGACGCGGCCGACAAGTACATCGAGCCCACCTTGCTGTATCCGGTGGACTGGAACCATCCGGTTATGGAGGATGAAATATTCGGCCCCATTTTGCCGATTATCACCTATTCCAGCCTCAATGACATTATTGCTAAAATCAACAAACGCCCCAAGCCTCTTTCTTTGTACATGTTTGTCAACAACAAAGCCGTGCGCAAAAAAATAATCCGTGAAATATCTTTCGGGGGCGGTGCGGTGAATAACACGATCATGCATATCGTCTCGCATTACCTGCCCTTCGGAGGAGTAGGACAAAGCGGCATGGGCCGCTACCACGGCAAATACAGTTTTGACACTTTTTCCCATACCAAGAGTATTTTGCGAAGCTATAACCTGGCCGACCCGGCCGATGCGGCCACGCCGGACAAGGAAAAACTTTTCAAATACCTTATTA
>JAAYKU010000106.1 GCA_012522275.1 Smithella sp.
GCCCAGCCGACGATGCCGAACATTCCCAGGCCGAACCAGACGGTTTCGTCCTTGTGGCGCAGCCCCTTTTGACGAAGCGCCTCTTTTCTGGCGATCTGTTCGGTAAAGTGATCCGCCATTTTTCTGCGTCTGTTGCCGGATGTCCTTCGTATTTCAACCATGTTTGCACCCCTGTTCTATGTTCCGGGTTGAACATTGAACCATTTTACTATTTCAGCTCCACGAAGCGCCTGATCAACGATGCCTCCAGTTTTGCGGCCGCGGAGCGGACCATTTTTTCGCGCTCGTCGAGAATGTCATACTGCCGCACCACCACCTCTTTGAGCTTTCCCAGATCCGGCGCTTTCACGGCGTTGCGTGTGGAGACCAGAACATCGGCTCCCTTTTTAACAAGCGTGCCTACGTCCATGGCCAGCAGCTCCTGGCCTCCTGTCATCTTTTCATATTGAAAAATACCGGGAGCCAGAGTCGCCACAAAGTCAATATGGTTGGGCATCAGGCAAAAAGACCCGTTTTCCGCTTCCGCGACGATCTTTTTGACCTCTTCCACCATCAGGACTTCGGCCGGCAGTAAAATTTTAAGCAACATTTTCAATTTTTGCCTCGTCAATGGAGCCGATCATGTAAAGAGCACGTTCCGGCAGATCGGCAAACTCGTCGTTAAGGATTCTTTCACAGCCATTTAACGTCTCCTCGCGGGAAACCATCTTGCCGGCCGTGCCGGTGAACTGTTCCGTAACGAAGAAAGGCTGAGTGAAGAAACGCTCCAGACGCCGGGCGCGAAACACGGTGCGCTGGTCCTCGCGGGACAGCTCCGAGATGCCCAGCATCGCGATGATGTCCTTCAGGTCTTCGTAAACCGCCAGCGTCCGGCGTATTTCCTGGGCGATTTTATAATGGCGCTCGCCGGCGATGTTCGGCATGAGCATCTTCGAGCCGGACTGAAGAAGGTCGATGGCCGGATACAGACCCTCGCTGGCCCTTTTGCGCGACAGAGCGATCGTCGCGGACAGATGCCCGAAGGTGTGCACGGCCGAGGGGTCGGTAAAGTCGTCCGCCGGCACATAGACGGCCTGGATCGAGGTGATCGCGCCTGTCTTGGTGTTGCAGATCCGCTCTTCAAGCTCGGCCAGCTCTGTGGCAAGTGTCGGCTGGTAGCCCAGACGCGACGGCAGTTGCCCCAGCAGGCCCGAAACCTCCATGCCGGCCTGGATGAAACGGAAGATGTTGTCGATCATCAAAAGCACGTCCTGCTTGGCGTCATCGCGGAAATACTCGGCCATCGTGAGCGCCGCGTGGCCGACGCGGAAGCGCGCGCCGGGCGGCTCGTTCATCTGGCCGAACACCATGACCGTGTTTCCCAAAACGCCGCTTTCTTCCATTTCGCGGTACAACTCCTCCCCTTCGCGGCACCTCTCGCCGATGCCGCAGAAGATGCTCATGCCTTCATGCCCGCTGACCGTGTTGTGGATCATCTCTGTAATCAGAACCGTCTTGCCGACGCCTGCGCCGCCGAACAGCCCGGCCTTGCCGCCGCGCTCCAAGGGCGCCAGCACGTCGATGGCCTTGATGCCGGTTTCAAAAATTTCCGAAACGGTTGACTGGTCGCGAAGGGCGATCGGCTCGCGGTGAATCGAGCGCAGCTCGCAGTCTTCGACATCACCTTTTTTGTCGATGGTATTGCCGAAGACATTGAATACACGCCCTAAAAGCTCCTTTCCGACCGGCACCTCGAAGGGCTTGCCCGTGTCGGTTACCGTTGCCCCGCGCGCGAGTCCCTGCGTGGGCGTCAGGGCGACCCCCCGCACTGTATTGGCGTCGAGCTGAGTGAAGACTTCAATGATGTACTCATTCTTTTCGCCCGCGAGAAGCACGTTGCGGATGGACGGCGCCACGGGAAAGTGGATGTCCACTACGCTGCTGCGGATGGATAAGACCTTTCCTTGATTGCTTTGATCAGTCACGGCTCATTCACCTCATTTAATGATTTTTTTGTGTTGTGAAAGTCGGATGCGGCAGGCGCGCGCAGTGCTGTAAAGGAGGAGGCCATCGGCCCGGTCGTGATGTTCCGGATATGAGACATGCACCTGTGCAGATTAAGTGATGACAGCATTTGCTTTACCCTCTTGCTTACTGGTAACCGGCCGAAGCCTGTTGTCTGGTTACGAGCTTTGCACAATTGCTGTTTGCCCAATCAACGCGCCTGCTTTGCCCTGTTTAAGAGCAACGTACGTGCCAGCCTCTTCTTCTACCTGCAAACTGCCGGTATCATTGGCTCTCTGCACGAGATGATAAAAAATCTGATAACCGGTCGGGACGACATGAATGTCATGGTGCTGCAAAAGGATGCAGTGTGGCGCGAATGAAAAACCCAATGCCGGAAGGCGTTTGAGCCTGACGACATTTATGTCCCGGCAAAACGACCCAAATGTCGCCACAAGACAAATCTTGACAAACAGACGGGTATAGGGAAGAACCGTCTCCGAAATTAGCTGTGTACGAAATGGAGCTTCCCACCCGCTATGCCCATAATTTACCTGGCGCCCATCCAGGGGACGACCGACAGAATATACCGCAGCCTGTTTCCCGCTTATTTCAAGGGAGTCGATCTGGCGGTGATGCCTTTCATCGCTTCGCTGAAAAAAATAAAGGCGTCGCACAGCCTGCTTATCGGTCTTCATCCGGAGCACAACACGGGAATCTTTTCAGTCCCGCAAATTATGAGCTCGCGCGCGGAAGAATTCGTTTTGCTTGCCAACCAGCTCTATGACATGGGGCACAAAACAGTGAATCTGAATCTGGGCTGTCCTTTCCCCATGGTCGTGAGAAAGGGCAGGGGGGCGGGCATGCTGTGCCATCCTGACAGGATCGAAGCTTTTTTACAAGAAGCGCTGCCCGGCATGAGGCCAGCTGTTAGTGTAAAGCTCAGACTCGGCCTCAAATCTTCGCAGGAAATATTAAAGGTGATCGAGGTTTTCAACCGCTTTGCACTTGCCGGGCTCATCATCCACCCCCGCACGGCCGCACAGATGTATGAAGGCGAGGTCGATCTGGACATGTTTCGTCAATGCCTCGAGCTGTCCGTGCATCCGGTTGTCTATAACGGCGACATTGATTCGACGGCAAAATATGAGATGCTTGCCGCGCGTTTCCCAACGGTTGCCGGATGGATGATCGGCCGGGGCCTCATCGGCAACCCTTTTCTGGCTGAGGAAATAAAAGGCGCACCAATGCGGCCGGACAACGAAAAAACCGCCGTGATGAGGGCTTTCCACGACGAGCTGCTTGCCCGATATTCGCAATTGCTTTCCGGAGAGGCTCATCTGATCAACAAAATGAAGGAAATCTGGACTTACATGAGCAATTTCTTCAAAAACAGTGAAAAAGTGCGCAAGCGTGTCTATAAAACACACAGCCTGCCCCGGTATCTCGACGCGGTCAGGAAAATTTTCGACGAGGCCGGTTTGCAATAAATTACCTTGACACAGTACCGATTCACTTTTATATGGAGTTACACTTTTACAATTTAAGTGAGTCACAGCCGGACGGGGCAAGGAGTTGCTATGGATCTGAAAGATAGATTCGTTGAGTTTTTCGGTGGCAATAACCTCTACCGCAGAGTCTTCATCGTCTGCGGCCTGTTTTTTATCGTTCCGGCGGTCGGACTGATTTATCTGGCAGTAAAATATAATATCTTGAGCGATATTTTCGTTCTTCCCGCCCTGTTCATTTTTCTGCTTTTGATTCTCCTGGGCTTCAGAATGCTTCGCCAGACACTCGACAACATCAAAAACATTTCAACCGACCTGGCCAAAACGGTGGAGACAGCGACTCAGCGCCGCTTGAAAACCATTACCGGAGAGCTCGACAGCATCGTTCTTTCGTTTCAGAGCCTGCAGGAGGAACTGAAAGTAAAAAACCGCTTCCTGGAAAAAAAAGCGGCGGAAACGGAGATGTTCAAGGAGTTTTCCGATCTTTCCTACATGACCCTCAACGCGGACTATCTGCTTTTTATCGCTCTGGAAAGAGTGCTCAAGCTGGTCAATGCCGATACCGGCTCTGTCATGATGCTGTCGCGGCCGGACAGACGTTCTTTTGTCATCAAGGCCAGCATCGGACCGGGAGAACACACCAAAAAAGGGACAGTCACACCGTTTGACGACAGCATCGCCAAATATACGGTCATCAACAAAGCGCCCCTGCTGGTGAGAAATATCGAAAACGATCCGCGCTTCGGCAGGCCGGCGCGCGGCCAGTATTCCACCAAGTCCTTCATCTGCATGCCATTGAAAACCAGCAATGAGGTTATCGGCGTGATCACCATCTCCCGCCGGACGTCAGAAGTGGTTTTCACGCGGGAGGATGTCGATATTCTGGTGCCTTTGCTTTCCAACGTGGCCTATATCTATGACAACATCAACATGAACCAGTCCATGTCGGAGCTGGCGCGCAACATTCAGTCCTTGCGGCATATTTCCAAAACCATCAACTCCAGCATGAAAGGGCAGGAGATGGCGCAGGAAATTTTCGAGCAGATGAGAAAAAATATCTCTTTCGACACAATTGCACTTTTAAAGATGATCGACACCAGTCCCAGCAAGCTCAGTGTCGTGGACTTTGTGAGCTTCATTGCCACCAACCTCAGTCGCGGCAGGACGCTGACCTATGAGGGGAGCATCATCGAAAGAGCCATCAACGAACAGCGCAACCTGTTCATCCCGGACGTTCATAAACTGACCTCCTACATAGACAAGAAGGTTTTCGGTCGGCCGAATGTCCTGGGCGCCTTGATCATGCCGCTGAAAGTCGAAGGACAGGTAACCAGCGTCATTCTTATTTTCAATATCCCGAGGGCGGACTGGCTCAGGCTGAGCGAGGTGCTCAACCTGATGGGGGACCAGCTTTCGCTTGCCATGGAAAAAGAAAGGCTCATCGAGTCGCTCATCAAGCGTGATCGCGTACTCGATTCGCTCAGGCTGATCGGCCAGGCGATTACCGCCTCCACATTCAATACAGAACAGATTCTTTCCAATACCATGGAAATGATTCAGTCCGTCCTGCCGGTGGAAGCCGGTTATCTGATGATGCCGCAAGACGATGAGCTCACTTACGCCGCGGCTTTCCGTCTGGACATGCAAAAACTCAAAACGGTCAAACTGCCGAAGGGAGCGGGGGTGGCCGGCCATGTTTTTGACAGCGGTGTTTCGCTGATCGTGAACAGCTCGCAGGAATACCCTAATTTTCTGCCGAATATCGAGCACGAACTGGGCTTCAGCCCCCGGACCATTTTGTGCGTACCCGTCATTTCGCAAGGCAAGGTAAACGGAGTCATCTCCGTGCTCAACAAGACCGAGGGGGCCTTCAATGAAACGGACGAAAAAATGCTACAGACCATCGCCGCGTTTGTCGGCACGGCTCTGGAAAACGCGCAGCGCTACCGCGAGGCGCTCGCCGGCGCGGATGGGCCGCCTTTGCTGGATATACATACAGGCGCCGGCAGCTTGCAGGCAAGAGATCATGAGTAAGAGTCAGGGGGCTGACCTCACCTGTTCACGATGAGGTCGATTGCCGATCATCCGGGCATTCACTACACGACGGCAAGGAGAGTCATTAAGGCCCTGGAAGAAAACGGATATTACAAGACCTGACCTACCTGTGTTTCTAACATCCATATCATCTATCATATTGCATTTTTGATTTGAGCCGGTCATAATAACCTCTTGAAAGGGGCAACGTTTGAGTGAAGTGAGGACAAGGATGCAGAAAACCAATCAAAGCATGACATTTCTTGCATCGTTGGCTTTTCATTGGACGTAAGGAACAAAGATGAATGAACAAAGCGGCAAGTGGCAAACCAGGGACATTGCAGAGACCTTCGTGGAAGGGCTCCGAGGAGCTCTTCCAGCCGCCGTCGCTGATTTCAACCGTTAGCTGTACAAACTGAATCATGAAAGGAGAATGAAAATGACTGACAGTAAAAAGAAAATGACAACAGCAGCAGGAGCTCCCGTTGTAGACAATGAAAACGTGATGACCGCCGGGCCTCGAGGGCCACAGTTGCTTCAGGACGTCTGGTTTCTGGAGAAACTGGCCCACTTCGACCGTGAGGTCATACCGGAGAGACGCATGCACGCGAAAGGTTCAGGCGCCTATGGCGCCTTCACGGTAACCCATGACATCACCAAATACACCAAGGCGAAAATTTTCTCGCAGATCGGCAAGAAAACCGAGCTCTTTTTACGCTTCTCGACGGTGGCCGGCGAGCGCGGCGCGGCGGATGCCGAGCGCGACATTCGCGGTACGGCCATCAAGTTTTACACCGAAGAGGGCAACTGGGATCTGGTCGGCAACAACACGCC
>JAAYKU010000107.1 GCA_012522275.1 Smithella sp.
CCCTCTCCGCCTAAATCTCTTTTCCTGCCCATCATCGCCCGCATGAAAATCCTTTCCAATATGGACATCACCATTTCCCGGATACCGCAGGATGGCCGTTTTACGCTCAAACTGGATAAAAAAGAAATCAACGTGCGCGTATCGACCATTCCGACCATTTACGGCGAGAATATGGTCTTGCGCCTGCTGGACACCAGCGGGGGGGTTTACTCGCTCGACCGCCTGGGGATGAACGTTGCGGACATGGAAAAAATCAATCAGGTAAGCCGCAAGCCCTACGGCATGATTTTAAGCACCGGGCCTACCGGCAGCGGCAAGAGCACCAGCCTGTACGCTATTTTAAACTCCATCAACAAGCCGGACATCAACATCATGACCTTGGAAGATCCGGTGGAGTATCGTATCAACAACATACGCCAGATCCAGCTCAACCGCAGAGCGGGGATGACCTTTGCCGGCGGCCTGCGGTCGATTTTACGTCAGGACCCGGACGTGATCATGGTGGGAGAAATCCGCGACCCGGAAACAGCGGCCATCTCCGTGCAGGCGGCGCAAACGGGGCACCGGGTCTTGAGCACCGTACACACCAATGACGCGGCGGGCGCCATCTCCCGCTTTATCGATATGGGGATCGAACCATTTCTGGTTTCTTCCGTATTGCTGGTGTCTTTCGCCCAGCGGCTCGTCCGAACAGTATGCCCCTACTGCAAAGAGTCATACGATCCTTCAGAAAAAGCACTCGCTTCTTTGGGCATTGACACAAAAGACGCCCAACACGCGAATTTCCAACGGGGCCGCGGCTGCTACCAGTGCAAAAACACAGGCTACAAGGGGCGCACGGGCATATTCGAGGTGCTGGTCAATGACGAAACGGTTCAGGAGATGATCCTGAGGCGCGCACCCAGTCAGGACATCGCACGTGCGGCGGTGGAAGCGGGCAATTTACGGACACTGCAAAAAGATGCGGCTCAGAAAGTACTCAAAGGTGTTACCACGCTCGAAGAGGCCCTGGCCTCCGTCATGACATGAAGCCGGGAAGGATGAAGCATGGCAACTTTTCAATACAAAGCGATATCTGAAACGGGC
Source organism: Smithella sp. (assembly GCA_012522275.1). Lineage (GTDB taxonomy): Bacteria > Desulfobacterota > Syntrophia > Syntrophales > Smithellaceae > UBA8904. The sequence continues at coordinate 1,087 of JAAYKU010000107.1, forward strand.
ACTACGGTTTCCGGCACACTGGAGGCGGATTCTCCCACCGGAGCCAATGCCATTTTAGTTGCGCGCGGCCTCATGCCCTCCGAGGTGATTCCGGCGGCGCAGCTCAGGCAGGACTCGCTTTTGAACCGGCTGACCGCCCTTGCCGAAACGGTCAAAACAAGAGACCTCATTTTATTCACCAAGCAACTGCGCTCCATGCTCAACGCCGGCGTACCGATTATCAGGCTGATGCAGGTGCTCGAGGCCCAGACGGAAAGCACGGTGCTGAAAAAGGCGATAGCCGGAATCATCACCGACATACGGCAGGGCGCCACCATCACGGAGGCTTTTGAAAAGTATCCTAAAATATTCCCTCCTCTGTACTGCAGCATGTTGAGGGCGGGCGAGGCCAGCGGTTCCGTTCCCGCCGTGCTGGAGCGCGTCATTTACATCATCGAGCATGAAGAAAAAATAAAATCGGACATCA
>JAAYKU010000108.1 GCA_012522275.1 Smithella sp.
AAGGATAAAGGATTAGAGTGGGGGTCGGTTTGAAAAAGGACAAATCCAGTTTTGTCTGTCAGCAGTGCGGGTATATGTCGCCCAAATGGTTGGGCAAATGTCCGTCTTGCAGTTGCTGGAACTGCTTTGCCGAAGAGATCGTCGCGCTCGCGGAAACGGGCGGCCGCAACGAAATTAAATTTGACGGCAAACCAATGCCGATCTCTGAAATACCGGCCGAAGAGGGCAAACGTATTCTGACCGGTGTCACTGAAGTTGATCGCGTGCTGGGGGGCGGGATCGTGATCGGCTCCGCCATACTGGTGGGTGGCGAGCCGGGTATCGGCAAATCGACGCTGATGCTTCAGGTGATGAAAAATCTGGCGGCCGGCGGCAAGAAGGTATTGTATGTTTCAGGCGAGGAATCGGCCCATCAAATCCGGATGCGCTCGCGCCGGATCGGCGCGGAGGCCAAAGACCTTCTGGTCCTGGTGGAGGTGTCGCTGGAAAAAATCATCGAGCAGATAAGAGAAAACGAGCCGGATGTGGTGGTCATCGACTCCATCCAGACGGTTTATTCCGCAGAGCTGATGTCCGCGCCCGGCAGTGTCGGTCAGGTGAGGGAGGCCTCCTCGCGTCTGATTCACCACGCGAAGAAAAACGGCATTCCCCTGTTTCTCATAGGGCATGTGACCAAAGATGGCTCTATTGCCGGTCCGAAAGTGCTCGAACACATGGTCGATACGGTTCTTTATTTTGAAGGGGATTCCGGACATGCCTATCGGATTATCCGCGGTATCAAAAACAGATTCGGTCCGACAAATGAAATCGGTGTTTTTGAAATGAGAGACAGGGGACTTAAGGAAGTTGCCAACCCTTCCGCTTTCTTTTTGAGTGAGCGGCCGCAAAACGCGCCCGGCTCCGTCGTTGCGGCAAGCCTCGAGGGCACCAGGCCGATTCTGGTGGAAATTCAATCGCTGGTAAGCCCCTCCAATCTGGGCATGCCCAGACGAACGGCCATCGGCGTGGACCACAACCGTGTTTCGCTTCTGGTGGCGGTGCTCGACAAGGTCTGCGGCCTGCAGCTGGGCGGTTCGGACATCTTTATCAATGCCGCAGGCGGGGTAAGGGTGGAAGAGCCCGCGGCGGATCTGGGCATCGTCTCGGCCATGGCCTCCAGTTTTCTGGAACGGCAGGTAGAGCCCCTGACGGTCATTTTCGGAGAGGTGGGCCTTACCGGCGAGGTGCGGGCCGTTTCCCAGATGGAAACGAGGATAAAAGAGGCGTCCCGCCTCGGTTTTACCCGTTGCATCATCCCTCACACGATGAGCACGTCCGTCAATGCGCCGCCTGATATGGAAATTCGCCCCATCCGTTCTCTTCGCGAACTGCTCGAAAATCTTTTTTAAAAAATATTGCGAAAACCTTGACACAGAGGAAATCATGCATAAAATAGCGCCGCTTATGCGGCAAGCATAAATTACATTCAAAGAGGAAGAAAGGAGATAAACAGTATGAAAATCAGACCCTTACAGGATCGAATCATTGTAAAGCGTTTGGAAGAGGAGGAAAAAACCAAAGGCGGCATTATCATTCCTGATACAGCCAAGGAGAAGCCCATCGAGGGTAAAGTGATCGCCGTAGGCAAAGGCAAAAAGACGGAAGAAGGCAAACTGATTCCTCTGGATGTCAAAGTCGGCGACAAGGTTCTCTTCAGCAAATACGGTGGAACCGACATAAAAATTGACGGTGTAGAGTATCTGATCATGAGGGAAGACGATATTCTGGGTGTTATTGAAAAATAAGAAAATATAAGGAGGAGTATATACAATGGGATCTAAAGAACTTCTTTACGATGAAGAAGCCAGAAAAGCTATTTTGAAAGGCGTCAACACGTTGAGTGACGCGGTTAAAGTGACCCTCGGCCCGAAAGGCCGCAATGTGATTATCGACAAAAGTTTCGGTTCACCGACCGTGACAAAAGACGGTGTGACCGTGGCCAAGGAAATCGAACTGGAAGATAAATTTGAAAACATGGGCGCGCAGATGGTTAAAGAAGTTGCCAGCAAGACCAGCGATGTCGCGGGCGACGGCACAACCACCGCCACGCTTTTGGCGCAGGCCATTTACCGCGAGGGCGTGAAAGCCGTAGCGGCGGGCGCCAATCCGATGGATGTGAAACGCGGCATCGATAAGGCTGTGGAGGTTGTTGTCAAAGAGCTCGGCAAAATGAGCAAGCCCACCAAGGATCAGAAAGAAATTGCTCAGGTCGGCACAGTTTCCGCCAACAATGACGAGACCATCGGCAGCATCATCGCCGGCGCGATGGACAAGGTCGGTAAGGAAGGCGTCATCACCGTTGAAGAAGCCAAAGGGCTGGAGACCGAACTGGAAATCGTCGAGGGTATGCAGTTCGATCGCGGCTACCTGTCTCCCTATTTTGTCACCAATCCCGATAAAATGATCGTCGCTCTCGAAGACGTACTCATTCTCATCTACGAAAAGAAAATCAGCGGCATGAAAGACCTGCTTCCGATTCTCGAGCAGATCGCCAAGATGAGTCGCCCGCTGCTGATCATCGCCGAAGACATCGAAGGCGAGGCGCTGGCCACCCTGGTGGTCAACAAGATTCGCGGCACGCTGCATGTAGCGGCGGTCAAGGCCCCCGGCTTCGGCGATCGCCGTAAAGCCATGCTCGAGGACATCGCCATCCTCACCGGCGGCAAGATGATTTCCGAAGATATGGGCTATAAGCTCGAAAACGTGAAGCTCGAAGACCTCGGACGCGCCAAGAAAATCACGATCGACAAAGACAACACCACGATCATCGACGGTGCCGGCAAACGCGCCGAGCTCGAAGGACGGGTGAAACAGATCCGCGCACAGATCGAGGAGACCACTTCCGACTACGACAGAGAGAAGCTTCAGGAAAGGCTCGCGAAGCTGGTCGGCGGTGTGGCCGTGATCAAAGTCGGTGCGGCCACCGAAACGGAAATGAAGGAGAAGAAGGCCCGCGTGGAAGATGCGCTACATGCGACGAGGGCGGCAGTGGAAGAGGGAATCGTGGCCGGAGGCGGCGTCGCCTACCTGCGCACATTGCCCGCACTGATGAAAATGGACCTTGGAGGCGATGAACAGATCGGCGCCAATATTATCAAAAAGGCGATCGAAGAGCCGATCAAAATGATCGCGGCGAACGCCGGCTTTGAAGGCAGCATCGTCGTCGAGAAAGTGAAAGAGAAGAAAGGCGCCTATGGTTTCAACGCGCGTACGGATGAATATGAAGACATGATCGCGGCCGGCGTTATCGATCCGACCAAGGTCACACGCTTTGCCCTGCAAAACGCGGCCTCGGTTTCCGGACTGCTGCTGACCACGCAGTGCATGATTGCCGACAAACCCGAAGA
>JAAYKU010000109.1 GCA_012522275.1 Smithella sp.
CAGCAAAAGCCGTAAAGTACGTTGTACCCCATCCGATGGATTCTCTGTTGAGAACAGAGCGCATTCCGCACATCTGGTGCCCCGGCTGCGGCATCGGCACGGTCTTCAATGCCCTGCTGACAGCCATTAATGAAAGCGGTTATGACCCGGACGCGGTGGCGATGGTCTCCGGCATCGGCTGCACCGGAAGAATGGCCGGCTATATCAGACTCGATTCTTTTCCCACCACGCACGGACGGGCGATCCCGTTTGCCACCGGACTGAAACTGGCCAAACCGGACACTAAAATCATCGTTGTCTCCGGCGACGGAGACCTGTTTGCTATCGGCGGCAATCACTTCATTCATGCCGCGCGGCGCAATATCGACATGACCGTCGTGTGCGTCAACAATTTCAACTACGGCATGACCGGCGGGCAACAGGCGCCCAGCACGCCCCTGGGCGCAAAGACCTCGACAACATTCAACGGATCACCCGAGGAGCCCTTTAATTTCTGCGATCTGGCCGCCTCATGCGGCGCCGCCTATGTGGCAAGATGGACCGCTCAGCAGGTCCGTTCAATACGGAGCTCGATCAACGAAGCAATGGAAAAACGCGGTTTCGGCTTTGTAGAAGTCATCGCTCCTTGTCCCTCGTCCTTCGGCCGACGCAATCGCATGGGAAGCGCACTGGAAATGCTGAAGTTCTACCGCGGCCGCTCCGTGACCCGCAGCGACATTGATCCGCGTGAGGCAACCCTGGACATCGACCGGGAAATCGTCGTTGGAAAATTTGTCGATATAGAACGGCCCACCTTCATAGACCATTATGACAAGTATAACCGGCCGCAGATGCCCGCGTGGCGCGCGGGGAATCCCGACCATCAGAAAAAGCGGTAGCGATCATGCCGGATAAAAAAGAAAGACATATTGTAATCAGCGGGTTCGGCGGTCAGGGGATCATTCTGGCAGGCGACATCCTGGGCAAAGCCGCAACGCTTTACGCCCATAGGCATGCCACGATGACACAAAACTACGGGCCGGAAGCACGCGGCGGCTCGTGCGCAAGTCAGGTGATCATCAGCGGCGAAGAAATTCTCTTCCCTTATGTTGCCGAGCCGGAAATTCTGGTGTGCATGAGCCAGGAGGCCTACACAAAAAACATCAAAACCCTGCGGCCCGGCGGCACGTTCTTATGGGACACGGACCTGGTGCACATGCGCAAAGCCGATATGCACCTCAAGGCATTTAACATTCCCGCAACCCGTTTCGCCGAGGAGCTCGGGACCAAGATGATGGCCAACATCGTCATGCTGGGATTTTTGTCCGCGGTTGAAGCGCTTGTCCCCGCCGAGGCGCTCAAAAAAGCCATCGCCGATTCCGTGCCCGCACAGACCAAAGACAAGAACCTTCACGCTTTCAGCAAAGGCAGAGAATATGGCGCGGCCATCGTCAAGGAGCAGGCCGGTCATCCGGATTAGAAGAAGGTTCGGAGATGAAGGCAAAAGGGATAACGGGAAGCTCCTTCTTCTTATTTGCAAAAAACAATGAAGCCCGAACGGGTTAACCCGTTCGGACTTTTCTTTTCACTTTTACCTTTTTTGACACAGCGTCAATCATAGCCCTCTTCATACGCGAGCATATCCAAGTGCAGCGTGGCGATGTCCTCGACATCGAGGTTCACCTCTTCGGCCGGGTCGGAAAGCTCGACAATCTTTATGTAGCGCCGGCACTTGTTGCATACATCGACGCGGCGGCTTTCTTCCCCCTCCACGGCGAAATAAGCCAGGGAGTGCTGCTCCTCATTGCCGCAAAAGGGGCATTTGATCTGACGGAAACGCCACTTATAGCCGCACTGATGACAGAAAAGATAGCGTCTGCCGTCCTCGCCCTCCCGGATTTCACCGATTTTCGGCTCTTTGCCGCAAACCGGGCAGTAGCCTTCCGACCAGTCTGATTTTTCGATCGCGGGTCCGTATTTTTCCGCAATCACCTCCAGCTCCGGACGCAGACTCTCTTCGATAAACAAATCGATCAAATCAAGTTGCTCTTCATCGTCTTTGGGCTCCCTGAGGTCAGAGCTGATGATTTCATCTTCGTCCGGTACCGGGTTGAAGGACGCGAGTGTGATTTTTTCCCAGTCAAACAACTTGTCATGGACAATATCGAAAAGTTTATGCCCCTCCAGCGGCACTCTCTTTTCCGCAATGGCGACGAGCGCATAGAAATATTCCCGCGGACGTGTCAAATCATATTTTTTGCCGGACATGTCAATCAAAGGAAGCCCGCCGGCCATCTTGCCCTGTATCAGTTTTTCCTCCACGGAAAAAATCGGGTGCTTTATGCTCTGGCGGTAACCTTCTCTCAGAATCAGAATCTCCGCCAAAATATCGAGAAGATCCGCGTACTGGGGACTGTTGATTTTATAATCCTCGATGGTCTCCAGGGATTTACGTAAAGTTGTGGCCATTTTTGGGGCCTCCATATTCTTTTTGATGTCGCTTGATCATCTACAGGCAAAGACTTCGTAATTATAATCACGACGGCATCCTGTGTAAAGTCGGCGCCACCTTATCCGCTTTCGGCCATGTCTTCAAGGAATATTTGGCCGGCCGGATCTCATTGAAATATCAAAAGAAAACAAAGGTAATGGCTATAAAAAGGACGATCAGGATCGGAATTGAGTATTTGAACATATACCCGAAAAAGCTCGGCATCTTGACTCCCGCCTCCTCCGCGATGGACTTGACCATGAAATTGGGGGCATTTCCTATGTATGTATTGGCACCCATGAAAACCGCACCGGCCGAGATAGCAGCAAGGTACGGTATTTTTTCGACAACCAGCCTGGCGACAGCCTGCGCCTCCGGCATACCGGGATAAAACTTGCCCAGAGCACTGTTGAAGAAAGTCAGATAGGTAGGCGCGTTATCCAGAACACTCGACAAAACACCGACCACCCAGAAATAATGAGCGGGCGTATGAACAAAGCGGGTCAACCACGCCAGCGCCCCTTGTTCACCCGCCTTAAGAATGGCCAGTGCCGGAATGATGGTAATAAATATACCGGCAAACAAATAGGCCACTTCCAGAATCGGCGCCCAGCCAAACTCATTTCCTTCGCGCACCTCCCGGCGGGTAAAGATAAGTGATAAGGCCCCCATCAGAATCAGGGTTGCATCTTTCAGCAGGTTCTCCACACTCTGCCCGATGCCGAAAATATTTACCTCGCCCAGTCTGACTGTGCCGCTGAAAAGCACAGCGGAAATGATGCCGGCCAGAAAAATGAAGTTACGCCTGCCTTCGACGGTCAGAGGCTCCGTGCCGCCCGTTGGCATGGCCGTCTTGCTTTCTTTTTTGTAGGCGTAGGAGTCCCACAGAAAATATAAGACAATCAGAAACACGCTCGCGAAAACCATTTCCGGCAGTATATTGAACGTCCAGAAAAAAGGAACGCCGTGCAGAAATCCAAGAAAAAGCGGCGGGTCACCCAGGGGGGTGAGCGCACCGCCGATGTTGCTGACCAGGAAAATAAAAAAGACAATCGTGTGCACCTTGTGTACCCGCCAGGCGTTGGAGCGTAAAATCGGACGGATCAAAAGCACAGACGCGCCGGTAGTGCCGATGAGGGATGCCAAAAGAGTGCCTATAAGAAGAATGACCGTATTTACCGCCGGCGTTCCCTTGAGCGAGCCTTTGATATAAATGCCCCCGGAAACGGTAAACAGGGCCCATAAAAGCAGAATAAAGGGAATATAGTCAACAATGATTATGTGAAGAATTTCGTAAACAGCGTCGCCGCGGAAAAAATATAAAAACGGCAGGGCAAAGGCCAGCGCCCAGAAAGCTGACACTTTAGGAAAGTGACGATGCCAGAAACTCGGGGAGAAAAGGGGAAGAAGCGCGATGGAGAGCAAAATGCCCGCGAAAGGTAGAGCCGACCACAAAGGCAGCATTGTGCCGATGCCGCCGGATTCGGCAGCCTGTACCACAGCGGGCGCCGTGATTGAGGATATAAGCAACAGCATGGAAAAATAAATGCTTAACATAAAATACTCTCTTGAGGTGCTCCGGCCCCGTCTCACACAGGCAGTGTGGAAAACAACGGTTCCGGCTTCTTTGGTAGTCGTTTCATGAAATGTGCTGCATCGACTTATCCGTTAGAGACGCGCTTATACAATACGCCGGATTTCATGCTTCAAGCTCATCTTTTTCCTGTCGGATCGGGGATGGCGCCTGTCGCAAAAAAACAGTCTGGGCCGGATAGGCGAATTCGATCCCTTCGGACTGAAATTGCTCAAACATTTCCAGATTGATACGCTCCTGAATATCCATGTAAAGCATATAATCAGGCAGGAGGACAAAATAGACCACTTCGAACACCAGCGCCTGGGCGCCGTATTCCTTGAAATGCACACGGTCGAGCCGCACCTGTGGTATTTTAGTGATAATATCCCAAACAATGCTCTTCGCACGCCGGATCTTTTCCAGGGGCGTTGAGTACATGACACCGAAGGTGAAGACAATGCGCCTTTGCTCCCTGCGCTTGTTATTGCGGATACGGCTTTTGAGCAGATCATTATTGGAAAAGATAAGCTGTTCACCGCTGATGCTCCGGACGCGTGTGGTTTTCAGGCCGATATGCTCCACCGTACCGGACATGGAATCCACCACGATAAAGTCACCAATAACAAACGGCTTATCAAGAACGATAGACAAAGACGCCAGCAGGTCGCCCAGAATATTCTGAACGGCCAGCGCCACGGCAATACCGCCGATGCCCAGCCCGGCGATAAGCCCGGTGATATTCACGCCCAGATTGCCCAGGATCAAAAGCGCTACAATAACCCACAAAATCAGGCGCGCCGCAAAGCCCAACAGGGTAACTGTCGAGGCGCCCGCTGCATCCTGATCTATTTTTTTCTGAAGCACCCGGCTAATCAGAAATTTAATCCCCGCGCCGGCCCAGAGCCCGCCCTGGATGATCAACAGCAGGACAACCGCTTTTTGCCACAGGGGCTCAACGGAGGGCCCCAGGACAACCACACGCGAGGCCAGATAGGCGGAAGCCACCAGCAGAATGAAGAATTTTGTCTTCTTCAACATACTGATCAGCAAATCATCGATCTGATTGTCTGTCTCTCGGGTCGGCCCTGACAGTCTGGATATTGCTTTGCGCTGAATGATTTTCAACAGGAAAAAAACGCCCAGCAGAATGCACAAAGCCACAAGCCAGCTTTGAAGCGAGTTTCCGAGATACACCTTATCCAATATATTCATTTCCATCCCCTGATTATTTTACGAAAAAGGTTTACTCAGCTCCGGAATACTTATTCTTCAGGAATGACTAAAACGGGCAGGCGGGCCTCATCAATAATTTTGATGTCTGTACTGTCGAACAAGGAGGAGTAGAGTTTGCCCCGGTATTTATGGCCGATCAGGATCAGATCGACCTGCTGCTCTTCGGCATAGCGGACAACCTCCTTTGCCGCTGATCCCTTGGCAGTAGCGTAAACTATATCCTGACCTTCCAGCAGTGAGTCCGGCACTACGCTTTTCACTTTCAATGCTACCGCGTCTTCCCGATCCGTCGGGTGACGGTAGCCGGCCTGTGCGTCATTGACATAAAGCATATGGATTCTGCTTTGGAACAGACGCGCTATTTTAAGGGCGTAGTTGACGGATGTAACATGGTCATCATTGAGGTCAATAGCATATAATAAATTTTTAAACCCGGTCATGACGCCTCCTCCATATTTCCATATTGTGTGATGGCCGCGATTATATATAATCAACCGCCTGTGTCAATCACTTATGGAGTTTGGCGTTTTATGCTGCAGGCGATAAGGATGAAAAAAGAAGATTGGACGGATTAGACAGTTGGACGGTTTAGTGAACGGCGTATAGGGATAAGCTGGCAGCTCATGGCTCGTAGTCTAAGGAAGGCTGTCGCCGATGTACCTCGCAGGCACAGCTGAAAACGGGCTTAATCATCAGCTGTCGGGCATGCGCTTGTAATCTCTTAACGGTCTGGCGGTCTTTCATTCTCTGCCGGGACGAAACTTGCGCGGCGCGCCGGCCAATAATTAGGTAGGAGGCGGGGTCACCCCCGCCGTCCTCCCACACCACCGGACGTGCGGTTCCGCATCCGGCGGTTCATTGAACACTCTGGAGTCGTCGCATCGTATCTTGCAGCGACACCAACCCTAAAC
>JAAYKU010000110.1 GCA_012522275.1 Smithella sp.
CGCTCAAACAAAGAGAAAAGCGCTACATAAGCGGCGAGTCTTTTTATTATCTGGGCCGGCCCTATCCGCTTGAGGCATGCTACGAACCACTGGATAACCAGGGCGTGGCCTTGCGCAATGAATGCTTTTTTCTGAACTGCCCCGAAAACAAAAGCATGAGAAAGTTTTATTTTATCGCCTGGTATAAGAATAAGGCTCTGCATTACATCAGCAGGCGGGTTGAGCACTACAGCCGTCTGCTGGAACTGAAACATGGAGGCATCCGTATTACCTCAGCCGAAAGGCGCTGGGGTTCATGCTCGGAAAGCAATCGTCTGGCGTTCAGCTTCCGCCTGATCATGGCGCCACCCGAAGTTGTTGATTACGTGGTTGTCCATGAGCTGATGCATATCCGACAGAAAAATCACTCTTCAAAATTCTGGGACTTGGTGCTAGAGGTGTTACCTGATTACCGGACGCACCGCCTGTGGCTTCGCGACAATGAACACCTCTTTGGCCTCTGAGTCCGGGACCCGAAAGGACACACGTGTTTTCGTATGGAGATTACAGAAAATATAGAGCTGAAACACCGCCCGTTTCTGGCCGAGCGTTTTCACCGGATGCACCTGAATATTTCCGACTATACGTTTGCCAACGTTTACCTGTTTCGCAACATCGGCCGCTATAACATAAAGACCAAGGACTGCGGCACGTTTATCTCCGCCTATAATTTCAAGGGGCAAAATTACATCATGCCTTTGTCGAGCCCGGAGGTCTGCTCGGCGGAAACGCTTGTGGAATTTCTTGACGCGGATAATTTTTTCTTTCCGATTCCGGAGGAGTGGCTGCCGTTTTTTCCTGCCGATACTTTCAGCGTCTCATGTGACGACAGTGAATCCGACTACATTTACCTGAGCTCAGCCATGGCGTCATTTTCCGGAAAGCAGTTCACACGGCACCGCAACCACCTCAATCAGTTTTTCGGCGCCTATCAGGCGGTCGATCGGTCCCTGGGCGATGATGCTCTCACCGATGCCATGGCCGTTTTGGAAACCTGGCAGGACGAATCACGTATTTCTCCGGCTAAAACTGATTTTGCCGTGTGCGCGGAGGCTTTACAGAACTTTTCAGATCTTGCCCTGTGGGGCACGATCTATTACATCGAAGATCAGCCGGCGGGATTTATCATCGGAGAAGCACTAAACAGCGATATGTTCTGCCTGCATTTTGCCAAAGGCTCCAGAAAATATCACGGCATTTATCAGTTCATGTTCAATGACACGGCCAAAAAACTGGAGACGGATTATAAGTACTTGAATCTGGAAGAGGACATGGGCAATAAAAATTTACGAAAAACAAAACTATCCTACGGTCCGCAGCGGATTTTGAAAAAATACCGGGTCGGCCTGAAAGCGGGAATTTGATGGACAATCTTGCAGCACTTGCCAACTTGCGGGAGGGGGATCAGGGCATCATTCACTCCATCGACGGCGGCTCATCGCTCACCAGCCGGCTGGCCGGCATGGGCCTTGTCACGGGAGCGCGCTTCCGCGTTGTGCAGGTAAGCGGAGGGATGGTCGTCATCCTTGTCTCTTCAACCAGAATCGCTCTGGGGCGAGGCGAGTCGGCGAAAATCATGGTTTATAAAATAGACCCGTCGGATGAGGTCTGTACCGTGCCGGTGGAAAAGGAAATATCCGTCGCCCTGGTCGGTCAGCCCAACGTCGGCAAATCCACGGTGTTCAATATTCTGACGGGGCTTTCCCAGCACGTAGGCAACTGGCCGGGAAAAACCGTCGAGAAAAAAGAAGGTGAGCACCGCGTCGAGGACAAGCTCATCCGTATGGTGGATCTGCCGGGTACTTACAGCCTCACGGCTTTTTCCGAGGAGGAAAGGATCGCCCGCGATTTCATCATCAGGGAACAACCGGACCTCGTCGTGCTGGTGCTCAATGCCGCCGCGCTGGAGCGCAGCCTCTATCTTCTGGCCGAGGTGCTGCTGCTGGGGCGTCTTGTGATCGTGGCGATCAACATGCTGGACGTCGCCGAAGAGCAGGGTACGCAGGTCAATACAAAATCACTGCAAGAGTCTCTGGGCCTGCCGGTCGTCCCCATGGTCGCCAGGCGCAATATAGGCATTAAAGAACTGGTGGATCAGATTATCGCCGCCGCTTCGCCTGAGTGGAATTTCAAGCCGGAGCTGCCGGCTGTTTCCGATGATCACCTGGACATTTACCGCAACATTCTGGAAATTGTGCGGCCGCATGTCGAAGCGCCCTTCACGCCCGAATGGGTGGCGGTTAAATTGATGGAAGGCGATCCGGAGGTTTCCGCCATGACCAAAAAGATCATCCCGCAGGCCGGCTGGGACGCCATCCAGGAAATGCTTCTGCAGCATGAGGACGCGCTGCATGCAGTTGTGAGGGGACGCTACGACTGGATAGAGAAAATGACCAGGGCGTCCGTGTCACATTTTAAAATGGGGCAGCTGGTCCTGACCGACCGGATCGACCACATTCTGACACGTCCCGCCTACGGCATACCGATTCTTCTGGCCGTCATGGCGCTGGTATTTTTTCTGACCTACAGCGTGGGCGTGCCGTTGCAAAACCTGATCGAGGAAGGCATGCAGGAGCTTGCACAATACGCTGAGCCTTCCATGAAAGCCTGGCCTGCATGGATGCAGGGTCTTTTGATCAACGGCGTTATCGGGGGGGCGGGCTCCGTGCTGAGCTTTGTCCCTATTTTACTGATTTTCTTTGCGATCATGGCCTTTCTTGAGGATGTCGGTTATATGGCGCGGGCCGCCTTTGTGATGGACCGCATCATGCACCTGGTCGGGCTGCACGGCAAAAGCTTCATTCCCATGTGCCTGGGCTTTGGCTGCAACGTGCCGGCGGTGCTCGGTGCGCGCATTATCGAAACGCGCAAGGCCCGCATGATCACCTTGCTTTTGATCCCTTTTGTCCCCTGCACCGCCAGGCTTGCCGTGTTGACTCTGGTGTCTGCCGCCATCTTCGGGGACAAGGCGGTTTTTGTCTCCTGGAGCATCGTGGCGCTCAACATCGCCGTTTTAGGCATAGTCGGCATGTTCATCAACAAAACCCTCTGGAAGCAGGACGCCCCTTTCATTATGGAGTTGCCGATCTATCACCGCCCGGACATACGGACCATACTGATGGCCATCCGTTCAAGGATATGGGCGTTTGTGCGCAAGGCGGGAACCGTGATCCTGGCCGTTTCCATCATCATCTGGATTGTTTCCTATTTCCCGACAGGCAATGTGGAGGAAAGCTGGCTGGCGTCTCTGGGGCGGCTGATGGAACCTCTGGGGGGTCCGCTGGGACTGGACTGGAAAATGATTACCGCGCTTTTCACGGGGCTTATCGCGAAGGAAACAGTGGTGGCTACCCTGGGCGTGCTGTATTCCGTGGGTGATCAGGGACTGGCCAGCGTCCTTCCGACGATTATGAACCACGCGTCGGCCGCCGCTTTTCTGGTCGTGATGATGCTTTTCATGCCGTGCGTCGCCACCATCGCCGTGCTGAAGCAGGAGATGAACAGCAACAAATGGTTTTACGGGGCGATTACCATGACAATGGTGATTTCATACGCGGGAGGGGCGGCCGCCTACCAGTTTGTCAGGTGGCTGGGGTAGCCCCCCGGCCCCGGAAGAAAAAAACAGGTCTTTACACCGACGGCGCGGGAGGTCTCCCGCGCCGTTGTTTCTTGGTAATTTCCGGCTTTGCCCCTCTTCAGCCGTGCATTTTTTCCAGCTCCATAATACGGGCGCGCAAAGTATCCGGAATGTTAACCTTTACGTTATTGCGGTAGTCATAGGTCACAACGACACCCTCTCCATCGGCGGCGATCCTTTTTGTCTTTGTGCTGAAAACCTCATAGCCCATGACAAAGCGGTCCGCCTCCATACTCAAAATTTTGGTTCCGGCAATTATCGTATCCGGGTATTGCAAAGGCAGCTTGTAGCGGCATTCGGTGGAGGCAAGAATCGGCCCGATACCCGTTTCGCGCGTGTAGCCCAGCATGTCCAGACGGTTGAAATACTCGATCCGTACAGTTTCAAAATAACGGAAATAGATGATATTGTTGACATGCCCCATGGCGTCCATCTCTCCCCACGCTACCGGAATATTCATCGTTACACTGCAGGCGGACAAAACATCTTCCATATCACTTCCCTCCCTGATTATTTTACGATCAATCACCTGACAACTGACGCTTCCTTGAAATATAATTCCCGACCGCCCAAAAAGCAATCCGGATACGGAAATTTTCTATATTCACAATAAACCGGTTATTATTAGAGGCTGATACGGGCGTATGGAAATCTCATGCGCAATGAACCGTGTCTTTGCCAAGTCCGTAAATAGCACTTGTATTATCCGCCCTCCTGTTTTAAGAGCTCCTCTCATGTTCAAACACCGACAATGAAACAGCAGGGAAAATGAAGAAGAAAACGATAATTATCTGGTGCCTCATTTTTTTCGTCGTGGTCGCCGCCGTTTTTTTTATCCTGTATGCCAAAAAAGAGGCCATTTTAACCGGCGCCGGCCGCTTTATGGCGCCTGCAGGTGATCATCGGGCGGATATCGTCATTCTGGAAGGGGCGGATTATATCCGTACGGGTTTTATTCAGGCGGGCCTGGAGCTGCTGCAGGCGGGAAAGGTCAAAAAAATCATTGTCGTGATCCATCGCATCGCGCCGGCGCACCGGCCGTTCGGCATCAACGGCGACTATCCGGACGAGGTATGCCGTAAACTACGTGACGCGGGGTTACAAGAGGGGCAATTCAAGGTCATCGTCGTGCCGATACGCACTCCGGTCACTCTAAAGGAAGCTCAATTCGTCATCAAAGAACTGGAGCACGAGCGGGTAAAAGACGCAATTTTAATCGCCCCCTCCTTTCACACGCGCAGAAGCTATCTTTGCTATGCATATTGCGGATTACCGCAGGGCATCAGGATTTATCCCCATGCTCTTTTCACGGAAAACGGACGGGAAAAATGGTGGGAAGATACAAAAGAATGGCGTGATTTCTGCGGTGAATCCCTGAAGCTGCTGTACTATCTGGCGGCCGGCCATATTCCCTTTAAATTTTCATATTAGAGCAAGGTAAGGAATAATGGGTGACAGGCTACAGCGTGGCGGCAAGTACGGCCGCGCCGATGGCGCCGTTGACCTGAGCCCAGGGGGAGACTTCGATTTTCAGCCCCAGTTTCTTTTCCAGCGCGTGGACGACACCTTCGTTTTGCGCGACGCCGCCTGTGATCATCACCGGTTCGACGACACCGACACGCGCAAGCATGGCTGAAACACGCGCGGCAATCGATTCATGGATACCGGCAATAATCTCCGTCCTGTGTTCACCGCGGGCGATCAGTGAAATTACTTCCGATTCGGCAAAGACAGTGCAGAGGCTGCTTATTTTGGCAGGCTTTTGCGACTTGAGCGACATGGCGCCGAATTCATCAAGATTGACTTCCAGCGCGCGCGCCATCACTTCCAGAAAGCGGCCCGTGCCGGCCGCGCACTTGTCGTTCATCACGAAATTTTTGACTTTGCCCGCCTCGTCAAGGGAGATGGCTTTGCTGTCTTGCCCCCCGATATCGATTATCGTGCGCACCTTTTGGTTCACGAAATGAGCACCCGCGGCATGGGCCAGGATTTCGGTGAAAGCCCTGTCGGCGAATTTAACCGAGTTGCGTCCGTAACCGGTGGAGACGATTTTTGAAACGGCCGTCGCGTCGAAGCCCGCCTCGGACAGCGCCTCTTCATATACTTTGAGGCCCGCCGCCTCCGCGTTATAGCCGGTGAAAATTACTTTTGTCCCGAGAATTTTGCCGTCTTCCACAATGGCCGCCTTGGCCGTGATGGAACCGATATCAATACCCACCGTGATCATGATGCGCATCCTGCAACCAGCGGCGTCCATCCCGCGGCCGGTGCTTCAATGATTTTTACCATTTCGTTTAGTGTCCTGTTTTTATCCTTTATTCTTTTTTCTCTCTTTTATAATTTCCATAAAGGCGTCGATCCGGGTGGCAATCTGGCTTTCGGAAAAGCTGCGGTCGTCCACCATATCCGCCTCGAGCATCAGGCAGGGAATGCCCCTTTCCTCGCCGACGATCCTTTCAATGTCGAGCTGACCGAAGGAATAAGGCTTGCAACTGCGGTTGGAGTGCAGGACAAGCCCGTCAACATCGTATTTATCGATCATTTCGATGACCGTTTTCGCCATTTCATCCACACCGATATTCAGATAAATCCGCGTGTAGGCTTCGGCCATGGAATCGATAAAGCGGCTTTCGTCGATATACTTCGTGGTACCACACCAGGCGGAAGTGTAGGTATCCGCCACCAGGCAGGCGTTATGCGACGCGAATTTCTGCGACAGCCAGCGCACGCGCGGCCAGATGGGGATGTTGTCCCACAAAAGCCTGTACTTCTCATCCGGTACCACACCAATGCCCCGGGCGACCCGGTCTTTCATCTGGGCCAGCAGATTACGGTAGTAACTGCCGGCCGTCTTCGTTCCCCTGAGCGTGACAATCAGCGCCAGATGATAAAACGCGTCAAACGCGCTCATCGGCGCCGGGCGGACAGCCGCTGTGTCGAGCACCGCCTGCCAGAGCTTCTGCCCTTCGAAAGACAAAAGTCCGACTTCGCGCAGGCGCTCAAAATCATATTTTTTGCCGCAGACATCCTCGATGAACTGAATATATTCATCGATCTGGGAGCGTACATAACGGGCCGCTTCTTCAAAATACCCGGTATGGCAAAAAGGCGTGTCCAGAATAAACAAAGGAACGTTGAAATAACGCGCCTGCGTTTCATACCATTTAAGAACGGTGCCGCAGATGTTGTTGCAGCACACCAGCATGTCGGGCCGCGGCAGCCCGCCGATGGGGCCTCCGTTGACGGTAGCACAGGCGATATCGGAGCGGGCGTAAGAGCACAGATCATTGGAGTAGCCCATGGCCTCGGCCTTCTCGCAAAGCCCCGCTCCCATTTTGGACGCGCCGATCATCGCGCCGTGATTTTCCGGATACACGGGAATGACGCCCATGGCGATAAGCGGCTCCACCGGTCCGCCGCTGGTGATCCAGGCCACTTTCCTGCCGGTAACCTTCGCCGACTTGGCTTCACTGTAATAGACCATCATCAGGTCTTTCATCGTCGGCGCCTTTTTGAATTTCAAAGACAGCTTTTTGGCCTGGCCGAACAGATAAACGCCGAGTGTTTTCATTGCGCCGGGATCTGACTGATTCATACAATCACCTCTGCCCAATCGGCGATCTGCAAAAAGCAACCGCCTTTCGCCTCGCGGACGGAAAATAAATTTACAATATCTGCACGAAGGTCTCCAGGCGCGTTTGCACCTGCCCTGCCGCCTGCGACTGGTCCTCCATCTCCAGAAGCAGGGAGGGAATGTTTTCACGCTCGAGCATTTCCCTCATGTAGGGATAGTCAAACGCGTGTGGATCACAAAATTTGAGAAGCAGAAAAACGACACCATCGGCCCTGCACTGCCGTACCGTCCGGATAATATTCTCCCCGCGGCTGGTGATGCCTGTATGTTTTGCCGGACAGACGGCGCGCCTGATATAGCGGCCGGCTATCGCCTCGACAGGCGGGAGCGCCTCGTCGATGATGCCGTCAAAATATCGCTGTCCCGTGCATAAATCGTCGCCTACCGCAACCCCGCCCGCCTCTGCGATGGCTTCGTAAATATCGGGGTGAGTGCAGATGCCGCCGCAGATGACCAGTCTTTTGAGGTGCGACGGCTTTGTTTGCATCACTGTCTTTTCCAGGTCGGCAACAATGGTCGTGAGGCTTTCCAGAAAAATCTCACGCTCCACGATCATGGCGGCACGAATAATCGTGTGGTAATCACGCCCGTCGAGCACCTCCGGGTGATCGCAGCGCAGGCGGTAGAGCCTCTGCAGCAGTAAGCGGATCTGATTATAGAGTTTGACGGAACGGGCCAGGTCATCGTGAGTGATTTCCCTGCCGAGCTGCCGCTCCAGATCGGCCTTGAATCTGTCGAGCACATCGATCAGATACTGCCGGGCGCCGGCCGTGGTGAGCTTGACCGGCAGCACGACATCCGCGTGAAAAGTTTTTTTCAGATTTATCCGCCAGACATCAGAGAGCCTCTGGATGGAATCGCAGGTATGAGGAAAAACCATGCCGTCCAAAAAATCCAGCCGGTCGGTAAGCGCCTCCTCCAGAATCCCGCGCACCAAAGAGCAGCAATAGGACTGAAGGTGAAGCTCGGCGCGGTGGATGGCGGAATCGGAGCCGAAAAGCCTGACCGGCAGGGCCCCCGCGGCATGAATGATTTCTTCGGGGGCGTACGTGCACACTGTGCCGACGATCTTTTTTCCCTGCAGATTTTTCAGGTTTTGTAAATAAGGGTAAGGCTGGTCAACGATGTCTCTGAAAGAGGCGATGCTATACATAGTGAGTCCTTCCCAAAGCACATTGAATTTCCGCCTCAATCAGGTAGCATAAAAACAGGCGTCGGCACAAGAAGAAAGGCTAAAGCCGTGTCCCCCTCCCGCCGGACGGGTATCTACATGAATATTTTGATCAATATGGTCGCAAGCGTCAGGTAGGAGAAAAAGCCGAATGCGTCGGTAAAAGCGGTCAGCAGTATATTGGAACCCAGCGCCGGGTCCAGATTGAGTCTTTTCAGGGCCAGCGGGATGAGCACCCCGGCCATGGAACCGGTAAAAACACTGACGATCATGGCCAGCCCCAGAATCAATCCCAAAATGGGAATCCCCTTCCAGAAATAAGCGATGAGCGCGATGACCAGGCCTACAGACACGCCGTTGGTTATCCCGACGGCAATCTGGCGCATGAGGACCTTCTTGCTGTTTTCAAACGTGAGTTCTCCCAGCGCAATCCCTCGGATCACAAGGGCCAGCGTCTGCCCGCCGGAGTTACCGCCCAGCCCCGCAACGACCGGCATGAAAAAAACCAGGGCGACCATACCCTTGATGGTATCCTCGAAATAACCGATAACCAGCACGGAGCTAAGCGCCGTAAGCAGATTCAGATACAACCAGGGCAGTCTTTTTTTTACGGCTTCGGACACCTTGTTGAAAATATTGTCATCATGCCCCAGGCCGGCGATGCGGAACATGTCCTCGGACGTTTCCTCCTGGATCGCGTCAACGACGTCGTCGATGACTATCCGCCCCAGCAGGCGCTGCTTTTCGTCCACAACACCTGCCTCCACCAGGTCGTATTTTTCGAAAAGGCGCGCGACTTCCTCCTGATCCATATCCGCCCTGACGCCGGGAATATCTTCGTCGATGACATCCACAATGGGCGTAAAGCGCCTCATGGTGATCAGTCTCTGCAGGGGGACGGTACCGACCAGGGCGTTTTCCTCATCGACGACAAAAATACTGTGGATGTTTTCCATCTCATCGCGGGCATCCACCACGGCCTGAAAAGCGTCGTTGATCGTCGCGGTTTTCCTGACGGAGACCAGCTCCGACTGCATGATGCCGCCGGCCGTGTCGTCGGCGTGCTTGAGCAGCTCTCTGACCTCTTCGGATTCCTCCGGCTCGATGGCTTCTAATACGGCTTTGGCCTGATCGTCGGACAGTTCGGCGATGATGTCCGCCTTGTCGTCGGAGGCCATCTCCTCGATGATGTCGGTGAGCCTCTCCTGCGGAAGATCCTCAATGAGCTGCTCTCGGGAGCTGTCGGAAAGCTCCAGGATAACGTCGGAGGCTTTTTCCACGTCCAAGAGGGAAAAAAGCTTCAGGCGGTCCTCTTCTTCGAGCTCATCAATCAGATCGGCAATATCCGCCGCGTGCAAATCGGAGAAAAGATCGATAATATCGAACTCGCGATTATGGCTGATCAGATCCTTGAGGGTCTGTAAGGCTGTAAGTTCTTTTTTCCTGGCCTGTTTCATGACACTGCCTGTTAATGATTTGCTGAAGTTTTTGAGCGATTCAGAAAAATTCCGTAAATCTTGCTTTCTGCGCGACGGCAGATCGGAAAATACAATAATCCCGGCCCGACA
>JAAYKU010000111.1 GCA_012522275.1 Smithella sp.
ATGCCGATCATGGTGCAGGCGGAAACAAACGCGATAATTTTTATCTTGCTGATGTTGATCCCGATGGAATGGGCGACATCCTCGTCGTCATTGATCGCCGCCATCAAAAGACCATAGCGGGATTTGAGCACTTTATTGATGATCCACAGATATGTGAACATGATCACCGTGGAAATATAGCCGATAAAAAGAAAATTGTTTTTGGCGTTGCCCGTATCCAGCAGAGGCACGATGCCGAAAAGTCCTGTGTCCCCCTTGAAAATGTCCGGGTAAATGAAAGTCACTTCAAGAAAAACCAGCGGCAGCAGAAGTGTGAGCAAAACATAGTACAACCCCCGCGCCATCAGGACAAGCGGGCTGAATAAAAGAGCGGCGACCATACATGTCAAAATGGAAAAAGGTAAAGTGATCAATGGCCCCCAGCCGTAGGCGATGCTCAAAAGGGCCGCCGTATAGCCTCCCACACCGATATAAAACTGCGGACCGAAATTCATCCGTCCCGTCCCGATGGTCAAAAGCGCCAGCGGCATCGCGATGGCGGCGTAAATGTTGGCCGAAATCATCGTATTGATCAGCCCGGGGCTGACAAAATAAGATACCGTCGGAAAAATAAACAGAACAACGGCCCAGATCAGTGTGTTGCGCCAGTAGCGCGGCTCAAGCACCCATTCCCATTTTTTGGTTCCCAGCCGGATGACGATACGGTCCCGCTTTAATTCCATTTCTACCATAAAGATTCACTCCTTGCTAAGCCCTGAGGGCGGACAATCAGAACAACCATCACGACAATAAGTGCCGACAGATTCATGAAGCGCGGCTCGCTGATCACAAAACAGGACATGGCATGCGCAAGACCGATGATGTAACTGGCCAGGATGGTTCCTTTGATGTTGCCCAGGCCTCCCAGGACCGCGACCAGAATGGCGGTAATCATGTACGTCCAGCCCATCTGCGGCTCGAGCGCCCAGACCGGCACTACAATCAGCGTTCCGATAATCACCGGCACAAGGACAATCATCATCGTGAACATATAAAGCGTCTCCACATTGATGCCGACAATTTTCGACGAATAAATGTCCTGTGACAGGGCGCGGATGGCCATCCCGGTTTTTGTTTTGACAAAAAACAGAACAAAGGCGCCGGTCATCAGCAAAGCGATTACCGAACCGACAACCTGTTGCTTGGGAACGACCACGCCGCCAATCTGAAATATGCCCGACATGAGCGTGGTATCCAGATAAACGCCCGCCTGTATCGGATAAAAATAGTTTGCCGCCTGTTCGACGATCAAGGCGATAAGCAGCAGTGCCGTCAAAAGGACATCCTCTGCGTTCAAGTATCTTTTGATTATCCCCTTATAAATCAGGGCCGCAATAATAAACTGGATTACAACCATTCCTAAAATTGAAGGTATCAGCGGCCAGTCCAGCGTCGTCATCAGCATCCAGGTGCCATAAGCCGTCAGAGGGAAGATGTAGGCATACCCGAGATGAAAAATCCGCAAAACCCCGCAGATCAGAGAAAAGCCGAGGGCAATGAGAAGATAAATCGAGCCCATAAGAAAAGTGTACACCAACACATTCTCAACATAAACTAGCATACTTTTTCACCCTCAATATTTTTGAACTGATTCTTTACTGCACAATACAAAGTTCCCTGATGAAAAGGAACACTTCCTGAGATTCAGCTGATACCGGATAGCGCAAAATCCGGACCACCGGGTAAAGACACAAACAGCCGTCGGTTCAGCGTGCGGCAACAACATAGGTTTTTGAAAGCATCGGAACTTGTTTGTCGGGGGTTATGAAGTACTGACAACGATTTGAAAACTTGAATAGTGTTATTGGCCGGCGCAATTCCCGTACGGGCATTGCGCGGAACGGTCTTAAGATGGGTATGCATTATATGCTGAACATCTTTGAACACAGAAGATGCTGCGAACACAGGGCCTCCAAAGCTTCCAGATGTAGAATCGGTCCTATTTACAGGGTCTTCCGTTTGGTTATGAAATCCAAACAGCATCTCCTAAAAACCTTGAATCCTTCACCAGCTTGGCAACTGCTCACATACCACGTCGCTTCAAAATGAAAAAACGAAGCAGACGGCGTTGAGTTTAAAGCAGATCTGGTTTTTTGTCAATGACAAAAAATTCCGCGCCATTAATTTTGTGAACTTAAAACCTCTGACCACCGTTACTGTACGTGACCGCCGGCATGCTTTGCCAAAAATTATTTTTTTGCGCATCCGGCAGCGCACGGCAACAGCCAAAATATCCGGGCAAAGAAACCGAAACGACATTACACAAAAATCACACCACCGATGAGGTGGTCTTCTCGACCAATTGGACACGATTTTCATATGACAACCTGGGGATATGTGGAAAAAGCAATTTTCGACTCTTCAGCCTCATTTTAACAAGCAGGATCGACTTTTCATCATTGCGTCATACCCGCAACCGGCGCGGGAAAGCGAAAAATTAATGCTTGACAAAACAAAGCCATCTTAATATGAGAAACGACATTCGTTATACAGATTTTTACGAACAGGTTTTTTGCGGCAGCTTTGTCTGCTGAAAGGTTGGTGTAGAAATATAAACCACCGCTTGTCATTAGATGCACGCGAGAGTCCTGCAGGCTACAGTGCATCATTAAAATCCGTGTTCCGTCGAATCAATCGCGGGTGGAGTTTATGCAAAATATCATACAGGCGTTAATGCTTGATAGGTTAAGTAAAAGACGGCAGGCTGTAAAAAGCAGTTCTAAACACCGCGTCATGAAAATCTGTTCATGACCGGAATTTTTATCCAGAGAAGGGGGATATAGCAATGAAGAGTTGGAAAGCGTTACTTTGTACTGTGTTAACGGCTGTATTACTGACGTGGGCCGCGGCAGCTTTCGCGGATGAAATTGTCATTGGTTTTTCGGCACCTTTGAGCGGGCCTGCCGCCGAGTACGGCCAGGATTGCATGTATGGCGTCGATATGGCTATCAAAGAACTCAACGCGGCCGGCGGCGTCACCGTCGGAGGGAAAAAATACACGTTCAAAATGGAAAGGCTCGACGACCGCATGGACCCGACTCAGGCCAAAAACAATGCCCTGCGTCTGGTAAACCAGAACAAGGCAATCGTTGTTTTCAGCCCCAACTTCACTTCTGCGGCGGCCATCATGGGCATTCAACCGGCCAATTTCATCCTTGCGGCCTACACCAGCATTCACGTTCTTCTGGATAAGGGACACCCGATGATCATCACGGCTGTGCCGAGCTTCATGACTTATGCGCAGGTTTTCGTCAACACAGCTTGGGAAAACGGCTGGCGCTCCTACGCCAGTATCGTGACCACCGGCGGCTATGGCGATGCCTGGCGCAAAGCGTTTCATAGTTTTTGGGCCAACAAAGGCGGACGCAATGTCGGCGACTTCCCCGCTAACTACTATGCTGAGACCGACTACTCCGCTCAACTCACCGCGGCGCTGGCTAAAAAACCCGACTTTCTGCTCATTGGCGGCCCCTCGGCCCCGACCGTGCTGGTCATCGAGCAGGCCAGAGCCCTCGGCTTTAAAGGCGGCTTCGTTGTCATCGACCAGGCCAAGCCGGACTATATTACCAAAGTCATCAAAGACATGAAGACCCTCGAAGGAATGATCAGCACCGGTGACCTGGTAAGACTTCCTCTGCCCGCAGTGCCCGGCTTCAGCGAGAGATTCAGAGCCGCGTATAAAAGAGAAATGACTGCAGAATGCGTGCTGCATTACAATCCGATGAAAGTTATCGCCAAAACTATCCAGCAGTGCCAGTCGCTGGACCCGGTCGTTATCCGCCGCAATATTCCGAAGGCGCTGCCGACTCTCGGCGATGTCGTCCCCAATGAACTGTTCGGCATGAACGACCAGGGCTTCATGTACTGCGGCCTGATCACGCAACAAGTGAAAAACGGCAAGTTTACGAAAGTAAATTATCTGTTCACCTTTCCCAAGACCAAGGCTGAATTTGATAAATACAAGAAGATGAGCAAGAGCACAGAGCCTGACATGATTCAGTGGGTGCCCCTCAACTAATCGACTGGGCACAGTTTCAGGCCGGTTACGGAAAAAAGCCCCCTTGCTTCACGTGAAGCAAGGGGGCTTTCATTTTTTTTTATACAGCAATGGGGGCAAAACAAGCGGCGCTATCGGCTTGTAGTGAAAAAAACCGGTGCGCCGCAAAGGGTTTTTCCGATTCCTCGGATGATCAGTGCCAGCGCCCGGTTATGGAGAAAGTATCGCTTTAAAAGTCACAGGGTCCGTGGCATAAAGAACAACCCGCTCCACTCCTTCCGCGCGGGATTCATGCACCTTGAGATACCCCGGATCGGAGGTCATTTTAAGGAAGGCCTTTCTCGACGGATATTGGACAAGCATCAACAGATCCCAGTCCTCCTTTCCCTGCAGCAGCTCTTTGGGCTTGCCGAAATATATTACTTTCGCGCCTGCCGCATCGACAAAGGGCCCGGACTCCTTAATATAACGAAAATAAGATTCCCGTCCCCCGGCTTTTTTGAACTTCAACAGGTTGAGCATAACAAAAGGCCCATCACTGGGATTGTCCGCCAGTGCGCGAAACTGGTCTTCATTGCTTTCCATACCGGACACGGCTCACCCTCCCTGATAATTCTTTACTGAAAAGGCCGGTCCCCGGCCATCCTGCCGGCCGGAGACCAAGAGTATTTATTTGAAAAAACTGTTCATCGCCTCTGCAACTTCCTGCGGCTTTTCTTCCTGCAGGAAATGTGCAGCTTTAATTTGGACCACTTCTATCGAATCAAAGCAATCTTCCAGATGCATGATGTTCGCCGGTATGATGACTGTATCTTCATTGCCGTAAATGTAGAGTGAAGGCATGGTAAAACGCTTTCCGGCAAGACTCGCCCAATGCTGCGCGTCGAGCGGCATCGCCCGGTACAAAGAAGCAGCGGTCGCCGGCGTGTTTTCAATGCTGTAGCAGCGGATGTATTCGGCTATCGCATCCCGGGGAATAATTCCGTCCTGGCCCTTCTGTCCGAAGAAAAAGCTGACCCATGTTTTTTCATTCCCTTTGATCATCACCTCGGGGAGAATCGGCTGCATCTGGAAATACTGGTACCAGTAAGGGAAGTATCGAATAGCGATCATCGCTTTGGTTACTTCCTCCGCCCCTTTGAGATTTGTCAGAACGGGAATGTTCATGATGACAAATTTTTTCACCCGCTCCGGCTGCAAAAAAGCCAGTTCCTGTGCCACAATGCCACCCCAGTCGTGACCGACCAGAAAGAAATCTTTGATGCCCATGGCATCGAGAACCTCTATGATATCTTTGGCCAGTTCAACTTTCTGGTAGGCTTTCACATCAAGGGTGCGCTCGGAATCACCCAATCCGCGTAAATCAGGTGCGATCACCCGCCATTGCGGGTCAAGGAATTTCGTCACCCCCTCCCAGCAGTACGAACTTTCCGGCCACCCGTGGATCATCACCACCGGGAAGCCGTCTTTGTTGCCCCGGTCCCGAACGTTGAATGTTCCTCTCGCTACTTTGACTTTTTCTGTTTTCATGTTCATATCATTCCTCCTTAAGGATAAGTGCCGGTAAAATATATACAACGATCGTTGGTTGTAATAAATTGAAGGAGTGTCCCTGTCAAGGTTTATTTAGCGTCCGCCGCCGCCGGCTTGTTTCTTACCCGTTCTCTTCCCGGCCTCATCCCACCTTCAGCATCCCAGCCGGTCCCTTGCGCATAATTATACATAGTTGCCGAAAAATCAAACAATTAGAGGGTTATTTGAAAAACATCTTGACAAAACGCGCCTTTCTCCATTAATGGATTTGAACTGACGTCCGTTGTAAAGAGGAACCGACAGGAGAAAATCAAATAAGCTTTTAAGGAGAAGCACTCACGCACTACCCGCCTCAACACACTGCAGCAGGTCCACCCCCGCGAATCAATGACCAGTATCAGGGAAATAACCGCTGATTATTAAGACCTTACGGTAGAGTATAGGCTAAACCAAAAAATATTATAAAGGAGATGTTCTATGATCAAGACAAGACTGACCGAAAAACTCGGGATTAAATATCCCATTATTCAGGCGGGCATGGGTCCGTTCTCCAACAACAACCTTTGCGTGGCCGCGGCCAACGCGGGCGTGCTGGGCCTGCTGTCCACCAGCGGTCTTTTCAACAAACATGACCAGCCCTGGGTATACAATGCCTTTTGCGACACGGGTGAAGCCAACCGTGATGACGACATGGCCACTGTGCTGGAAACGGTTCTGAAACGCACCCACCGCCTGGTCAAAGACAAGGGCGGCGTTTTCGGCCCCAACGTGATGGTCTCCGCCGAGCTCAAAGAAAAGGCAAATATCATGATCGAAACGGCCATCAAAGTGCGGGAAGAAAATCCGGAAATGAAAAAGACACTGAAGGTGATATACACCTCCGCCGGTGACCCGATGGGCTGGGGTGACAAAATTAAAGGCGCGGGGTTTACCTGGATTCACATTATCCCATCTGTCCGCGCCGCCATGCGCTGCAAAAAAGCCGGCGTGGATATAATTGTCGCTTCCGGCCACGAAGGCGGCTTCCATACACATTGGGAACCGCTGCACTCGATGGTTTTATTCCCCGCCGTAGTGGAGGCGGTCTCCGATGAAAATACCCTCGTAGTAGGCGGAGGAGGCGTATCCGACGGCAAAACTCTGGCCGCTTCGCTGGCGATGGGTTTGGACGGCGTGCTCATGGGAACCCGCTTTCTGGCCACACAGGAAAGTGATTTCCCGCCTTTGTGGAAACAGTCCGTTGTAGAAGCTCAGGACCGCGGCACACTGGTGGCCCGCGGATATGTGGGACCGGCCCGCTGGCTGAGAACCCCTCGCAGTGAAGAGCACGCGGTCAACACACTGAAAAAATCGCCGGGCGTGTTTCTGGGAACGCCTGACAGCTACATGGACATGGAAGATATGTCTTTGATCGAATATGAAAACGAATCAATCAAGGCCGTTTTCGAAGGCGATAAAGAAAAGGCGATGATGGCTGCCGGAGAGTGCGCTCAACGAATCAGCGACATGCCTAAGGTGGAGGACCTGGTGAAATCGATTGCCTCTGAAGCAGAAGAAATCATCGGCGGCATGGCTAAAAAATATCTGGGATAAAACTCCTGCAAAACCGAATAAAAAAGCCGGCGGAGCCGGCTTTTTTATTCGGTCACGCCGTCCGGATCAGGGCATTACCGTTTTCATGACATTTTTTTCAATTAAATCGATCAATTCCTGCTTTGTATACTTTTTCATGTTCCAGTGACGCAGCGGATAGACGGACAACTGATAAAGAATCATGTTGGCGGTAAAAGAAGTATCCTCAATCAAGAAAACGTTTCTTTCGACCCCTTTTTTCAGGATTTCCTCTATCCGCTCGAAAACCTGCTGTTCTCTTTCCAGAATTACTTTCAACAGTTTCTTCGGCAGAGACTTGGACTCCCGGTACATCAGCAGGATTTCATCGCCATAGTCGTAGCCGCTGTTGATCATTTCACGGATAGCGGTTCTGAGCTGCAAAACAGGGTCATCA
Source organism: Smithella sp. (assembly GCA_012522275.1). Taxonomy (GTDB): domain Bacteria; phylum Desulfobacterota; class Syntrophia; order Syntrophales; family Smithellaceae; genus UBA8904. The sequence continues at coordinate 7,578 of JAAYKU010000111.1, forward strand.
ATATTCATGATTTCATCTTTTTTAAAATTCCCGTAAACAGGATTGTGGAGCATTTCAAAAACCAGGAAAAGAATCTCCTCCTTGCTTTTAATAAAATAATAGAGATTTCGTATATCTATTCCGGTCGCCTTCGAGATTTCCCTCATCGAAGTCTGAGCGTAGCCTTTTTTGATAAAAAGTTTCGTCGCTTTTTTAAGTATGTGCAGCTGCCTTTTCTGATAAAGGGTGTTGTCTCTGCGCCCGCGGCCGCCGCTGCCGGCGGCCTTCTTTTCTCCTTGAGTCTGCATGGCATTTTTCTCCAAACATGCTATGGTTCCGTATGGGACCGATTTTGTCTTTCAACCGTATTGAAAAAATGGCTTGACAAAACATCGCAGCCAAAATAATTCATCCAACGATCGTTGTATGGTGTCCTTTTATAGCAGGACTTATCATTGTTTGCTAATCTTTTCAAAAAAACCAAAGAAAGTGAGGAGAAAACATGAAAATTGATGATGTGAAAAACGTGTGCGTAGTAGGTGCCGGCAATATGGGCCATCAGATCGCGCTCCAGTGTGCTCTTTCCGGTTATAAAACGGTCAGCACGGACGTTGTCCCGGCCGTTTTGGAAAAAGCGGAAAAATTTGTGGACAATTATCTGCCGGGCCGCGTCCAGAAGGGAAAGATGACGGAGGATGAGGCCAAAGCCGCGCGCTCCAGAATTTCCTTCACCGGCGACCTGAAGGAGGCAGCCAAAGACGCGGACGTGGTCATCGAGGCTGTACTGGAAAGAGTTGACCTCAAGCGCAAAATTTTCGCCGATCTGGACAAGATAGCGCCCCCCGGCGCCATACTGGCAACCAACAGCTCCTTTATCGTCAGCTCACGCATCGCCGACGCGACAACACGCCCGGATCGTGTCTGCAACCTGCACTTTTTCAACCCGGCACTGGTCATGAAGCTGGTAGAAGTGGTTCAGGGCTCCCATGTGTCGGATGAAACCGCTCAGTGCATGATGGATTTCTGCCTTAAAATCGACAAAATCCCTATTCATGTAAAAAAAGAAGTGGATGGTTTTGTCTTAAACCGTATTTTCAGCGCGATCCACAAAGAGGCTTTCTGGATGCTGGAAATGGGCGTGGCCTCCTACGAGGACATCGACAAGGCGTGCGTTTACGGCGCCGGCCACCCGATGGGGCCCTTCCGCCTGCTGGATCTCACCGGCATCGATCTGGCCTATGACATCGGCATGAGCCACTTCTATGAGTCGGGCGACCCCGCAGACCTGCCCGTGCCGACCATTGTGAAAAAATATACTGAAGGCAAGTTCGGCCAGAAAACGGGCGAAGGCTTCTACAGCTACAAGAAATAGCCACACCAGTAAAAAAGGCGCCCCGCACGGGGCGCCTTTTTGGTTTAGCCGCTTTTTTCTCACCACTGAAGATCAACAAAAATTTCGCTGAGCGTCGGATGGGCAATCACCCACGACTTCAATTGTTTTCTCGTAAGTCGGCAGCTCACCGCCAGACCGAGAGGAGCGATCAGATCGGCGGCATTGTCGCCTGCGATCACCGCTCCGATTATTTCATTGTGATGAAACAAAGCCTTCACAAACCCCTGCCCCATCAATTCCGTACGCGCTATGATATTGGCGCTGTAACTTGATTTCATAACTTCCACGCTCAGGCCTTCGTCGGCGGCACGCCTCTGAGTGTAGCCAACACGCGCAATCTGGGGATGGCTATAAACAACGGAGGGAATAACGTTTTCATCATATTTATAATCACTACCGCCAAACATGCTTTGTGCGGCGACTTTCGCCTGCACGGCGGCGCGATGAGCCAGCATCATGCCTCCGGTGACATCTCCTGCGGCATAGATATCATTGGCGCTGGTCATCATGCGCGCGTCTGTTTTTATTCCTTTGAGATCATAATCGATCCCGGCTGCCTCAAGTTCCTTTTGGTGCAAAAGAGGCCTGCGGCCCGTACAAAGAAGGGCGCAGTCTGCTCGCAGTTGCGCAGTTTCAGCGTCTTTCCGGATTTGCATGACGATTCCTTCCGGAGCCTCATCAAGTGAAACCAGCGTCGTCGAGACATGCAGCGCAACGCCCAGACGGGAAAGCTCCTGGTGGAGAAAAGCCGCCGCCTCTTCATCCTCCTGCGGCAAAATTCTCTCCATCAGCTCGACCAGCGTGACTTTGACACCGAGTTCGGCGAAGAAAACAGCGTATTCCACGCCGATAAAGCTCGCACCGACAATGATTATACTCGAAGGCAGACAGTTCATATTGAGAATGCCGTCCGAGGACAAAATCCGTTTGGAAAGACAAATACCATCCGGTATGAGCGGCTCAGAGCCCCAGGCAATGAGAATGTGGTCCGCCTTCAGGCGCCGGCTTCGTCCCGTCGCGTCCGTCAAGCGGACTTCACAGGGCGAAATAATTTCCCCGGCGCCCTCCCTGATTTCGACACCGGCATTTGCAAGCAACCTGCGCGCGCCCAGAGCCGCAACTTTCACCATCTGATCCTGATGTTTCTTCATTGCGGCAAAATCCACCGTTGCACTGTCCGTGTCTATCCCGACACGCCGTAGTTTTTTGAGTCCCGCGTAAAAATGGCTGCACGCAAGCAGGGCTTTAGTCGGAATGCACCCCCGGTGCGTACATGTGCCGCCCCAGCCGTCTTTTTCCATGATCAAAACTTTTTTTCCGGCTCCGGCCGCTGTTTGTGCCGCGGCCAGACCCGCCGGCCCGCCGCCGACGACAACCAGATCATATCGGTCAGACATACAGAAACTCCCCCTGTGCGGTTTTTAATTTTTTACCTGACTTGCACGATACACATCCTCTTGTCAAGAACACCCTCGATTTACATGGAAAGCAAAAAACAAAGCACATCACCGGGAAACGCCCCGTACAGCAGCCGGATAAACGGGCCGCGACGGCGTCTTGAACATCTTAGCCTTATTGCGGGCCAATTGAATCTTGTCTTAGATACCGATATCTGATAGTTTCGCCCGGGATGAAAGAAATTCTTACCGTTTCACAACTCAATGATAATATTAAAACCTTCCTGGAGGAAGCCTTCGGCCGACTTTATGTGGAAGGCGAAGTTTCCAATTTACGTCGTCCTCAATCGGGGCACACTTATTTCACTCTAAAAGATGACAAAAGCCAGATCCGGGCCGTCTTTTTTCGCCCCTTCGGCATCCGGACGGCAAGGTTTGAAGTGGAAGACGGGATGAAGCTCCTGTGCCGGGCCCGCCTGAGCGCTTACACGCCTCGCGGTGAGTATCAGCTCATTGTGGAATCGGTAGAGCCGCAGGGGGTCGGGGCTCTGCAAAAAGCGTTTGAGCAGCTCAAGGCAAGGCTTGCCGCCGAAGGGCTGTTCGACCCCGCCCGTAAAAAAACACTGCCCTTTCTTCCGGGTCGTATCGGCGTCGTTACATCGCCCACCGGAGCGGTCATCAGGGATATTTTAAACATCACCCGGCGGCGGTTCCCATCTGTGGATATTCTGGTCGCGCCGGCTCGTGTACAGGGTGAATCAGCGGCACGGGAAATCATTGCGGCTTTGCGAAATCTTCAACGGCACGGCCTGACGGATATTATCATCATTGCTCGCGGCGGCGGTTCCTTGGAGGATCTCGCCCCCTTTAATGATGAAGATCTGGCCAGAGAAATAGTCCGTTCCACCGTCCCTGTTGTCTCTGCCGTCGGCCATGAAACAGATTTCACCATCTGCGATTTTGTCGCTGATCTGCGTGCGCCGACGCCTTCCGCGGCCGCGGAGCTCGTCGTCCCCCGCAGAAGCGATCTGCTCGAAGCGCTCCACAGCCTGCGACAGCGTCTTATCGCGGGCCAGCAGCGTATGCTCGATGACCGCAAGGGCGCACTCGATACGCTGGAGTCCCGCTTTAAGGACCCCCGCCGCTTTCTGTCTGATTACGCAATCGCGCTCGACGACCTGCGCGAAAGAATCCGCAATGCTTTCGCGCTTCAGGCACAGACACTCGGTCATAAGCTGCGCCAGCTGGAGCTGGAGCTCGAAAACCTCAACCCGGGGCGGCAAATAAGGGAAAAAAGATTTTTTCTCGACGCGGCGCAAAAGGATCTTAAAGACGGCTGGAAACACTACCACAAAAGCCGCACGCAGAAGCTCACGAGCCAGGCCGCACTGCTTGCCTCTTTAAACCCCCTGGCGGTTCTGCAAAGAGGTTACAGCATCACCCGCCGAGTGTCCGGCGGTGAAATCGTCCGCGACGCTTGTTGCTTGACTTTGGGAGAAAGAGTCCGTATTCAACTGGCGCAGGGAAGCGTCCGGGCAAGCGTGGATAAAATACTCGAGGAATAATCAGCCATGGCAAAAGAAAATTTTGAGGAAGCTCTGGAAAAGCTTGAAAAGATTGTAAGGGAAATGGAAGCGGGTGAAATGCCTCTCGACGCGGCGTTGAAAGCGTTCGAAGAGGGCATCCGTCTGATCCGTTTCTGCTCGGGCAAGCTCGACGCAGCCGGGCGCCGTGTGGAGATACTTCTGGAAAAAGAAAATTCTCTGCAGACAAAAGCATTCCAGGATGAAGATACAGATGAACAATGATGATTTTCTTGAAGCGTATCTAAAGGACCGGTGCGACATTGTGGAAGATGCTCTCCAGCGCTACCTGCCTGATGAAGACAGCATGCCGCAGGAGCTGCACACCGCCGTCCATTACAGTGTTTTTTCCGGCGGCAAAAGAATCAGGCCGATTCTCTGCCTCGCGGCGCTCGAGGCCTGCGGAGGTGACATCGCGACCGGCATGCCGACAGCCTGCGCTTTGGAGTTGATTCACACGTATTCATTGATTCACGACGATCTGCCTGCAATGGACAATGACGACTTCCGCCGGGGTAAACCCACCTGCCACAAAGTCTTCGGAGAAGCGATAGCGATTCTCGCCGGCGACGCTCTTTTGACGGAAGCCTTCGTCCTTTTGTCGCAGGCCCAAAAAGTCCGTTTCCCGGCAGAGCGGCGTCTGGCGGTGATTCAGGAAATCGCGCACGCCGCAGGCATGGCGGGCATGGTCGGAGGCCAGGCTCTGGATATGCTGGCCGAAACGGTTGAACCGGACTTTACAGGCCTGGAACAGATCCACCGGCGTAAGACAGGTGCGCTCATCGAGGCGGCCGTCAAAACCGGTGCGATTCTCGCCGGCGCAGGTGAAGAAAAAATCCAGGCCGTCTGCAGATATGGAACCCACGTCGGACTTGCGTTTCAAATCGCCGACGACATCCTCAATGTGGAAGGCGACAGCGCTCTCATGGGCAAAAACACGGGCAGCGATGCCACCCGGGGCAAAGTCACCTATCCCGCGCTTTTGGGGCTCGAACAGGCGAAAGCCAGGCTGGCAGAAGCGGTGGAGGCGGCCATTGAAGCCATCGCGGCGTTCGATTCGCGCGCTTTGCCCCTGAGGGTGATCGCCCGTTTCATTATGGAACGAAAATCATGAAGGGCGGCGTAAAGTAAATGAAGCATCCCGAAAACGTCGATTACACCGTATTGCAGAATATAGACCTCCCTCGAGACCTGCGCGCTCTGAATCTGGCCGAGCTCAACACGCTGGCCGGCGAGATAAGAAATCTCATCGTCAATACGGTCGCCGCCACGGGCGGCCACTTGGCATCCTCACTGGGCGCGGTCGAGCTGACGCTGGCGCTGCATTATGTCTTCAACGCTCCGGAGGATAAGCTCATCTGGGATGTCGGCCATCAGTGTTACACGCACAAGATTGTCACGGGACGTAAGGACAAGTTTTCCACTTTACGTAAACAGGGTGGCTTAAGCGGATTTCCCAAAAGAGAAGAGAGTGTCTATGACACCTTCAATGTCGGCCACAGCGGCACATCGATTGCGGCGGCGGCGGCTTTTGCCGAAGCCCACTGCCTCAGAGGCGACAAATTCCGGACGATAGCGGTTATCGGCGACGGGTCCATGACCACCGGCATGGCCTTTGAGGCTCTCAACTGGGCCGGCGACCGTAAAAAGCGCGTCATCATCGTTCTAAACGACAATGAGATGTCCATCTCACCCAACGTCGGGGCCCTTTCTTCTTATTTAAATAGAATCATGACCGGCGAACGTGTCACCAGGCTCAGGGGCGAGCTCAAAAATTTTCTGAAAAAAATCCCGAATATCGGTGAGCAGGTAATCAGGTTTTCGCGTCAGGTCGAGGAATCCGTGAAGACATTCGTCGTTCCCGGGGCCCTTTTTGAGGAACTGGGCTTCACCTATGTCGGTCCCCTCGAAGGCCATCGCCTCGACCATCTGATCAAAAATTTTGAAAACGTCAAAAACCTGGAAGGCCCTGTGCTGGTCCACGTGATCACGCAAAAAGGCCGCGGGTATAAATTTGCCGAAGAAAACTCGCCCACCTATCACGGTATCGCGCCTTTTGACGTCGAAACCGGAATGACGATTGCTTCGCCGGGGGCCGCCCCTTCCTACACAGAGGTTTTCGGCAGGACCCTCGTTGGGCTGGCCGCCGCCGATGAGCGCATCGTTGCCATAACCGCCGCCATGTGCGAAGGGACTGGACTGGAAAAATTCCGGCAGGCTTTCCCCGCCCGCTTATACGATGTCGGCATCGCCGAGCAGCTGGCGGTCACTTTCGCCGCCGGCATGGCGGTGGAGGGATTTCTGCCCGTAGTCGCGGTTTACTCCACTTTTTTACAAAGAGCCTACGATCAGATTCTGCACGATGTATGTCTGCAGAAACTGCCTGTCGTCTTTGCCGTGGACCGCGCCGGCATCGTCGGAGAGGACGGGGCTACCCATCAGGGTCTTTTCGACCTTGCATATCTGCGCAATATCCCGGGCATGATCGTGATGGCGCCGAAAGACGAAAACGAACTTCAGCATATGCTCAAAACCGCCGTCGGCTGCGGCCGCCCTGTTGCCGTACGCTACCCGCGCGGTAAAGGCCTGGGCGTGGCGCTCGATGAGGAAATTACCGCCCTGCCCGTCGGCCGTGGCGAGCTGCTTTGCGAAGGTTCGGATCTGGCAATAATTGCCGTCGGCTCCACCGTCGGCCCCTCACTGACCGTTGCCGAAAAACTCAGGGCGGCAGGCTTCACGGCCAGGGTCATCAATGCGCGCTTCATCAAGCCTCTTGACGCCGAAATGATTTGTGCAGCAGCGGCAGACACCGGTAAAATTCTGACAGTCGAGGAAAATGTTCTCGACGGTGGTTTCGGCAGCGCCGTTTTGGAGCTTCTGGCACAAAAAGGCATCGCTGGCGTGACCGTGAGGCGCCTGGGCATACAAGACGAGTTTGTGGAGCAGGGGACACAGGCCGGGCTGCGCCGCGCGCACGGAATCGATGCAGAGGGCATCATCGGCGCGGCAAAGGAAATGCTTGCCGGAAGCGCGCGGACAGAAAGAAATGAGCAGACAGGCTAAAAAAAACCGCCTGGACAGGCTCTTGGTGGAGCGCGGCCTCGCTGCCGACCTCGAAAAGGCGCGCGCCCTGATTCTTGCCGGATCCGTCAGAACAGGTACACGTATCATGGATAAAGCGGGCGAGTCGGTTGCGGCGGACGCTGAGCTTTCCGTGAAAGAAGAGGCGCACCCCTATGTCAGCCGCGGCGGTCTGAAACTCAAAGGAGCACTGGATCATTTCGGCCTGGATGTGCAGGGAATGGCCGTTCTGGATGCGGGCGCCTCAACCGGCGGCTTTACCGACTGCCTTTTGCAGGCGGGGGCACGTAAAGTATTCGCGGCCGACGTCGGCTACGGCCAGCTCGCGTGGAAGCTTCGTGAAGACCCGCGTGTCGTCGTTATAGAACGTACCAACATCCGTCACTATGACGGAAGGCATCTGGATGTAAAACCGGAGCTGGCCGTCATCGACGTATCCTTTATTTCGTTAAAAACCGTCATTCCGGCTGTGCTTTCCCTTCTTGCCGATCACGCGCGGATCCTGGCGCTGATCAAGCCGCAATTCGAAGCGCGCAGAGAAGAAATCGGGAAAAACGGTGTGGTTGCAGACGAGGCGGTGCATAAGCGCGTCGTGGAAGAAATCCGCCTGTTTTGCGAATCACAAAACATGGAGGTGACCGGCACATGTGTTTCGTGTCTGACCGGACCGGCCGGCAACAGAGAATTTTTTATTCTGGCTGAAAAGAAGCTTTAGATGGAAATCAAACTGGCCGAGACAGCGGGATTCTGCATGGGAGTGCGTCGTGCGGTGGACACGGTGCTGGACATCGCCCAGCGCGCAAAAGGCAGGCGCATCTATACTTACGGCCCCCTTATCCACAACCCGCAAACCATCGACCTTCTGAAAAGCCGCGGGATAACAGCGGTGGAAAGTGTCGATGAAATCACAGACCCCAAAAACGCTTTTCTGGTCGTCCGGGCGCACGGCATCGCGCCTGATGAAAGGAAAAAAATCAGGGAAAGCGGCGTGAAAATCATCGACGCCACCTGCCCGAAGGTCGGTTATGTCCAGGCAATCATCAAAAAGCACACAGCTCTGAATTACACCGTCATTATCGCCGGAGACCGCAGGCATCCTGAAGTGGACGGGCTGTGGGGTTACACCAACGGCAGGGGAATTATCATCGCCACCGTGGAGGACGCGGAAAAACTGCCTCCGATGGAGCGCGTCTGCATTGTCGCCCAGACCACGCAGAACACCAAATATTACGACCGTATAGTTAAAAAGATTCAGGAAAAAAGTCCGCAGGCGGTTGTTTTCCACACGATCTGCTCTTCCACACAAAGGAGGCAGGAGGAAATTATCAGGCTCGCCCGGGAAATGGACGCCATCTTTGTCGTCGGCGGCAGAAACAGCGCCAACACCTGCCGCCTTGCTGACCTGGCCCAGAAAGAAAACAAACCGACCTTCCACATCGAGACGGCCCGGGAAATAAAAAACCGCGACCTGACTCCATACGCAAAGATCGGCATTTCCGCCGGCGCCTCCACACCCAACTGGATTATCGGCCAGGTCATCGACACGATCGAGGAAGCCTGCATGGTCCCCCGTAAAAAAGCCGGACTGCTGCTTAAACTCTGGCTGTGGTCGGTGAGAGTGGATCTTTATCCCGCACTGGGCGCCGCCTGTCTGACAATAGCCTCCATGGCGCTGCAAAAAATACCTTTAAGCACATCATCGATTGCCATCGCCTCCTTTTTTATTTACGCCATGCATGTACTCAACCGCTTGAACAGAAGCGGTGAATCCGGCCTCATCGGTTCATTCCGCGAAGTCTCCTACCGCAAATACGCCCGCTGCTATTTCGCGACAGCGGTCGGCTCACTTGCTGCGGCACTGGCGTTGAGCCTTATCAATGGATTGTTTTCTTTTGTCTTTTTGTCATTTCTGGCGGCGGCCGGCGTTTTATACAATATGAAAATACTGCCGGACAGATACCGCTTCAGAAGATTGAGCGACCTTCCCGGGTCAAAAAATATTTCCACCGCGGCGGCATGGGGCATCGCGGCGGCTGTTTTGCCGCTCCTGCACAGTCAGACCGCTGCGGGCGCGTCAACAGCGGTGGCTTTTGCCTTCACTTTCGGCCTTGTTTTTATCCGTTCGGCCATGTCGGACATCATGGATATGCAAAGCGATAAACTGCTGGGCCGGGAAACGATTCCCGTGATCATCGGCAAGGAGAAAACACAGATCATCCTACGAGTCATCATTGTGATATTATTGATTGTTTTGTTAATTTCCCATCCCGCCGGGTGGACGCCCGCGCTTAGTTATTTTCTCGTTTTCTGCCCATTATATATATGGATTTGTTTAAGGCTTTGTGATAGAAGGGCGGGGTTTTCAGGGGCCTTTCTGGAAGGAATTCTGGAAACAAGCTATATTATTGCCGGTTTAGTGGTTTTCTGCTGGTATTTCCTGATCTGACGGCGCAAAGATAATTTACAGGAGCAGGTGATCGAAAATGAGGGTTATCTTCGCCCGGTCCGTACTGCTTATTGCCGTGCTGAGCATCATCGCGTGCGGCGGGTTACGCTATTCACAGCTGGATCCGGCGGCCGGAGAGTATCATCCCGGGCGAATCGCCGTTTTCCCGGCGGACGTCGGGCCTCATAAAGAAGCGAGCCCCGCCATAGAGCAGGTTGTTGCCGATGTGCTGGTCGAAAAAAAATGGTTCAAAAATGTTATCGATGCGGCCGCTCTGAACAGACAGATCAGCACAAATGAAGAACTCGGCAAAGCCGTGTCTGATTACTTATCCAAGCTGCAGACACTCAACTATTCCGACCCGGCCTTGAGCAAAAAAATAGGTGAGCTGATTGAAGCGGATGCTTTTTTACTTGTTGCGGTTGACTACTGGAGTTATTATATTAAAAAAGACAACAATTTGGGCAAGGTGAGCCTCGGTTTGCGGCTGATTGACGCGCCGACCGGCAAAACCATGTGGAAAGCCGGGCATGACAAAGAAGAGACCTATACTTTTTTCAGGCCGGAGCTTGCCGGCATTGCCCGGGCGGTTGTAAAAACCATGGTCCGGGAAATGCCCCGCTGACCGGAGCGACAGCGATAACTATTGTATGAATTAAAGAAATGGAGATAATCATGAAAGAAGAAGTTCAAAAAGCGATAGAAAAAGTCCGGCCGGGACTGCAGGCCGACGGAGGCGATGTGGAACTGGTTGACGTAACCGATGACGGAGTAGTCAAGGTAAAACTTACCGGCGCCTGCCACGGCTGCCCGATGTCTCAGATGACTCTGAAGATGGGCATCGAAAAAATTGTCAAGCAGCAGGTTCCCTCCGTGAAAGAAGTAGTGTCCGTATAGGACCGGCGTCAGACCGGAAAGACGTTAACATTTTGATTAAAGGAGATTTATAACAACATGGCGTATGTGATTACAGATGAGTGCATCGCTTGCGGTTCCTGCGAAGATGAATGCCCGGTGGAAGCGATATCTGAAGGCGAGGACAAGTATGTAATTGATCCTAAACTATGCACGGACTGCGGCGCGTGCTGCGATCAATGCCCGGTCGAGGCGATCGTTCCCGGGGAAGAAAAGTAAAAAGAAATTTGAAAAAACTTTTTGCCGGGGAAAAGTCCGTTTGACACGGCGGATTTTTCCCCTGCTTTTTTATTACTTAGAAAAAACCGGTACAGATGAAATTTTTTTATCAGAATCTTCAATCCTGTATTACCGAGGGAATATAACTCATGGGCGGGTTTATCACTTTTGAAGGGATTGAGGGCTCCGGCAAATCCACGCACATGGGACTGCTGGCCTTGCACCTGAAGGACGCAAAGATACCCGCGGTGATCACGCAGGAGCCTTCGGGAACAGCAATTGGCCGCAAAATCGGAGACATCCTTTTTAACCGCAGTCATCAGGGCATGTTTGCCGAAACGGAGCTCCTTTTGTTTTGCGCCGCCCGCGCCCAGCATGTGCGGGAAATCATTTTGCCGGCGCTCGAGGCAGACAAATATGTTGTGTGCGACAGGTTCTCCGACGCGACTTTTGCCTACCAGGCCTGTGGCCGGGGCCTCGATGCGGCTTTCATCAAAACGATGAACGATTACTGCGCGCCGGGGCTCAAACCGGATTTGACCCTCCTGTTCGATTTGCAGGTGGAAACCGGGCTGCAAAGGGCGGCCGGCCGCGACGCAAAGCTTGCGGACCCTGCCGCAGCCGATCGGTTTGAAAGGGAAAAGATTGACTTCCATCACCGCGTACGCGACGGCTACGAGCGCCTGAGACAGGCAGAACCGGAGCGCTTCCGTGTCATCGACGCCTCGCGGACGGTGGAGCTTGTCGCCGCAGATGTCCGCCGGCTGGTCATGGATTTTATCAAAAACGGAAAACGCTCCGGCCGGTAATTTCATTTTCTTATGTCTTTTAAAAATATTTACGGTCATTTCCGGCAGATCGGAATGCTGCAAAAGGCGATCGCTTCGCGGCGGGTCGGGCATTCCTACATCTTCAGCGGCATCAACGGCATCGGAAAAAAAGTAGTCGCGCTCGCCTTCGCCTGCGCCTTGAACTGCGATGAGCCGGATGCCGCAGGCGACGCCTGCGGCAAGTGCGCTTCATGCCTCAAAATAAGCCGCGGCAGCCATCCGGACATACACCTTCTGGCGTCAGACACGCAATTTATAAGGATTGACGCTATCCGCCATATTCAGCAGCAGATGACCTTCAGGCCGCTGGAGGGAAAAAAGCGCGTCTTTATCATCGACGACGCGGACAAGATGAATGAACAGGCAGCCAACGCTCTGTTAAAAACTCTGGAGGAACCGTCGGCCGGCAACATCATCATCCTGGTGAGCTCGCGCCCCAACTGGATGCCGCTGACCATCCTTTCGCGCTGCCGTCAGGTGCGCTTCCATCCCCTGCCGGCCGAAACCGTTGCGCGCTGGCTGGTTGAGCAGGGAAAAACCGACCCGGCCAGAGCGCACCTGCTGGCCTCTCTTTCCGGCGGCTCGATCAGCCAGGCCCTGGAGCTCGACGCCGAGGAAATGACCGCCTTTCGCGCCGATCTCGGCCGGCTTTTATCCGGCGCGAGCGCCCGCGAGCCGATGAGCCTGCTTACCCTTTCGGCTTTCCTGGGCCAAGATAAAAAGGAAATCCGGCAGGGATTGAAAATCGTCAATACATATTTTCGTGATGCTCTGGTCTATAAAGAAACAGCCAACCCCTCCATGATCATCAACGCCCACGACCTGCCGTGCGTGGCTTCGCTGGCACAGCGCCTGACCGGCGAGCAGATTCTTGCCAATATCGCCCTGGTCGAACGCTCGACACAGATGATCGACATGAACGTGAACAAATCGTTGACATTGGAGACAATGGCATTTAAGCTCTCAATATGAAAATTGAAACGGACCTGCAAAAGTGCTGACCAATATTATCGGTGTAAAATTTAAAAAGGAAGGCAGGATATACAGCTTTGATGCCTGCGACCATATCCTGCATAAAAACGACGAGGTGCTCGTCAGCACGGACAACGGCGTCGCCCTGGGTGTGGTCGTCACGGACGTTTCGCGATGCACGCCGGAACGGCTTCCCGCCAATCTGAAAAAAGTGCTGCGCAAAGTGACTGTCGATGACCTGCGCGTCCGTGAAGAGCTGGAAATACTGGAAAAGGACGCAAAACAATATTGCATTGAAAAAATTCGGGAAAAAAGCCTGTCCATGAAGCTCATCACGGTGGAGTTGTTTTTCGACCGGAGCAAAATGATTTTTTACTTTACCGCAGACGCCCGGGTGGACTTTCGTGAACTGGTCAAAGACCTGGTCGCCAGATTCAAAACCAGAATCGAACTCAAACAAATCGGCGCACGCCAGGAAACGAGAATTGTCAAGGGGCTGGCTGTCTGCGGCAGGCCCGTCTGCTGTGCCGGTGTCTTGCAAAACCTGGACAGGGTTACGGTAAAAATGGCCAAGGATCAGAGCATGTCGCTCAATCCGGAAAAAATATCCGGCCTTTGCGGAAGGTTGATGTGCTGCCTTTCCTTCGAGCATGCAGTTTATGCCGAAGCTAAAAAAACCGGCCGGGAGGCAAGATCCGCACAGCCCCGTGAGGGCATGCCCGGACCGGCAGAGCACAAAACCGGCCAGTCGCAACAGGCAGGCAAAAAACGTCCCGACGCATGAGGAGCAGTAAATAATCATGAGTGAACCATTTTACATTACAACCCCCATTTATTACGTTAACGCATCACCCCACATCGGGCATGCCTACACCACCATTGTGGCGGATGTTTTGGCGCGTTGGGCGCGCATGACGGGACGGGAAACGTTTTTTGTCACCGGGACTGACGAACACGGCGACAAAATCGCCGAGGCAGCCAGACAGGCGCAAATCACGCCCAAGGCCTACGCGGACCGGATCAGCTCGCAGTTTCGCCAGCTTTGGCCGGAGCTGGCGATCACCAACGATTACTTTATCCGCACCACCGATGCGCATCATATCGACACGGTGCGCCGGATACTGCAGAAAGTTTATGACACGGGCGACATCTATTTCGGCTCGTATGAGGGCTTTTACTGTGTCGGCTGTGAGCGCTTCTACACTGAAAAGGAGCTGGTGGAGGGCAAGTGTCCCGATCATCAGACGGTCCCGGAGTACCGCAAGGAAAGCAACTATTTTTTCCGGATGAGCAAATATCAGGACTGGCTTGTCGGTCACATCAGGCAAAACCCGGAATTTATCCGTCCCGAGCGCTACCGCAACGAGGTGCTGGGCTTTCTGCGCGAGCCGCTGGAGGATTTGTGCATCTCGCGGCCCAAGACGAGGCTGGAATGGGGCATCACACTGCCGTTTGATGAAAAATATGTAACCTATGTATGGTTCGACGCCCTGATCAATTACGTGACGGCCGTCGGTTATCCCGACGGGGCGAATTTCGAAAAATTCTGGCCGCAGGCCCAGCATCTGATCGCCAAGGACATTCTCAAACCGCACGGTATCTACTGGCCGACCATGCTCAAGGCGGCGGGAATCGAGCCCTATCAGCACCTCAACGTCCACGGTTACTGGAACATGGAGCAGGGGAAAATGTCCAAAAGCCTCGGCAATGTCGTACGCCCGCTCGATTTGAAAGATAAGTACGGCCTGGACGCCTTCCGCTACTTTCTGCTGCGCGATATGGTTTTCGGCCTGGACTCCACGTTTTCCGAAGATGCGTTTGTGGCAAGGCTAAACTCGGACCTGGCCAACGATCTGGGCAATCTGGTGAGCCGCACCGTGACCATGGCCATAAAATATTGCGACGGGAAAACTCCCGCTCCGCCGGCGCCAGATATGGAAAACAGGCTGCCGGAGCTGGCGCAAAAAACAGTTACGGAAGTGGAAACCTGCTTCGCCGAAATGTCGCTGCACAGGGCGCTGGCGTCCGTCTGGGAGCTGATCGGCTATGCCAACAAATATATTGTGGAGACCGAACCCTGGGCACTGGCCAAAGACCCGGCCAGTCATGACAGGCTCGTCGCCATCATGTACCGTCTGCTGGAAGCGCTGCGCTGTGTGGCGATTCTGGTTTCACCGTTCATGCCGCAGGCGGCGGTGAAAATTCTGCAGACGATCGGTCTGGATCCAAACAGCAGGTATGACCTGGAAACCATCCGCTGCAATGACCCCCTTCCCGCGGGCTCGCCTTTGCAGCGCACCGAGGCTCTTTTCCCGCGCGTTGCGGTGAAAAAAGAAGCTGTGCCGGCCCAGGCAGATCCTTTGACGGACATCAAACCCCAAATCAGCTACGAGGAATTCTCGAAAGTGGACCTGCGCGTGGCAAAGATTGTCTCGGCTGAACGTGTGCCCAAATCCAATAAGCTGATCAAGCTCGGCATTGATATGGGCGACAAACGTACCATCGTGGCCGGCATCGGCCAGGACTACCGGCCGGAAGAGCTCATCGGGAAATCCATTGTAGTCGTGGCGAACCTCCAGCCGGCTAAACTGATGGGGGTGGAATCTCACGGGATGCTGCTGGCGACAGATACTGCCGCCGGCCTTACGCTTATCGGATTTGACCGCGAGCCTGCGGCGGGAGCCAAAGTCCGCTAGACTCAAATAAGCGGACGGCCCGCTACATTGGCTTTATTCAGCCAGGAGCTTTTCGAGCGCCGGCTGGTCGAAGCCCGGCACGACTTTTCCTTTAATGTAAAACAGCGGCGTCGCCTGCACACGGGCCCGGGAACTTGCCTGCTGATGAGCCTGTTCAAGATCGTCGGCCGCCTTGTCGGCACATAAGTTAAATTCCGCGTTTGTGTCGAGCTTCCCGCTCATCACATCCTCATAGGCTTGCGCGCGATCTTTCGAACAGATGATATGGCGTATTTTTTTTGCCGAATTCTCGGACAGAGGATGGAAAAAAACGTATTTTGTGACATCATTTTTTCTGTGCCGGAAAAAATTAAAAGCCATGCGGCAGTAGTAGCAGTTCGGATCGATAAATTCCACGACCTGCGTTTTGCCGCTGCCGATTATCACCGCTTTGTCCAGGGGTAGATTTTTCATGCCGGCCGCCATTTTGTCGGCCATGCTTTCCTGGGTCAGATTCCGGTTGTCTTTGGAAATCATACTTCCCAACAGAATCACATCCCCTTCCGGCAGATAATAATACACGCGACGCCCATCGTATACTTCATACACGCCTTTTGTGGATGTCTCGTCAAAAGACTCAAACTGATGCCTGGGAAAGCTCTTTTTGAACTGCTCTTCCGGCGTTGTTTTCTGCATGGACGAACAGGCGGCCAAAAGCGCCAAAAGGGCAAATAAAATAATCTTTTTCACAAGGCGGCTCCTTTGTGGAAATCGGCAAAATCACATCTGAATCAAACATGTTGGACGGCCACGCACTATCAGAATCAGTCGCTGAACGCAAAACTTATTTTCAGTATTGCCGCTCATCCGGACGAGCCGGACAGGCGGATTTTCATACAGGGGGCCGTTATAAGAAGAGCTGAAAAAATTGCCATCAGGCCGCTACGGCGGCGGCCCGATGGCAGACTATGATATATTGATATTATTAGTAAATTGGCGGAAGTGCATGGGAATCGAACCCACCTGGGACGGTTTTAGCGCCCCACACCGGATTTGAAGTCCGGGAGGCCCACCAGTGACCTTGGCACTTCCTTAGGGAAGCAAACAGCTAGCCTTTAACTTGAAACCGGAGTGCCTGTCAACAAACAAATGGCGGCAAAGATCACCCGATGAGGTCAAGCAGCGTCTGCTGCATTTTATCAGCTGTTTTTATAGAAAGGATGTTCGCCTCGAAAGCATAGCGGATGACGATCTGGTCGACGAACTCATGGGCCAGCCCCACGTTGGAGCCTTCCAGCTCTGCGCCGGTTTTCTCATTGACTCCATACACCGCGCCCGGTGTGTTTATCTGCTCAATTTTCACGCGGATGCCGCCTTGAGGCTCCTGTTGCATGTGGACGCGACTTTTTTTGAACCCGTCCGTGTTGACATTGGCGATGTTATGGGCGTGGACATCCATCTTGACGCCCAGCGCCCGCAGAGCGGACAAAGCGGTATTGAATGCTGTGGACATAATTGCCTCCCCGTGTTCACAGTTATCCATCGGAATAACCGAAGAAAAACTTGAGTCTCAGGCCAGTTCTAGTAAATCCTCAGGATTATCAAACAGATAGTCAGGGCGTGCGGCAAGCATTTTTTCCCTGCTGTGCCAGCCCCAGGTGATCCCTACGGTTTTTATGCCTGCGGCGCGGCCCTCACTGATGTCGCCGGCCGTGTCGCCGATGTAGTAGATGTCTTTCAGGTCTGCACAGTATTTATCGATGATGTACAGGATTTTGTCCTTCTTGCTCAGCATGAAATCGGAGCCGAGCACCTCGTCGAAAATACCGTCGAGCCCGTACAGGTTCAGCGCTTCTTTGATCGTCGGCGTGTCATTGGAGGAGATGACGACCATGGGGTGATTTTTTTTAAGCTCCCTGAGCACCGGCCCGACCGGGGCAAAAGGACGCATGTCCGCATAGTTGATTCCGGCCAGAATGTCGATGGAGGCGCTCATGAATCTGTCCAGGTCAACGCCTTTTTCCACGAGGGATTCGTAAAAATTGCCGTCAAAGAGCTCCAGAAACTCCTCCCGTCCGCGTGACAGGGGCTGACCGATCACATTGAGACAGTCGGTGACTGTTTTTTCATAAACGTCGAGCGAATCAACGATCACACCGTCAAAATCAAAAAGAAACAGCTTCATTTGTTTTTATCTCCCTTGCTCAGGCGGCCGATCCTGCGCGCGTCCGGTTTGGCAATCACGCCTTTTTCCGTAATAATGGCTGCAATAAGTGAAGCAGGCGTAACATCAAAGGCGGGGTTGTATACCTGCATGCCCTTCGGCGCCACGACCGTGTCGCGAAAGCCTGTAACCTCGGCGGCCGCCCGCTCCTCAATGGGAATTTCCGCCCCGGTTTTCATGGAAAAATCAAATGTGGAAACAGGCGCGGCCACATAAAAGGGAACACCGTGCGCCGCCGCGAGCACTGCCAGCGAATAAGTGCCGATTTTGTTGGCCGTATCCCCGTTGGCGGCGATACGATCCGCGCCGACGATAATCTTGTCTATCCGCCCCTGCTGCATCAGAAAACCGGCCATGCTGTCTGTAATCAGTGTGGCAGGGATTTTTTCTTTTTTCAGCTCCCACGCGGTCAGCCTGGCGCCTTGCAGCACCGGTCTGGTTTCATCCACAAAAACCGAAATTTTTTTCCCCGCCTCCCGGGCGGCATAAATCACGCCCAGCGCCGTGCCGTAGCCGGCGGTGGCCAGCGCCCCCGCGTTGCAGTGCGTCAGCAGCGAGTCCCCGTCGTCGATCAGGGCGCATCCTTCCCGTCCGATGCGTCTGTTGATTTCAATATCCTCGGCACAGATGCGCCTGGCTTCGGCCAGCAGACCCCGCGCGGGATTTTTCGACCCGGCTGCCTGGAGTGCGGCCAGTGTTTCTTTCATGCGCTCCAGTGCCCAGAAAAGATTACGGGCCGTCGGACGGGAGGCGGCAATTTCCGCGCAGATGCCGTTGAACTTCCCGGCGAATTCTTCCGGCGGCAAACCACTGAGCCCCTGCGCGCCCTGGGCCGCAGCAAGGGCGGCTGCCACGCCGATGGCCGGCGCGCCGCGCACGGTCAAATCCCTGATTGCAGCGATCACTTCATGGTAGCAGGTGCATACGACGCGCCTGTATTGTTGCGGCAGGGCGTTTTGATCGATCAGCACAACTGCGTTGTCTCTCCATAAAACCGGTCTAATCATGATGCAGAGCCTTTTTGAGCAGATCGTTTACCAGCTTCGGATTGGCCTTGCCGCCTGTGAGCTTCATCACCTGGCCGACAAAATATCCAAAGAGCTTGTCCCTGCCGCCTCTGTATTCGGCCAATTGCCGCGGGTTGGCCTCTAAAACGGCGGCAATCGTTGCGTCAAGCTCTCCTTCATCAGTTATCTGGACCATCCCTTTTTCGGCGATGATCTGAGCGGGCGGGCGGCCGGTCCGGTACATCTGCTCGATAATTTCCTTGGCCATTTTGCCGCTCACGACGCCCTCTTCAATCAAAAGTATCATCTCCGCCAGTGACTCAGGCATAACGGGACAGTCATGAGCGCCACGCCTGTCCTCATTGAGAAGCCTCATGACATCACCCATCACCCAGTTGGCGGCAATTTTAGGCCTGTCACAAAGCCTGACGACATCTTCGTAATAGTCGGCCAGCCTCCTGTCGGAGGTCAGCACGCCCGCGTCATAGGCGGGAATGCCGTATGCGGAAACAAAACGCTCGCGCCTGGCCTGCGGCAGCTCCGGCAGATCGGCGCGGACTTTTGCAACCCATGCCTCGTCAATCACCACCGGCACGAGATCCGGCTCCGGAAAATAGCGATAGTCTCTGGCCTCCCCTTTGCTGCGCATGGACATCGTCATCCCCTGCGCCTCATCCCACAGTCTTGTTTCCTGCTCAACCTCCAGGCCTTTTTCCAGCAGACGCCGCTGGCGCGTTACCTCATATTCGAGCGCACGCTGGACATGGCGGAAGGAGTTGAGGTTTTTCAGCTCCGTGCGCCTGCCTAACGTAGACTGCCCGCGGGGGCGTAAGGAAACATTGGCGTCGCAACGGAAAGAGCCTTCTTCCATATTGCCGTCGCATATTTCCAGATAGACGAGAATCTCGTGCAGACTCTTCAGATAATGGACGGCTGCCGCCGGCGAGCGGAGATCCGGCTTGCTGACGATTTCGATCAGAGGCACGCCGGCGCGGTTCAGGTCCACGTAGCTTGCCCGGTTTGCCTCGTCATGAATCAGTTTGCCTGCGTCTTCTTCCATATGGATGCGCTCAATGCCTATTTTCGTGTTTCCGTCTTGAACTTCGATCAGAATATGCCCGCCCTCGGCCAATGGCAGGGTATCTTGCGATATCTGATAGCCTTTGGGCAAGTCGGGGTAAAAATAATTTTTACGCGCGAAAACATTTTGCTCATTTATCCTGCAGCCGGTCGCCAGAGCCATTTTCATCGCGAATTCGACTGCCTTCCTGTTGAGCACCGGCAGGGCGCCGGGCAGAGCCAGACATACAGGGCAGGTAAGGCTGTTGGGCGGCCGGCCGAATGCGGTGGAACAGCCGCAGAAAATTTTTGTACAGGTCAAAAGCTGGGCATGGACTTCCAGCCCGATGACAGTTTCAAAATCCATTACACAACGGGCCTCCTCTTTTCAACAGCGGCGCTTTTTTCAAACGCCGCGGCGAACTGCAAAAGCCTGGCCTCTTCAAAGCGGCCAGCCAGAAACTGCACACCCACCGGGAGACCGGCGTGCGTATAGCCGCAGGGAATGGAAATGGCGGGAATGCCGGAGAGATTCGCCGAGATGGTGAACATATCGGACAGATACATCTGCAGCGGGTTTTCCACCTTCTCACCTATTTTAAACGCGGGAGTAGGCGTGGTCGGGGTGAGAATTATGTCGCATTCACGGAATGCTTCGTCAAAGTCGCGGCTGATGAGCGTACGCACCTGCGAGGCCTTACCGTAATATGCGTCGCGGTAACCGGCGGAAAGCGAATAAGCACCGATGATGATGCGGCGCTTTACTTCCGCGCCGAAGCCGTCCGTTCGGCTTTTGGTATATACTTCGGCCAGATCCCGTGCCTCTTTTGCCCGCAGGCCGTATCTGATGCCGTCCATGCGCGCCAGATTCGACGACGCTTCCGCCGGCGCGATAATACAGTAGACCGCCACACAGTATTTTGTGTGCGGAAGGGAAATTTCCGTGATCCGCGCGCCGCATTTTTCGACACTCTGCACCGCCTTTTCTACAGCGTCCAAAACTTCGCGGTCGGTACCTTCAGCAAAATACTCCTTCGGAATGCCCACTAGCCAGCCGGAAATATCGCGTCCTAAAAACT
Organism: Smithella sp.; assembly: GCA_012522275.1. Lineage (GTDB taxonomy): Bacteria > Desulfobacterota > Syntrophia > Syntrophales > Smithellaceae > UBA8904. Next base: position 28,437 of record JAAYKU010000111.1, read on the forward strand.
TGCGGTAGTCCGGAATTTGTGTCGCCACGCAAGTGGCATCACGGGGGTCATAACCTGCCAGCACATTCATCATGATGGCCGCATCCTCCACGTCCTTGGTCAGAGGCCCGATCTGATCGAGAGACGAGGCAAACGCGACAAGGCCGAAGCGCGACACAAGACCATAGGTGGGCTTAAAGCCGATCACGCCGCAAAGGGAAGCGGGCTGGCGGATCGAGCCGCCCGTATCGGAGCCTACCGCCGCGATGCATTCATCCGCCGCCACGGCCGCCGCCGAGCCGCCGCTGGAACCGCCGGGAATCCGGTCGGTGTCCCAAGGGTTGCGCGTCGGCCCGAAACATGATGTCTCTGTGGAGGAGCCCATGGCGAATTCGTCCGTGTTGGTCTTGCCGATGAATATCGCCCCCGCCGCGGCAAGTTTTTCCACCACCGTCGCGTCGTAGGGCGAAATATAGTTTTGCAGCATGCGCGAGCCGCACGTTGTCGGCACACCGCGCGTGCAAAGCAGATCCTTGAGTGCCACGCCAATGCCGGTCAGGGGCTTGATGTCTCCTCTTTTTATGTCTTCATCGGCCAGGGCCGCCTGTGCCAGGGCTTCTTCCTTCATCAGGCGTATGTAGGCGTGAACTTTTGGTTCGACCGCGCCGATACGCTGAAAAACGGCTTCGGTAATCCGTGTCGCCGTCGTCCCGCCGGCGCGGATCATGTCCTGTAGTTCATGAATGGTTAGCGAGTGCAACTCCATAAAATCCTCTTATCAGTGAAAACCTCTCATTTTATTCCTGTTTGCAGGAGTTTTCCGACGGCTTTGCCCAAAGGCAAAAGCTGTGTGACCATGTGCCTGCTTGTCAATCAATGATTTTCGGCACACGGAAAAAATCGCCGCGCGTGTCCGGCGCGTTGGTCAACGCCTCTTGCGTATTGAGTGACTCACGCACCTCGTCTTCACGAAAAACGTTGGTCAGGCCTCCCGGATGCGCCGCGGGAACCACTCCCTGAGTGTCCAGTTCATTGAGGCTGCCGATATAAAGCAGAACTTCGTTGAGCTGGCGGGCAAATATTTCTTTTTCCTGATCCGTAATTTCCAGGCGCGCCAGCCCGGCGGCGTACTCCACATCCATTGCGCTCAGTTTCAAAACAGCCTCCTTAAAACACATCCCAGTACGGACGCTGCAGGGAAATGACTTTTTTGAGCACCCGCATGTTGGCTTCATCCGCAGCCTCTTCCATGTCGGAAAGCTGCCCACAGGTCATGTGCGTTTCATCGCTCATCTCCATCAGTGTGGACCTCACCGAGAGCGCCAGACCGCCTGCGTGATAGCCCCCCTCCAGAACGGCAACAATCTTGCCGTCGCAGCATTGATCGGCGATATCGAGAAGCACCCGTGTCATCGCGGCAAATCCCTCCGGTGTAACGCGCATGGAGCCGAGCGGGTCTTTGTAGTAGATATCGTAGCCGGCGGATACTAAAATGAGCTGCGGCCGATATGCAAGGGCAATCGGCGCGAGAATTTTTTGCATTGCCGCCACGTATGTGCCGTTTACCGCCCCGCGGTTCAGGGGAACATTCACGGTAAAGCCCAGCCCCATACCCTCACCGACCTCCTGCCAGCTGCCCGTGCCGGGATAATGGGGATACTGATGGGTCGAAAAGTAAAGCACCCGACGGTCGGCATAGAACATTTTCTGAGTGCCGTTGCCGTGATGCAGGTCCCAGTCAACGACGAGTGTTTTTTTGATACCGTGCCGGCAGTGCGCATGCATGGCTCCTATGGCAATGTTGTTGAAAACACAGAAGCCTGCCGAATTACCCGCACCGGCATGATGGCCGGGGGGGCGGACAAGAGCAAAGGCATTGTCCACCTCGCCTGCGATAACCGCGTCTATGGCGTTGAGCAGGCCGCCTGCGGCAAGCTTCGCAATCTTGTATGTCTCGGCGCCGGTCATCGTGTCCGGATCCAGAATGACATGGCTTTTGCCCGCAGTGGATGCGACGAAGTCGATATAGTGAGGCGTGTGTACGTAGGCAATTTCATCATGGCTGGCCGGGCGCGGCTCGATGCAGACATATTGCCGGACACACGCAGGGTTGTCGAGCATTTCATAGACGGATGCCAGTCTCTCGGGACTCTCCGGGTGAGAAAATCCGGCCGTATGCTTTAAGTAGCGCTTATCTTTTACGATTCCGGTTTTGCGCAATACGCGGACCCTCTTTCGAAAAATGGTTCATTGTTATCAATTACTTATCATAAACGGCCTTAAAGAGCAAACACGGCTGAAATTTAACATCCGCGCAATTACAGCAGTGGGATGTTCATGTCAAGCGCCTCGTAAGACAGGCGCCATCAGCAAGCGGCCTTGACGCTCCCGTTTTGTCTGTGGGCAAAAAGGTATTGCATTTGCCTGTTTCAAAGGGCATGAAGATATAATCAATGAGCTGCACAGGCAGTGGAAAATTTTTGGAGAAAAATAATCATGAAAAGAAAAATCAGCTTTTTGATGGCCGCTTTTATGCTGGTCACCATTTCCTGCGCGCCGACCCACTCGTCGCGCTATCGTGAAGGTTCCAACGTCGGCCAGGAAACCAAAATGACGCCACAAGACGAGGAGAGGCTGACCAAAGAAGCTCTGCCTAAAATGCTGAAGGATTACCCGCCGGCACAAAATCAGGAATTGCAAAAATATGTTTCCAGCCTGGGAATGAAGATCGTCCGGGCCAACAACCTGGAGGGGAATCCCTACCGCTACAATTTTACCGTCGTGGACGTGGCCGACATTAACGCTTTTGCCATGCCGGCGGGAACCATATTTGTCACGGCCCCGCTTATTGCACACACCTCGAGTGAAGCGGAGCTCGCAGTCGTGGTCTCACACGAAATCGGCCATGTCGTAGCACGCCATTCCGCGGAAAGAATGTATCAGATGGAAAAAGCCCAGAACAAAACATGGCTGTATGCAGGCGGGGGTGCTCTCGTCGGGGCGGCCGCCGGGCTGGGCCTGGGGGCTTTGCTTTGCGACAAGGGCGACACGGCCTGTCTGGCCAAGGCGGCGGCAATCGGCGGGGTTGTCGGAGCGGGAGGAGGGCTTGTGGCGCAGAAATATACTTTTCTTGTAAACTCGCGGGAAGATGAAATGGAAGCGGACCGCCTCGGCTTCCGATACTCGGTGGCCGCCGGTTATCATAAAGACCATGTCGGAAAATTTTATGAAAAACTGCTGGAAACGGAAAAAAGCGGCAACAAAGACGGCAATCCGCTGATGAAAAGCCTGTCGGACGCCTTCAGCACGCATCCGCCCAGTAATGAACGGGTCAAACAAATGAAAGAGCTGGCAGCGGAAAGCCCGGAAAGAAACGCGGTTATCAACACGACGGAATTCAACCGGGCAAGGCAGATTGCCGCGTCTTTGAAGAAAAAATGAGCGGGTCAGGAAAACAGTGTTTGATGGTCGGAGAGCGGGAAAATAGAAAATGGCGTGGGGTTGCTATTTGTTGTTTTTGTTTGCATACCACTCAATCTGGCTGCAAATCCCACGGAAAATTTTCACTTCGCGTGACGAAAGACCGGCGCGGGTAAAGAAGCGCCGCAGATCCAGCATCCAGTATTCAGGATTTTGCCTGTTGACAAAACCGACCTGTGCAAGAAAAGAGTTTATCTGTCCGTACATACCTTCGAGCTCCGAAGACAGGGCCAGCCCCGGCTCGGCAACCTTACGGTCTGACGCTTGCGTTGCCAGGAAAATTTCATAACACAAAATCATTACGGCATGGGAAAGATTGACGGAGGTGAATTCCCGCGAGGTCGGAATTGTCACGACACAGTGGCACAGGTGCAACTGTTCGTTGGCCAGCCCTGTATCTTCCGGACCGAACAGAAGGGCAACCCTGTTTGCCGGGGCAAGCTCAGCGGCTTTCCGGGCCGCCGCGCGCGGCGTCACAAACGGCCCGCGTGCCCTGCCGGTTCTGGCCGTCGTCCCGATGATATACTGAAAATCACACAACGCTTCCGGAGCAGAGTCCGCATATTTTATGTTGTCGACAACGTCC
>JAAYKU010000112.1 GCA_012522275.1 Smithella sp.
GACGGCCCCAAAGAAAGGCAGGGAGATAAAAAAACTCCGGAGGGAATCTACTCTATAAAAGGCCGCAACAAAAACAGCCGGTTTTATATTTCACTGCATATCTCCTACCCGAACGAAGAAGACATCAGGCGGGCGAAAAAACTGGGCGTTTCACCCGGCGGGAATATCATGATCCACGGACTCAAAAACGACTTTTCCTGGATGGGCCAGGCGCACACGCAGCGCGACTGGACGGAGGGCTGCATCGCGGTCACCAACGAGGAAATAGAAGAAATCGAAAAGCTGGTACCCAACGGCGCTATCGTGGAAATCCGTCCTTAAAAGAAGCTCTCCGCCCGCAAATAAGCTCTCGACCGGTCTGCACAACTTCAATAAACGCGTGATACAGGTCACCAAAAACAAATCTTGCGTCAAAAGCAATCCAATTATACCTTGCACACCTGTAAGCTTCCATGCTTTAGAACACTTTATTGAACGGGAGAATATCTTTAATTCATGTTGCGAAGCGTCAAACCCTCTGTCGCGGCATACAGCCCCCAATGCTTCATTATACTTTTAATAGTATCTTTAATGACTCTTCACGGGTGCGCGCGAATCAAACAAGTACAGGTGCAATATGGCCCCTTTCCTGCGTATCCGGAAGAGAAACTCGAACGCCATGATTTTTTCACGCCTGCGGGAGAGGACGTCGTCGGGGGTATGGCCGTCATCAGGCTGGAAAAGGGGGACACCCTCCCGGACGTCGCCAGGCATTTCGGCCTCGGGACAAACACCGTGACTGCGGCCAATCCGAACGTCGACGTCTGGGCGCCGGAGGCGGGGCAGCGTATTTTGCTGCCCATGAGGTTCATTTTGCCGGACGGGCCCCGAAACGGCATCGTGATCAACCTTCCGGCCATGCGGTTGTTTCACTTTAAAAACAGGGGAAAGGCGGTGGCGACCTACCCGCTGGGCATCGGCACCGAAGAGCGTCCCACCCCCATGGGCGACATGCATGTGACAAAAAAGGTGACAAAGCCTACATGGTATGTACCGGCCAGCATCGCGGCGGACCACCGTAAAAAAGGTGATATACTGCCGCCGCAGGTTTTGCCCGGACCGGACAATCCCCTGGGCGAGTACGCTCTTTACCTGAGCAAACCGTCCTATTTGATACACGGCACGAACAAGCCGGCCAGTATAGGCCTTCGCGCCACCAACGGGTGCATGAGACTGTACCCGGAAAACATAAAAAAGCTCTATGAGCAGGCGCCCGTCGGCACGAAAGTGCGCATCGTCAATCAGCCCTATCTCGCGGGCCGGGCCGACGGAATCATTTACCTGGAGGCGCACATGCCTTTTGATGACCTCCCGGGCGACCCCCTCGAAGATGTTTATGAAAAACTGGCAACGTTGGAAAGAAAATCATCGGGCTCAATTGACTGGAGCAAAGTCAGAAAAACACTGGCCGAGGCCATAGGCTACCCGGTGCCGGTTTCCAAAGTCGGCCCGGGAATTGACTTACGGCCCGCAGACATTGTGGAAGTGAATCACCCGCACCGGCTGCTGGGCGCGCCTGTGGTGCCTGAATTGCAAATCGGCGCGTGGTACGTGTGGGTTGCTGATAAAAAAAACGAGATCGACGCCGTAAGGCTGGCCGCCATGGTCAATCACCAGGGACCGCCCATCCCGGCCAGGGTTCTGGCCAGACGGGCAGGCTATCGCGTGCTGGCCGGCCCTTTTCGTGACAAGACAGAGGCTGCCGATGCCATAAAGCGCCTGAGGTTTGATCTGGAAATAGAAGGCCGGCTGATCGCGCCGGACAGGAAAAAATAAACGTCGCTGCGGCGGCGCCATGTTTTGCAATGATTGAAGCGCAAGAGATATGAAACAGAAAGGAGGTGATTGCAAAATGAAAAAGAGTCTTTTACTGATCGCCATAATGTTTGCTCTCTCGATTGCCCTGGTCGGCTGTGCGACCACCGGCGACCTCGAAAAAGTACAGGCGCAGGGACAGCAGACCAACGCCAAGGCCGAGCAGGCGTTAAAAGAGGCACAAGACGCCAAAGCGGCGGCTGACACGGCCACGGTAAAGGCGGCCGACGCGGCCGAGCGCGCGGAAAACGCGGCAAAACTCGCGGAAGAAAGAGCGAGGCTCGCCGAGGAAAGAGCCAGACTGGCAGAAGAAAAAGTGAAGAAAGCGGAGGAAGACGCGAAGAGAGTCGACGCCGCCTTCGAAAAATCCATGAAAAAGTAAACTCCGTTTTCCCGGGGGGAAATAAGCGGTCGGCCTTAAAAACCGGCCGCTTATTTTTTTCCTGTGCGTAGCTTGCCACTCGTTTTTGTCCCTTGCTTCTTCAATGTCGCTGCCTTTATACCGATCTCAAATCTCCACGCCTGTATCCCTGAGCCTTTTGCCCTTCAGCCTCCTTTCCTTTCACCATCTTCCCTTGCGCTCACCCAGCCAATATGCTAGACATCCCGCGATTATTCAATTCTTTTGGGAGTGCATCACTGTTATGAAATACGATCCGCTGGTCATCGAAGAAAAATGGCAGAAAAAATGGGAAGAAGAAAAAACTTTTAAGGTCACCGAGGACCGGGACAAAAAGAAGTATTATCTTCTGGAGATGTTTCCCTACCCATCCGGCAGGATCCACATGGGGCATGTGCGCAACTACACTATCGGTGATGTGGTGGCCCGCTACAAACGCATGAAGGGCTTCAATGTTTTGCACCCGATCGGCTGGGACGCCTTCGGCATGCCGGCGGAAAACGCGGCCATCGAAAACAGGATCCACCCTTCCAAATGGACTTATGAAAACATCGCCCAGATGAAAAAACAGCTCAAGCGGATGGGCTTCAGCTATGACTGGGACCGCGAGCTGGCCACTTGCGACGCGGGATACTATCGCTGGGAGCAGCTTTTCTTCATCTGGATGTATGAAAAAGGGCTGGCCTACAAAAAGCGCTCCAGTGTCAATTTTTGCGTCAAATGCGACACGGTGCTGGCCAACGAACAGGTGGAAGGGGGCCTGTGCTGGCGCTGCGGCACGGATGTGACGGAAAAGGTGCTCGATCAGTGGTTTTTTAAAATCACCGCCTATATCGACGAGCTTCTCGAATACTGTGACCGTCTGCCCGGCTGGCCGGAACGGGTTCTGGCGATGCAGAAAAACTGGATCGGCAAGAGTTTCGGCTGCCTGGTCGATTTCCCGCTGGAGGAGGGCCCGGGCGCGATTCAGGTCTTCACCACCCGTCAGGATACGCTCTACGGCGCGACCTTCATGCTGGTGGCGGCTGAACACCCGCTCGTGACTGAACTGACCAGAGGCAAACCATGCGAAAAGGACGTGCAGGCGTTTGTGGAAAAGGTCAAAAAGCAGGACAAAATGAAGCGGACCTCCGATTATTATGAAAAGGAAGGCCTCTTTCTCGATTCCTACTGCCTCAACCCGCTTACCGGCTCGAAAATGCCCATCTTTGCCGCCAATTTCGTTCTGGCCGATTACGGCACGGGCTGCGTCATGGCCGTGCCCACGCACGACCAGCGCGACTTCGAGTTTGCCAAAAAATTCAACCTCCCGCTGATCGTCGTCATCCAGCCTGAAGATAAGGAGCTCGATGCAAACACCATGGCCGAAGCTTACGTCGATGAAGGCTATCTGGTCAACTCCGGACAATTCAACGGCATGCTCAACACGCAGGTGCTCGACGCCATCGCCGATTACCTGGAAAAAGAAGGCAAGGGAAAGCGCACCGTGCAGTACCGCCTACGCGACTGGGGCATTTCCCGCCAGCGTTACTGGGGCGCGCCCATCCCCATGATCAACTGCGAAAAATGCGGCATCGTCCCCGTGCCGGAAAAAGACCTGCCGGTCGTGCTGCCGCAAAACGTGACCTTCACCCCCGCAGGCGGCTCGCCTCTTTCGACGCTTGCCGAATTCATCAACACCACCTGTCCCCGTTGCGGCGGCCGGGCCTCGCGGGAAACGGACACGATGGATACATTCGTCGAATCTTCATGGTATTTTGCGCGCTACTGCTCACCAAAATACGATGTCACCCCGGGCCTAGAGCGTCAGGCAGTGGACTACTGGATGCCGGTGGACCAGTATATCGGCGGCATCGAGCACGCGATTTTGCATCTGCTTTACGCGCGCTTCTACACCAAGGTCCTGCGCGATCTGGGCGTCGTCGGCGTCACGGAGCCTTTCACCAATCTGCTCACGCAGGGCATGGTCTGTAAAAAGACGATTGAGTGTCCGGAGCACGGCTACCTTTTCCCCGAGCAGGTAGCCGATAACAAGTGCGGTCTGTGCGGACGGGAAGTCCTCATCAGCGAAACGCCGGTAAAAATGTCCAAGTCGCTCAAAAACGTGGTTGACCCAGATTATCTGGTAAAAACCTACGGGGCGGACACGGCGCGCATCTTCTGTCTGTTTGCCGCACCCCCGGAAAATGATCTGGACTGGAGCGATAAGGGAGTCGAAGGAGCTTTCCGTTTCCTGGGCCGCCTGTGGCGCATAGTTGACGATTATCTCGAAGACATCAAATCTGTTGCGACTGTGTCGGGCAGCCCGGAACTCGCCGACGACCTCAAAAATCTGCGCAGAAAAACGCACCAGACCATACGCAAGGTGTCTGCCGACATCGAAGACCGCTTCCATTTCAACACGGCCATCAGCGCGGTGATGGAGCTGGTCAATGCACTGTATGCACTAAAGCGTCCGGATAAAACAGATCAGGTCGCTCTTTCTGTAATACGCGAAGCGCTGGAAGCAGCGGTTTTGCTTCTGGCCCCCATCGTTCCACACATTACCGAGGAGCTGTGGCAGACCCTCGGCCATGACACGCCTGCTGCCGATACAGCCTGGCCCGTGTTTGACCAGGCCGCAGCCAGTGAAGAGCAGATGACCATCGTCATTCAGATCAACGGCAAACTACGCAGCCGGATAATGGTTCCGGTCGATTGCGACGCGGAAACAATCAAGGCGGACGCGCAAAACGATGAAAGAATAGCGGCGCTGCTGGCGGGGGCAAAAATTCTCAAGGTGATTTATGTTCCCAAAAAACTGGTCAATGTCGTGGTTGCTTCGTAAAAAGGCTAAACTTATGAAAACAACCGGCTACACCTTCAGGATGCGTCATGCGGCCTTGCTGGCCTTCGTCCTGATTTTTGTCGGCTGCGGCTACGCTTTCGCCCCCAGGGGGGAGTCGATTGACCCGGCCATCCGTAATATTTATGTCGAACCTTTCGGCAATAAAACCGCCCACGCGGAAGTGGAAAATTTCATGCGCACGGCGTTTATCGATCAGGTTTTGCAAAACAGCCGCTTCAAAGCGGTGGGGGATTCAGCAAAAGCGCACGCCGTCATCAGCGGAAACATTATCGGCCTCAATACCGTGACACTTTCCTATAGGCAGGATATTCTGGCGGCGGAAGAACGGATGACCGCTTTACTGGAAGTGGTCTTCCGGGAAACAGAAGGGGGCAAAATAATCTGGGCCTCCAGCCGGCTGACCGGGAACGTTGACTACAAGGTCAGCAATGCAGCCAATCCCCTCCCCTTCAGAAAACAGGCGCTGCGCAAGTTGTCGAAAGACTTGGCGGAGAACGCTTTTAACATGATGATGTCCAACTTTTAGCCGCAGCGTCCATGAAACCTTCTATTTTCCAATGGGGTGACTATCTGTTTTATCGCGCGACAGGCCCTGGCGCGCCCGCGGTTCTCCGCTCTGATGAAAAGAACCCCGCACCCGTGCGAATCGGCTCTGCTGCGGCGCTGCTGGCCCGGGCGGCTTCAGATTATTTATGGGTCGTCAGCAAGGCCATGGTCATTGAATTTTCCGAGCCGGCCATGCGCCGGATGCTGACCATCGCCGCGGAAACGGGCGCGGGACTTGTCTATGCGGATTTCATGGAAGCGAAAGGCAACACCCTTCATCCCCATCCGTTAAACGACTATCAGGAAGGGTCGCTGCGTGATGATTTCAACTTCGGCCCTGTGTTTCTTATTTCAACTGCGGCAGCTGCTACCGCCATCAACAAATACGGCGCACCGCCGGCCGACGCGAGCCCGGCCCTGTACGATCTGCGTCTGAAAATGTCTGTCGATACGCCGATTTTGCGCATTCCCGAATTTTTGTATAGAGCATCCGCCACGGCACAGCCGGCCGCTGACCGCACGGGCGTTAAAACCGAAGCACATTTTGCCTACACGGCACTCGAAAACGCGGCCCGACAGAAAAAATTTGAAAAAATAGTCACCGCTCACTTGAAACGCATCGGCGCGTATCTGCCCCAGCGAACCAAAAAGGCCGGACCGCCTCCTGCGGGCGCCCAATGGAAGGCCAGTATCATCATACCTGTGCGCAACAGGAAAAAGACTATTGCAGAGGCGCTGGCCGGCGCCCTGGCGCAAAAAACCGATTTCACGTTCAACATCATTGTCGTGGATAATTACTCCACAGACGGCACCACGGGCATTGTGAAAAAAATTGCTGCACAGCATCCCCATGTGCATCACCTCATTCCACCTGTGCGCGGCCTGGGCATCGGCGGCTGCTGGAACGAGGCGCTTTTTTCCCCCCTGTGCGGCCGCTACGCCGTGCAACTTGACTCGGACGACCTTTACAGCTCGTCCCGAACGCTGCAAAAAATCGTCGACATGCTGCGCGAGGGGCCTTACGCGATGGTGGTCGGCTCCTACACACTGGTCGATGAAAATCTCAAGACCATCGCGCCGGGTCTGATCGATCACCGTGAATGGACGCAGGCCAACGGCCACAACAATCTTTTGCGCGTCAACGGCATGGGCGCGCCGCGCGCCTTCGACACACAGGTGCTCAGACAGACAAGCTTCCCGAATGTCAGCTACGGGGAGGATTACGCCGTCGCCCTGCGGCTGGCGCGCGAATATAAAATCGGACGCATCTTCGAGAGTCTCTACCTGTGCCGTCGCTGGAGCGACAACACGGATGCAGATCTTCGTATTGAAAAACAAAACAGCAACGACTGTTATAAAGACACGCTGCGGACACTGGAGATAAAAGCAAGACAGATGATGAACCGCGCCCGGCATCCGGAAAAAGAGCCGGCCGGCAAAGAACAGGCCCCACGCGGGCGGACATATTACGAAAAACCCGGCCGGATCTATGCCGATTTTTCCGGCCGGGGCGAAAAAAATCTGGCCTCACTGTGCCGTGATTTTTTTGAATCAGAAAAAGGAAACTGGCCCGAACTGGGCACGGCCTGCCTGGCCTTGGCAAAGACAAAAAGACGCGAGCTGGACTGCGACGGATATTCGACAACCCTGCAATACAATCCGGCGCGCCAAAAAAGCGGCTCCGCGGCGGTCGACCCCCTCTCCGTGAGCAGACGCCCCTGCTTTTTGTGCGAGGCAAACCGTCCCGAAAAGCAGCGCGCCGTTTTGTACCGCGGCGCTTATCAGATTTTGTGCAATCCCGCTCCGATCTTCGAGAATCATTTTACCATCGTTTCCAACGAGCACACGCCGCAGGACATCGCCTCGTCAATTGGGGATATGCTGCAAATCGCGCGCGATGCCGCATGCGGGTATCTGGTTTTCTACAACGGCCCGGCCTGCGGCGCCTCCGCCCCCGACCACCTGCATTTTCAGATGATTCCGGCGGGAGCTCTGCCTTTTCTAAAGCGGCTCGACACACTGCCCATACTCAAACAAACTTCGTCCATGTACATCGCCGCCGGTTTTGTCTTTGACCGCGCGCTCATTGTCATGCAAGTACAGTCAAAAGCGGCACTCGAGCGGCAATTCACGCACTTTCTTAAAACCGTGCCTCGGATGCCCACAGAAAACGGTGAGCCACCCGTGAACGTTCTTTGCTCATACGATGAAAACGGCTGGCGACTGACCATCTTCCTGCGCGCCAGACACCGCCCGAAGGCCTTCTACGCGGCGGGAGCGAAAAGGATTTTTGTCTCGCCCGGAGCGATCGATATGGCCGGAGTAATCGTCACTCCTCTTCTTAAAGATTTTAAACGTCTGGACAAATCCACACTGGGCGGCATTTACCGTGAAGTGTCGTCAGACGAAAACACCATGAAAAAAATAGCCGGCCTGCTTGTAAACGGGCCGGCAATCGGCGCAAAGGAGCCCGGGCGGCATGAACGACAATGACCGGATAATCATCGACAGTGACATGAGTTTTGCACAAGCAGTGGAAGGTACTACGGCCCCGCTGGAAATCATCGACATGCTGGTTCTTGTGGATGTGGCCTATTACTCGTTTGACGGCATACGCCACCAGGGGCAGCTCGTCGTGGACGCGCGGCTCGAGGACGATATATTTGAGATATTCGAGCTGATCGAACGGCTGAAGTTTCCCATCGGCAAAGTAATCCCCATTTGTGCCTACCAGTGGGAGGACGCGGATTCCATGGCCGACAACAACTCCCATTGTTTTAACTTCCGTGTCATTGCCGGCACAGACAAGCTTTCACTTCATTCCTTCGGGCGCGCCGTGGACATCAACCCGGTGCAAAACCCGGTAATCTATCCCAACGGCATCATCGCGCCCGCAGGCGCTTTCCACCGTCCGGGGAAAAGCGGCACCCTCACCGATGAACATCCTGTCGTGCGCGAGTTTGTCAGGCGCGGCTGGCATTGGGGCGGAAATTTCGAGCAGCCTAAAGACTATCACCATTTTGAAAAACCGTAACACGACAGCCGTCATTTTAAGTGTGGCCGACAAATTATCCGGTCAATGGCGTGGCTTTTCAGAAGCCCCCGGCGCTTTTTACCTTCGGAAAGATACGTCCGGCCGGGGAAAAAGGCGGGAATGCCCAGGCCTGCACCTATGCACCGCAGTGACTCGCGGGCGGCGTGCAGTGCCTCTTCAATGGCCTTATCCATATCAAGGTAGCGGTAGGATCCTAATCTGCCGACGAAACTTACCCTGGTTTGCCCTGTCGCCAGCGTCTCGTATTTTTTGCAAAGACTTTGCGCCTCATCGAGATTTACCGGATAAAACTGCCTGTCACCAGGGTCGCATTCTCGCGGAAATTCATAGGTAATAATTGTTTTGGAGTTTTGGGGCTCCCAGGGCCAGAAATGCTTATGCTCAAAAATACGCGTGAAAGGAACTGACTCGTCACAGTAATTTACTGTACCGCATTGCTGAAAAGTGCCGCCCATGGTTTCAAATTTAAAATCCAGTGTCCGGTACGGCAGACGGCCGAAACACCAGCCGAAATATTCATCGAGAGGCCCGGAGAAAAAAAGATGCTGCATCTCCGGAGTGAACATCTCATGCGAAAATTCGCAATTAAGGCGGACCTCGATCTTTTCATGGTCCAGCATTTTTTCCACCATATCGGTATAACCGTTTACCGGCTGTCCCTGCTTTTCATGATGGAACACGTTGCGCTTATCATCAAAGTGCACGGGAATGCGCTTAAAGAAAAAAGTGGGCAGCGTCGCCGGATCGCGCCCCCATTGTTTTTTTGTATAACCGCGGTAAAAGCCATGATAGATTTCAGGCCCCACGGCGGCCAGCGCCGCTTCTTCAAAATTACGAGGTCGGCGCGCGGCGTAAGGGCGGGCTTTCCCGGCCAATAGCTTAGCCGCCTGTGCCTCATCCAGCTGTTTGCCGAAAAACATTTTCAGTGCGGTCAGGTTGACGGGGAACGGATACAGCACATTATTGACCCAAGCCTGCTTTCTGTGGATATACGGCCTTATTTCGGCAAAACGGGATACGAAATCCCACACCTCATTGTTATCCGAATGCAACGTGTGGGGACCGTAGCAGTGCATCAATATTCCTGTGGCCAGGTCGCGCATTGTGTGGCAGTTGCCCGCAACGTGGTCTGATTTTTCAATGACTACACACCGATAGCCGCCATCAGCCAGGCTTCTGGCAATCACAGCCCCGGTAAGGCCCGCCCCGACAACCATGAATATAGAGTTTTTTTCTTTCATATCACTTCCTTTGCTGTTAATGCATACAACATCCAGCAAGATGTCCGGAGCAATTCTTTTTTTACTCGTCTTCTCGATCCGGCACGCGTGATCATCAGATTACACGCCGGATAAACATCCGGCCGAAGCCCGGCGCATGCCGTGGGCGACCAGTCTTGATATTGCCGGATGCCGGCCAAAGCCTGCATGAAAAATGTAAATACAATTATGAGACCGTTAATATCACACGGGCTTTTTACCCACCGAAGCCAGATAAACGGCGAACTCGTCAACCGAGTCAACCTGCAAAAGCCGGTCGAGCGCCTCCTGGTCATAGGCCGCCATTGCGCAGGTACCTGCCCCGATGGCCTCGCAGGCAAGATAGAGATTCTGACAGACATGGCCCGCGTCAATGGCGATTACCTTGTGCGCGGCAATACCGTAGCGCCACTCCATACGATAGGGAACGGCCGCCCAGATAAAAGTTACCGCCGCCTGCGCGGGATAGCTCTGGCCGAAAACGGCGTGAACCATTTTCCCGGCCAGGTTCTCCGGCGCGTGTTCAAAAACCAACTGATGCTCCAGCGGCAAATAGCGGTAAATACCCCGGTCAACGCCTTCCACATTCAAAATACACAGATAAGTTTCCAGGGCATGACGGCAGCCGGCGGAAGGCACTGTCCGCAGGGCATGGCCCCTGTCCAGAACCTCCCTTACCCCCTGTGTCGCCCACAGCAGAAAAGACAATTCTTCCACTGTCAGCGGTCGCGCGCTGTAGGATCTTCTGCTTTCGCGATTGCCGATAGCAGTCTTGAGCTCGAGCGGGACGATCCCGCCGCACCGGCCGGCAGGAATTAACTCCACACGCCTTGCATTCTCCGCGGCGGGCTTTTCCACCGGCGGCGGGGGAAGGCCTCTGTTTTGATCGACTTGTGAAAAATCGATTGTCTTGCGGACAGTGTCTTTAAGAAATTGTCTGTATATGGCAATGAGGTCTTTGTCTTTCATGTACTTTGCCTCCTTCCCCGGCCGGTTTTTCCATCAAAATCATGACGCATGGCGGCTGCAAAGTGCCGGGAAAAAGATCGCCTTCTTATTTCCGCGCCATACGCCGGGCCAGTTCCACCGCCCGCCTCATCAGCAGCCTGGCCGATTGCAGGCCCGCCTCATCGCTTTCGATACCCAGTCGCACATGTTGCAAAAGCTCGCCGTCCGGGCCGGCCACGGCAGAAGCGCCCAGCGGGCTTGCTCCTTTATGGATGCTGGCCGGAATCATTTCGAGCGTCAGAAAAGTTGTGATGTTGGCCATATGCGTCAGTTCAAGGCCTCCGTGGCGCAGCCACGAAACCGCCATGCTCACGCCGATTTTATTGCGCATGCGCCCGGCTGCCAGATTGCCGAAAACAAAAACGCGCAGCCGGTCGACCATCGCCGCCATCCGCGCCGAAGGGCGCATAAAATAAACAGGGGTGGCCAGCACAAGAATGTCCGCCTGCTCGGCTTTTTCAAAAATTTCCTGCGCGTCATCTTTAATCGAGC
>JAAYKU010000113.1 GCA_012522275.1 Smithella sp.
AAGCAGTTCCAGCAACTGCAAGACGGACATTTGCCCAACCATTTGGGCGACATATACCCGCACTGCTGACAGACAAAACTGGATTTGTCCTTTTTCAAACCGACCCCCACTCTAATCCTTTATCCTTTATCCTTTGTCCTTTAGCCTTCTCTCAACACCTGCCTGAGTCTCTTACCGGCCGTGTCCGCCCCCAGAATCGTGAAGACCTGATCGAGCTGCGGGCCTTTGACCCTGCCGGTCAGAGCCGCACGCACAGGCATGAACAGCTCCCTGCCTTTAAGGCCGGTTTTTTTTCTGGCATGCCCCAGCGCGGCCGCGTAGATCTGCGACGGGGCTCCTTCGGCTCCATCGAGGTACTCGCAAAAAGCACTGATTACTTCATGTGCGGCGGGCGCGGCCAGCACCTGTCTTGCCTCCGGCGTGGCTTCGTAGCGTCCGTCAAAAAATAAATCGATATGCTCACCGATATTCGACAGGTCCGTCAATTCATCGTGCACACTTTCGATTGCCATTTTGAGCCGTCCGGGCTCCATCGCCTGCGCTTCATATCTCGCCTGATTCAGGAAGGGCTCCAACCTCCGCATTAAATCATCCACCGGCAAATTGCGGATGTAATGGGCGTTGAGCCAGCGGAGTTTTTCCTCGTCAAACACCGCCCCGCTTTTCGAGGCCCGCTCCAGCGAAAAAGCCTCGATCATCTCTTCACGTGAAAGAATTTCCCGGCCGCCGGCAAAAGAGCTTCCTAAAAGCCCCAGGTAGTTGATGAGCGCTTCCGGCAGGTAACCGCGTCTGCGGAACTCACCCACGGAGACCGACCCGTGACGCTTACTGAGCTTGGCGTGATCCCTGCCCAGAATCAGGCAGTGATGCGCGAAAGCGGGCGGCTCGAACCCGAACGCCCGGTAGAGCATAATCTGTGAGGCGGTATTGGACAGATGATCCTCACCCCGGATAACATGGGTTATCCTCATCAGATGGTCATCGATCACCACGGCGAAATTGTAGGACGGCATGCCGTTGGAGCGCACAATGATGAAATCGCCGATCGCGTCGCTTTCAAAACGCACCGGCCCGCGGATCAGGTCGTCAAATTCGATGGTCGCGGGCGGCACCTTGAAGCGGTAGGCGGGTTTTCGTCCGGCCGCCTCCAGTCCGGCGCGCTCATCATCTGTAAGGCCGCGACATTTGCCCATATAGCGCGGCATCCTCCTGCTCAAAATGAGGGACTGCCTTTCCTCTTCCAGCTCCTCTTGTGTGCAGTAGCATGGATAGGCCATTTCCGCCGCCAGCAGTTTTTTCAAATGGTCCGCGTAAATGTGTAGCCGCTCGCTTTGCCTGTAGGGACCGTATGCGCCGCCCCTGTCCGGCCCTTCGTCCCAGTCCAGGCCCAGCCACTGCAAATCTTCAAGCAGGCTGACCTGATAGGACAGTAAGCTTCGCGACTCGTCCGTGTCCTCGATGCGCAGGATAAATGAGCCGCCTGTGTGACGGGCGAACATCCAGTTGAAAAGCGCGGTGCGCGCGTTTCCCACGTGCAGCTCGCCGGTGGGCGAAGGCGCGAAGCGGACCCTGGGTCTGTCAGTCATTTTTGCTCCTTTCCATGCCGGAGACAACCGCCAGTACGGCCAGCCCTTCCGCGCGCCCCACAAAACCCATGCCTTCATTGGTCTTGGCCTTGATGTTGACGGACGCTTCCGGAATTTTCAAAACCCGCGCAATGTTTGCTGTCATTGCCCCGGCATAAGGCGCAAGTTTGGGCTGTTGGGTCATCACCGTCACATCGATGTTGCCGATGCTCACGCCTTTGCCGGCAATGATCGCCCCAACCCGCTCCAGAAGAATCAGGCTCGATATGCCCCGGTAGGCCTCGTCATCGTCCGGAAAATGCCTGCCGATATCACCGGCGCCGGCCATGCCCAAAAGCGCGTCACAAACTGCGTGCAAAAGTGCATCCGCATCTGAATGCCCGGCCAGGCCTTTATCAAAAGGTATTTCCACGCCACCCAGTATCAGCTTTCTGCCCGGCGCGAAGCGGTGGCTGTCATAGCCTATACCCGAAAGAAAAGTCGTCCGTGATGTCATAGTTTCACTCATCAGCGCCCGTGCGATTTTCAAATCGTCGGGCGTGGTTATTTTTATATTTTCATAAGAACCGGCAATCATCCGCACCGGCACGCCGATTCGCTCCACCAGCGAGGCGTCGTCCGTTCCGTAAAAACCATCTTCCTTCGCCCTTGCGTGCGCCCGGACAAGAAGCTCATGCCGGAAGGCCTGCGGAGTCTGCACAAGCCACAGCCTGCCGCGGGGAATGGTCGCGGTCACCAGATTGTCATCGTTCGTTTCTTTGATAGTGTCTTTGGCCGCCACACCTATGGAGGCAGCCCCTGTCTGACCGGCCGCCTCGACAACCTGCTTGATCATTTCCCCCGTGACAAACGGGCGCACTCCGTCATGCACAATCACCATATCGCACGGACCGGCCAGGGCCGCCAGTGCGTTTTGGACGGAGTCCTGACGCTCGGTCCCCCCGGCCACAACCGCCGCAACCTTTGTAATACCGTATTTTTCCACAATATGTTCACGGACAAAGTCCAGATCGCTTTGCGGCGCAACGAGAACAATTCCGGAGACTCTCTCCGAGCATTCAAAGACCCGGAGAGTGCGGACTACAACCGGCAGACCGCCCACAGACAGATACTGCTTGGAAATATCCGCTCCCAGCCTTTTTCCGGAACCGCCCGCGGCAATAATGGCCATTGTTTTCATAAATAACTTTTACTGTACGGTTTGAGATGTTCCCTCTTCGCCGCCTGTGCACTCTACAGACTACCTGCCTCTTTCCGCCCGGCCCGGGAAAAGGCAAAATGAAAAAAGGCCCGGAAAATATTTTCCGGGCCTTTGGAACTATCAGCATCTTTTCCCGGCCAAAACTCGCTTGACACGCTTTATCAGCCGGCGCCTTTTCTTTCGGCCGCTTCTTTGAGCTCCGTAAAG
>JAAYKU010000114.1 GCA_012522275.1 Smithella sp.
AGGCTGTGCAAAAGGCAACCATTATTCAGTACCTGGTATCCGATGCCGCACAGATGATTTTGTGGCCCAAAGTGAAGGCCCATCTTAAAAAAGGCGACGCGCTTTATTTCTCGCATGGCTTTTCCATCGTCTATAAAGACCAGACCGGCGTTATTCCGCCGCCCGAGGTGGATGTCATCATGGTCGCGCCCAAAGGATCGGGCACCAGCGTGCGCCGCAATTTCCTCGACGGCAGCGGCATCAACTCCAGCTACGCAGTTCATCAAGACGCCACCGGGCGCGCGCTCGAGCGTACTTTGGCCCTGGGGATCGCCATCGGCTCAGGGTTTCTTTTTCCGACTACCTTCCAGATGGAAGTTTACAGCGATCTGACCGGTGAACGGGGCGTGCTGATGGGTGCGCTGGCCGGCGTGATGGAGGCTCAGTATGCCGAGCTGCGCAAGCACGGCCACACGCCGAGCGAGGCCTTCAACGAAACGGTCGAAGAGTTGACGCAAAGCCTGATCCGTCTGGTGGGCGAAAACGGAATGGACTGGATGTATGCCAACTGCTCGGCAACCGCTCAGCGCGGCGCGCTCGACTGGCGGCACAAATTCCGCAAGGCAGTGGAGCCGGTGTTTGCCGAACTGTACGATTCCGTCGCCGCCGGCAGGGAAACGGAAGTGGTCCTGCGCGTCAACAGCGCACCCGACTACAAAGAGAAGCTCAATGCCGAGCTCAAGGAAATGCGCGACTCCGAAATGTGGCAGGCAGGCGCGGCGGTCAGAGCCCTGCGGCCTGAAAAAAGAGCGAAATAATTTTTGCACAGCCCTCATCTGCGGCGCGGACGGTTGTTTGCAACGGCCCGCGCCGCTCAAACAAGGAGAGACATATGCGAAGCGATTTGATGAAAAAGGGTCTGGAGCGTGCGCCGCACCGCTCGCTTTTCAAGGCGATGGGCTACACGGATGAGGAGATCGCCCGGCCGCTCATCGGCGTGGTGAACTCGGCCAACGAGGTCGTTCCCGGTCACGTGCAGCGGGATCTGATAGCCGGTGCGGTCAAGGCAGGTGTGCGCATGGCCGGCGGCACGCCCATGGAATTTCCCGTAATCGGCGTGTGCGACGGGATCGCCATGGGACACGCGGGCATGAAATACTCGCTGGCCAGCCGCGAACTGATTGCCGATTCCGTTGAGATCATGGCCGGCGCCCACCCGTTTGACGGGCTGGTCTTCATCCCCAACTGCGACAAGATCATTCCCGGCATGCTGATGGCCGCGCTGCGGCTGAACATCCCGTGCATTTTCATCAGCGGCGGGCCGATGCTGGCGGGAAAAATGCAAGATAAAAAGGTGGACCTGATTTCCGTTTTCGAGGGAGTCGGCTCCGTCAAGGCGGGAACGATGAGTGCGGCGGCCCTCAAGCAGTTGGAGGATTGCGCCTGCCCCGGCTGCGGTTCATGCTCCGGCATGTTCACCGCCAACTCCATGAACTGCGTCACCGAAGCCCTGGGGCTGGGTCTGCCGGGAAACGGCACGATCCCCGCCGTGGTCGCCGCGCGCCTGCGCCTGGCCAAGCTTGCGGGCATGAGAGTCATGGATCTTGTCAAAAAGAATGTCCGGCCGCGCGACATCGCCACGCCCGCCGCTTTTGAAAACGCCATTGCCGTTGACATGGCGCTGGGCTGCTCCACCAACACGGTGTTGCACATACCGGCTGTCGCGCATGAGGCGGGGATCAGTCTGGATCTGAACCTGTTTAACAAGATAAGCGAAAAGACACCCAATATCTGCAAGCTCAGTCCGGCCGGGCACCACCACATTGAAGACCTCGATGCGGCAGGCGGCATTCAGGCCGTTATGAAAGTGATCAGCAGCCTGGGGGTCATCAATGAAAAAGCGGTCACCGTCAGCGGCAAAACAGTGGGCGCCAATCTGAAGGCCGCGCGCGTGTTAGATCACGATGTGATCCGTCCACCGGCCAGGGCTTATTCACAGCAGGGAGGCATCGCCGTGCTCACCGGCAATCTCGCTCCGGACGGAGCAGTCGTCAAACAGTCCGCCGTGGCTGACTCGATGCTGGTGAACGAGGGCCGGGCACGCGTGTTCGACAGCGAGGACAAAGCCATAGACGCCATCCTGGGCGGTAAAATCAAGCCTGGTGATATCGTCGTCATTCGCTACGAAGGACCCAAAGGCGGTCCCGGCATGCGCGAAATGCTTTCGCCCACCTCGGCCATCGTCGGCATGGGGCTGGACAAATCCGTGGCCCTTTTGACCGACGGACGCTTCAGCGGCGGTACACAGGGCGCAGCCATCGGCCATATTTCGCCGGAGGCGGCTGAAGGCGGCCCTGTTGCACTGGTCAGGGAAGGAGATGTGATTTCGATTGACATCCCGGCCAAAAAGCTCGTGCTGAAAGTGAGCAACGCCGAGCTTGCCCGGCGCAGAAAGGCGCTCAAGCCCTGGACGCCCGCCATCACCACCGGCTATCTGGCGCGCTACGCGAAAATGGTTACCTCCGCTTCCACCGGTGCGGTTTTTAAGGACTAAAATCAAAAGCGGACGAAAAAACTTCGGGGTGCAAACGCCGCACGGCCGGCATGTTTGCCCCCGGGCTTAAAAATTTGTATGAATTTGATTTTATTTTGGTAGTCCCACCGGGATTCGAACCCGGGTTACCGGCGTGAGAGG
>JAAYKU010000115.1 GCA_012522275.1 Smithella sp.
CAAAGGATCAAGCCGATGGTCGGGTTGTCGGCAGCATGTTTCAAGCGGTCGTTGACCACGTTACAGTAGAAGTTGAGCTTTCCGGCGTATTCGGGCTTGAACTTGCCTTTCTTGAGTTCGATCACTACAAATGCGCGCAGGCGCAAATGGTAGAAAAGCAGGTCAATGTAGAAATCCTCACCATCGACTTCCACCTTGTACTGCCGCCCGACAAAGGCGAATCCCTGCCCCAGTTCCAGCAGGAACTTCTCAAGATGCCTCACCAGGGCTGTCTCCAATTCGCGTTCCTGAAACGGTTCGGTCAGAGTCAGAAAGTCGAAGATGTAGGGATCCTTGAGTGTTTGCTGCACAAGGTCCGACTGATGCTCCGGCAGGGTCGCTGCAAAATTCGACCGCGCCTTGCCCTGCCGGGCGTGTGCCTGCGCCTCGATCTGCATTGACAGAATGTTGCGACTCCAGCCGTTGACAAGGGTTTGCTCCATGTACCAACGGCGGGTGGAGAGATCTTTGACCTTCTCCATCAGGACGACGTGGTGAAACCAAGGAATTGACCAAAGCAGTCCATCTCTCAATTTTGTCACCGGTTGTGGCGCTTTTGCCGAAGCGCTTATTTTTGCAGCAGGCTGCTGCAAAATTGTCACAGCACCGTATTCTCTGGCAAACCGTATCATGTAGCCGATATTTCGCTCCGAAAACCCCTTCAATTCCGGCATCTCGTTTTTCAGCTCCCGCGCCAGCCGGGGAATGACACCCGCGCCCCAGCCTTCGTGCCTCTGGCGGGCGTCAATCATGTGGCCAATATCCCAGTAGAGCCGGACCAACTCGGAGTTGACCGTCAATATGGCTCGAACCTGCGATGCCTGAATGCGGGTTTTGATTTCGATGAGGAGCGAGGCGTAGCCCGACCCGTTTTCAACCTGCCCCTTTTTATGTTCTTCGTGGTTATCCATTTTCCACTTCCCGAAGCAGTTTCTCCAACCCCTCGATGATCTCGCGCTCGATTTGCAGCACATCCCGAATAAGTTCGGCGGGGTCTTCCTCTGGAATTTTCTCGGCGACCTGCGGCTTGTAGCGGCCGGCGGCAAGGTTATAATCGTTTTCGGCAACGGCTTTGATGGTTGCCCACCAGCAGCGCGGCTCTTCGGAATCGGACTGTAAAAGGGTTCCGGCCTCCACACCAGGCGGGTTTGAGAACTTCGATTTTTTGTAAGTCTTCCACTCGTCAAGTAGATCAGGGATGTCGTTTCGTTCGGGCGTTTCAGGTCGGCCTCCACCGGAAATCTTGTCCGGGTCGAAGCCATCGGCTCGTATTTCGTAAAACCAGACTTTTTCCTTATGTTTGGTCTTTTTATCTTTTTTTACGCCTGAAGCCGGCCTGCGAAAAACGAGAACTCCGGTCTTAACACCCGCGTAGGGTTTGAATACTCCAGCAGGCAGGGAAACCACGGCCAGAAGGTCGAAATCCTCGACCAACTTGCGCCGTAGCTCCACGTGGGCCGAGGTCGAGCCGAAAAGCAGCCCTTCGGGCACCACCACGGCGCACTGACCGCCCGGAGCCAGAGCCTCCATCATTACGCCCAGAAAGAGCAGCTCGCTTTTCTTGGAGTTGGTGGGCAGGTCTTTACGGATCGATTCTTTGGGAAGGACACCGGCAAAGGGAGGATTGGAAAGGATCACTTTGTAGCGACGGTTCAGGTCGTCTTCGGTAAGGCCGCCCATGTCGGAAAGCGTATTGGCGCGCTTGACGTTGGCCTGGCGTATGCCGTGCAGCACCAGGTTCATCATGGCGATGCGCATCATCTGACGCGACACGTCGATACCGTAGATGGACCGCTCCAGAAGCCCCCAGTCGGGGACCTTTTCGCCCGGTCCCTTACGATAGGTCTGCAGCGTCGGGATGTCCTTCTTTGCTTCCTTGATGGACTGGTCGCGCTTTTCCAGCCATTCCTCGCCGTAGATGGGTACTTCCTGAGGCTCGGTCGAGTATCTGGCCAGGATGTACTCCACGGCATCGATAAGGAAGCCGCCGGTACCGCAGGCCGGGTCATAGATAGTATCTCCGAGATTGGGATCCACCATCTCGACCATCATGGTTCGTATCTGGCGGGGCGTGCGGAACTGACCGTTGAGGGCGGATTGCCCCAGGTGGGTGAGCATGTATTCGAAGATGTCTCCCTTCACGTCCGTGCCGAGCTTGGCAAAGTCGATGCCGTCGATCTCGTCCACCACTTGCTTGAGCACGTTGGGATCAACGACCTCGAGCACGGCGTCGCGGAAATACTCGGCGATTTGCGGCTCCTCCTTCACCAGCGAAGCCATGTAGGGAAAAACCTGGTCGCGCACGAAATCGCGCAGGTCTGTACCGCTTCTGAAACGCCACTTGGACCAGCGGAAACGTTCGGCCTGTTTGGGGTAGAGCAGTCTGCCGTTACCGTTGGTCTGTTTTCCCATGAGCCGCTGTTTAAGTTCGCGGCTGGATTCCTCCTCGTCGAGCAGCTTGAGGTAAATCAGATACGAAATCTGCTCGATATAGGTAACCGGATTGGTCACACCGCCGGCCCAGAGGATGTCGGTGATCCGGTTTAATTTTCTGCGCAAATCCTGGTTCATCTACGATCTCCTATTATCGATCGATGATTTATGATTTGATTTTAAGGAAGAACTGACAGTCTTTCGGGATGAAACAAAGATGGCAACCAGTTCGTTCGCCTCTTGAAGAAGAGAATCGATCCTATCTTTGGGAACTATCCCGGCTTCGATGATCATTTCCAACCAGAAAGCCGTTTCATCTGCTTCTTCGATGACGATCCCCAGTTTTGCAGCAAATTCAGCCTTGCTGCGAGACCGACATGCAGCGCGATAATTTGCAGCAACAGATGTTCCACTTCTAACAATTTGGTTAGCAAATGTCCTCCCCACTGTAGTTGGTGGTAGCGCTTCGACAAGTCTGACTATTCTCACGGCAAAGGCCTTTGTCCTTTGTTTCAACTCTTCTTGATTCATTATCACTTCCTTCAATCATCAATCGACAATCATCAATCTAAGATGCTTTCCGAAAGACGGAATCATTCAAATCCTGGATGATTTCCTTGAGCCCTTCCTCGCCGAAGAGCTCGACGCCCAGTTCTGCCGCATTTAAAATGGAAAGCGGCGGCTGAAACAAATCCTCAAGTTCTATGCGGCCGCGGGCGATACCGCGGTTCTTGAGGAGCGAAAGATATTGCGCCTGCTGGGGTGTGAGCGATTTCGCCACCAGCCATGCCTGAAAATTATCAGTCAGCTCTTCTTCGCGGGGTTTGATCTTGAGTCTGCCGAGAGCGGCCTTGATAAAATCGATCAGGTTGCCGCCCGGCCGGCGGTAAGCCCGGCGAAGGTTCTCCTCATTGAAATACATCTCCGGCCGGTTTAGCCGGTCAGCCAGCGACTTTTCCTCATCTTCGGTGAGCAGCTCTCCTTGCCGGATTTTCTGGATGATGGGGTCATCTTTTGCCGCTGATTGAATGCTGGTCTCCCAATTGGTTACATAGTCGCGCTTGTCAACTCGCTCACCCTCCGTGCCCACCTCGACATAGGTAACCGCGTGAAGCCACTCGTCCTCGAGACCAAGCTCGATAAGGTCGCCTGGCGGTTTGGGTGGCTTGCGTTCACCGGCCGGGGCATGGCCGCCACCGACTCCGACAAAAATGTCGGTGTCGCTGTCGTTGAAGTATTTGTGGTTGCCGAAGAAGTCGTAGATGACGAATTTCTGCTTCTGGATATGATCCGCCGTTCGTGTTCCGCGACCCCGCATCTGCTGGTAGAGTATAGGACTGCGCACCCGGCGGCACATTACCAGATGGAGAACTTCCCGGCAGTCGAAGCCGGTATCGAGCATGCCGACACTGACGGCTACCTGCGGATACTCCTCGCGTTTGAACTTGCGGATGAGATCATCGGCGTTGGCAACGTCGCTGGTGATAACCTCGGCGTAGCGCCCTTTTAGTTCAGGATGTAATTCGTTCAGAAAATGAGCCAGCCTTGCGGCATGGTGTTTGGTGATGGCAAAAACGATGGTCTTGCCGGGACCGGTCTCTTGACTGGGAGCCAACTCTTTGAAGTTTTCCCAGGCGAGCCGGTCGAACTCCTGCATCATTTTTTTATTGGAGTCTTCGTTTGTCCATTTACGTTCAAATTCGGACGGGTCGTATGCTTGATCATCGACCTGTGCCCCTTCAGCAAGGATTTGGGTGATGCCGGTGGCAAATTTGTAGGGCACCAGAAAACCATCCCGAAACGCCTGCAGGATCGGAAAGGCAAAATCCGGCTGGCCGTCACGGCACTGATAGAACTGGAAAGTATTCCGCTCGATATAGGCCGAGGGTGTTGCAGTCAGTCCTATGTGAAGCGCATCAAAATGCGTGAGCGCGGTCTGCCAGGTGCCGTAGATGGAACGATGGCATTCGTCGGCAATGACTACATCGAAATAGCCGCTGGTGAATTCCGTGTAACGACTGATCATCGTCTGCAGCAGGCAGACCGTGATCTGTTGTTCCTGCCGGACCATGCCCGGACGTAACCAGTAGCTGCTGTACTGGTTCAGAATGTCTTGAATGGCTTCGAGTGCCTGTTTGGCGAGCTGTTCTCTATCCACCAGAAACAAAATACGCTCGGCGCGTCCCGCCAGGAGGAGGCGCTTGATATAGATGGAGACGAGATCAGTTTTGCCTGTGCCGGTGGGTAGCTCGATCAGGAAGCGCCGTTTGCCCAATTCCACCGCATGATCCAGAGCCTGCATGGTTTCACGCTGGTAGGGCCGCACCTGCCGGGTCTCTCCCTGGCGCAGGTAATATTCGGGGATTTCTATCGTCGCAAGCGGTTTCTGAGTTGCACGCATTTCGACCAAACGCTCAAGGTCGCGGCGGGAAAAGAAAGAATTTACGATCCGGGCGTCGTCGTTGATGTAGTCCCAAAAATAGGTGAGCTCGCCGTTTGTCAGGAAAATGAATGGTGACCCGATCCTTTTTGCATAAGGCAGCGCCTGTTGTTTAGCCGTATATGGCTCTATGGCCGTGCGCTTTGCCTCTATGATGGCCAGTGGACGGCCGCGCCGGTCCAGCAAAACATAATCAGTGCGACCGGTTGGTGTTTCATCGTTATTTTCGGTTTTTCGATTGGATTTGTGCCCATAGGGTGAATTGAAATCAGAGATCACCTTGTGTGTGTCACGAAGGGGAACCTCGGTGAGTACCTGTGACTTGTCAGCTGGGTCCCATCCCGCCTGACGGAGCAGTTCGTCGATGACAATTCTCGCATCTGCTTCAGTCGAATAATCCTTCACAGGCGCTTCTCCTTTTTGCTGGTTTCTAAACCTTGATCGGTCTGTCGGTATCCGATAGAGGGCAAAACCTAAGCCACTTCCCGGAACTAGCGGGTGAATATGAGTGAAAGGATGGGGCAGGCTGTTTTTCCTGGTCATCCAGTCCTTGCCGCTTGCATCCCAATAAATCAAGATAAACAGGGTTGCAATATATCAGACGGAGATTCAATATCAAGCGATTTGTCCTTCTATTTTACCGCTTTACCCGAATATGACCGAGCAAGCTCTATTGCGGGCGGGAGAAACCGCTTGCTGTTTTTCAGAATCATAATTTTCGTAAAATTGGATCACCCGGAAGGTTGTCAAGCAAATGATGCAAGATGGATATTTTGCTTCATGTATGCGTAACAGGTTGTTATTTCTAATTTTTCTTCCGTTATCGCTGTTTTTATTTGCCCGAATGGGTGATTATGCTTGAAGCATATCAGTTAAAGAATTTGCACCGTCTGGTCTCCGGTCATGATTTTCCAAATATTATCAATATGATACACATTGTGTTCAGTAATGGCATGCTCGTTGCTGAACTTATTTGTCCGGTTGGTAAAAATCAGGGTGCCATTGATTTGGTCTGCGTTTGGGATTGCTTGAAGTTTTCAGGTGATAGGCAGATCCGATGAAAAGGGTGTGTCGCTACGAAGGTCAAATTACAAAAGGAGTTACAAGATGAGCAATTTGTTAGTAAACACAAGGGATCAGCAATTCGTTCTTTTTGAGCAGTTGGGCATGGAAAGCCTTCTGGAGGCGGAGGAGTTCAACGGCTTTACCAAAGATGATCTGCTGATGGTTTTAAACGAAGCGGAGAAGATCGCCGTCAACGTAATTGCTCCCACGATGGCCGAAGGAGACAAGGTCGGATGCACTTTCGAAGGTGGTGTCGTCACCGTGCCCAAATGCTTCCATGAGCCTTACAAAAAATATACTCAAGGGGGCTGGCTGTGTCCCGCCGCCTCTGCGGAAGTTGGCGGGCAGGGGCTGCCATCTTGCGTGGCCTTTGCCATTGTGGAAACAACCGCCGCCGCCAATTATGCCTTTTATATGTATTCGAGCCTGACTCTGGGGGCCGCCAATCTGCTGGATGTTTTCGGTACACAAAAGCAGAAAGACAAGTACATGTATAAGCTCTTTTCCGGCGAGTGGGGAGGCACAATGTGTCTGACCGAGCCCGGCGCGGGCAGTGATGTTGGTGCGCTCAAAACAACGGCAAAGCGCCGGCCTGACGGTACATATCTCATCACGGGCACCAAGTGCTTTATCTCTTCGGGAGATCACGATCTGACCCCGAACATCATTCATGCGGTTCTGGCGCGTATTGAGGGAGACCCGGCGGGGACGAAAGGAATTTCTATCTTTGTCGTACCGAAATACCGTGTGAATGAGGATGGCTCGCCAGGCACGGCAAACGATGTGGCCACCGGCGGCATCGAACATAAAATGGGCATCAAAGGATCAGCCACGGCGACACTCAATTTCGGAGAAAACGGCGAGTGCATCGGTGAGCTTTTAGGCAAAGAGCGCCAGGGGATGAGGATCATGTTCCAGATGATGAACGAGGCGAGGCTGAACACCGGCTTGCAGGGTCTCGAAATGGCGTCGGCTTGTTTTGAACGCGCCGTCGTTTACGCCCGTGAGCGAGTGCAGGGCAACAACATTCTGGCCGGAAAAGACCCTGACGCCAAACCGGTTACAATCATCCATCATCCCGATATACGCCGCAAGCTGATGTGGATGAAGGCCCACGTGGAGGGGCTGCGGGCCATGTGTTACTACGTTGCCTGCTGCATGGACAAAGCAAAGGTTGCCCAAAACGCGCAGGAAAAAGACAAGTGGAACGGCTATGTCGAATTGCTGATTCCGGTGGTGAAAGCCTACACAACCGACAAGGGGTTCCTGATTTGTTCCATGGCGATGGATGTGCTGGGAGGTTACGGCTACTGTTCGGAATATCCCATCGAGCAGTATCTGCGCGATGAAAAGATTGCCACAATTTATGAAGGTACCAACGGCATTCAGGCCATGGACCTTCTGGGGCGCAAGCTCCGGCAGCGCGACGGAGATAATACACGGGCTCTTTTCAGCGATATCGCAGGCAATGCCGCCGCCGCGAAAAAAGTGCCGGAGCTGGCCGCGTCGGCCGCCATTCTGGAAGAGGCAGCCGGGGCCTGCTTTGCTCTTGCCGACTTCATGGTTGAGAAAACGAAAGAGGATGCAGCGATGGCTTATCTGAGCGCAGCGCCGTTTCTGGAGCTTTTCGGAGACGTTGTGATCGGGAATTTTTTGCTCGATGCCGCGCGCATCTGTATCGATAAGCGAGATGCGATTTATCAGGGCAAAGGCGCCGTCACGGCCGAGGAACGGCTCGATGTGTGCCGGCAGGATACAGAGGCGGCCTTTTACAGTGGTAAGGTTGCTTCCGCCAAGTTTTTTGCAGCGGATGTGCTCACCAGCGTCAAAGCCAGGTGTGAAGGCATCAGGCTGTGTGACAAATCAGCCATGGAGATTGCGCAAGAAGCTTTCACGTACTGATGTGATTTCTACCGGCTTGCAAAAAATATCAAATTAAGAGGAAAAACCATGGAAAAAGATGTTGTAATTGTATCGGCCTGTCGAACCGCCATCGGTAAATTCGGCGGCTCACTCAAAGACAGTAATGCCTCGGTAATGGGCAGCGTGGTTATGAAGGAGGCCATCCGGCGCGCGGGAATCGACCCGGCGATCATCAATGATGTTCGCTTCGGGTGTTGCAACGAACATATTGACGAACAAAATACGGCCCGTGTGGCGGCTCTGATGGCGGATATTCCCGTGACGGTTCCTGCCGTGACGATGAATCGTGTTTGTGTTTCCGCGATGGAAGCGGTTGTGTCCGGTGCGGCAATGATCAAGGCGGGATTTGCCGAGGTCATTCTCGCAGGGGGTGTCGAGCAGATGTCCGGAGGTGTTTACCGTGTGTTGACCGCCCGCTGGGGCTGCCGTCTCAGGGATCAGGTTTTTGCTGATGAAGTGTGGCACCAGCTTTACTGTGGATCGCGTCTGCTTCCCGGGCCGGAAAAAGGACCTTTGAAGGAAGGGCCGCTGATTGATCTGTTTCGTGGACAATCCTACATCATGGGGCAGACAGCGGAGTTTCTCGCCGAATTGTACGGTATTTCACGCGCGGATATGGACGAGGTCGCCCTGCGCAGCCACAATAATGCTGAACGCGCGACAAATGATGGCTCCTTTAGCGCGGAAATAATTCCCGTGTCCGTGCCTCAAAGAAAAGGAAGGCCGCCGCTCATTTTTGAAAAGGACGAACATTTCATGCCGGGATTGACGATGGAGCGCCTGGCTGCACTGCCGCCGGCCTTTGTGCCGGAAATTGGTAAAGTGACGGCCGGTAACTCATCGGGTCTGAACGACGGCGCAGCCGCCATGGTGATCATGTCCGCCAAAAAAGCTCTGGAGCTGGGGCTTAAGCCGCTGGCTCGTATCAAGGCCGTGGGTTATGGCGGGAGCCACCCGTCGGTGATGGGAATATCTCCCGCGCCGGCTGTTCGCAACCTGATGCAAAGCGCAAATTTGAAAATGAAGGATTTTGAACTCATCGAAGTGAATGAGGCGTTTGCGGCGCAGTATCTTGCCTGTGAAAAAGAGCTGGGCATCAACCGGGAAATCACCAATGTCAACGGTTCCGGCTGCGGGCTCGGTCATCCGACCGGCGCTACCGGCTGCCGTATTCTTGTGACATTGCTGCACGCAATGCAAAAACGCGGCAATACTCTGGGGCTGGCCACATTGTGCGGCGGCGGCGGTGTTTCAATGGCCGTGGCCCTGGAAATTATCCAGTAACCATAAAGTCAGCAAGTGGGCCGTCTTTCTCCCGACAGTTCCGGTTTCAGGCCCTTGATCGGGGCGGGATCTGTCGGGAGATAACGTTTTTTTTCTGGTAACAATTCGTCGGCGGGAGAGTCATCGTCCGCGCACTTATCCGGAACATCGACATACCGATTTCTGTTTTTGAAACCAGGTTTCAGACAATAACAAAACGAGGTGCGGCCTTACCTGGCGGATATACAGCACGGCCACCCGAAGGGAATCAAAGGAAGACAATTAAATCATGTATCATGCATCATATGCTTCATGGGATCATAAGAGGCTATTATCACTAATCTTTATTTTAGATTGTGTAGGATTACACGAAGATCGTCATTGTCTGCATGAAGCATATGCCGATGATGCACCGGAGGGTTAAATTCATATAAACTAAGTAATATCAATGATATACATCATAAATGATGCTGTGGCATAGTCGTTGCAAATTTAGGATGGCGAAAGCGCAAGCCATTTCGGGAATAAGGAGAAACAAAAAGCCCGTCTGATATTTGAACTAAAAATATAATCCAAGGAGATGTTGAATAAGTATGAAAAGAGAGGTTGTAATTGTTGAAGCCATGCGTACTGCGTTTGGCAGACTGGGGGGCAGCCTGAAAGACCATGCCGCGGAGCAACTTGCGGGAATATGTCTTAAAGGCCTGCTGGAAAAAACGAAAATATGTGAACGCACGAAGGTTGACAATGTTTACGCCGGTATGGCCTATCACCCTGCCCAGGCGATAAACCTGGCCCGCTGGGCAATGCTTTATGCGGGCATGCCTTTTGAAACATCTGCGTCCTCGATAGAACTGCAATGCGGCTCCGCTATTGACTGCATCAACCATGCGGCCTGGAAAATCATGGCTGATCAGGCTGATGTCATTATTGCCGGAGGGTGCGAATCTTTCAGTCAGCTCCCGCGGCTTTATTCAACTAGTGTCCAGCCTTACAGACTAAATCCTATAAAGCTTCTGGAGTTCGAGTTGCAGCCTCCGCAGATGGAAGGTCACAAATACATTCCTCTGGCCGAAATGGGTTTAACCGCGGAGAACCTGGTTGATATGTATGGGATCTCCCGCGAAGAGCAGGACGAATTTGCCTTCCGCAGCCAGACACTTGCCAAAAAATCAATTGAGGCGGGCTATTATGTCGATGAGATCGTCCCTGTACCTGTTTCCCAGGGAAAGAAGAAACCGCCGCTTGATTTCAAAGTCGATGAATTTCCCCGTCTGTCTTCGCTGGAAGTTCTTGCCGCACTTCCGCCTGCTTTTAAAAAAGGTGGAACAGTGACAGCAGGCAATTCTTCAGGTTTTAACGATGGTTCTTCCTTCGTGCTTTTGATGACGGCGGAGAAGGCCCAAGAATTAGGCTACAAGCCGATGGCTCGCTGGGTAGCCGGTGCGGAATTCGGCGTTGATCCCGGCATCATGGGCATTGCGCCCGCGTATGCTTTTCTTGTGGCGCTGAAGCGTGCGGGCCTGAAGCTTTCCGATATGGACATCATCGAATGCAATGAAGCTTTTGCCGCGCAAAACCTGGCGGTAATCCGTGAGATGGAAAAACAGACAGGTGAAAAGATTGACATGAACAAATGGAATCCCAACGGCGGAGCCATTGCTTTTGGTCATGCCAACGGAGGATCAGGCGGACGGATCGGCATGCTGTGTATGCGTGAACTGATCCGCCGCGGCGGCCGCTTTGGAATATTCGGGTCATGTTGCGGCGGCGGCCAGGGCGTGGTGACGCTGGTGGAGAATTTACAAAGGTAAGATTAACTAAGGGGGAGGAAAGCGGCGGTTTTCTCCCCCTTGTCAAAAATAAAACTGAAGAAAGGAAAACGCCAATGATTGATTTCAGTTTAGACAGTCAGCAAAAGGCATTGTTGGAAACGGCGCGCGATTTTGCGGCGAAAGAGATTCGTCCCGTCGCTGTTGAATATGACCGTGACGGAACATATCCGGAGGAGATCTGCAAAAAGGCCCATGAACTGGGGCTGATGTACACGAACATACCCAAAGCCTACGGGGGCACGGGCATGAGCTTCGTAGAGCATTATCTCGTTACCGAAGCGATGAACTATGAATGCTGCGCCATTGCTCAGGTCATCGGCATATCCCACCTGGCTACAGGCGCCATCATGATCGGAGGGACCGAAGAACAGAAAAAGAAATTCATCGGTAAAATGACGGAAAGTTATCGCAGTGCCTGCTTTTGTCTTACCGAGCCGGAAGCGGGATCAGATGCGGGAATCATGAAAACAACGGCGGAGAAAAAAGGTGATCGTTACATAATAAACGGACTCAAATGTTATATCACCAATGGTGTTTATGCCGACTTGCTTTGCCTTTTTGCCACCGTTGACAAAAGCAAGGGCACCCGGGGCATTTGCTGTTTTGCGGTTCCGCGCGACACCCCCGGCATCAGGGTCGGCCGCGTCGAGGACAAGATGGGACACCGGGCGATGAATGTGGCTGAACTTATTTTTGAAGATGTAAAACTCGGCAAAGAGAATCTGATCGGAGAAGAGGGGCAGGGGTTCAAGCTGGCCATGATGGCCCTGGACCGAGGTCGTGCGAACATCACCGCTGTCAGCACCGGTATAGCGCAAAAGGCGTTGGATGAGGCCGCCGCCTACGCCAATACGCGGGTGCAGTTCGGACAGCCGATCGGCAATTTTCAGGGTGTCAGTTTCTTACTTGCCGATATGAATGCACTGACGATGGCTTCTCGCGCCATGTATCTGCAGGTCGGCTGGATGCTGGACAACAATATCCGCTGTTCCACGGAAGCGGCGCTGGCGAAGCTCTTTGCCTCCGACGCCGCCATGAAAGTGACCACGGACGCAGTTCAGATTATGGCCGGGTCCGGATATATGAGAGGCACTGTTGTGGAAAAGCTGATGCGCGACGCCAAACTGACGCAGATCTTTGAAGGCACCAACCAGATCAATCGCATGGTGGCCGGCCGCGGTATCTTGGCCAAAACAAGCACTTTGTTTTAGACCTTCGCCGTGAGGGCCGTCTTTTGAAACGGTCCTCACGCTGTGTCAACCAGGGGTTTTAAACATACCTTTGACTGCCCGCTGCGGAAAAGTTGTAGAGGAGAATTTCAAAAATGGAAGAAGTCGTTCTTTATGAAAAAAAAGACAAGATCGCCGTTGTGACGGTCAACCGCGCCGATGCGCTCAATGCACTGAACAAGGATGTCAATCTGGCGCTTTTGTCCTGTCTGGAAAAAGCAGAAGCGGATGAAGAAGTACGTGTGGTGATCCTGACCGGTGCAGGCAACAGGGCGTTTGTCGCCGGTGCGGACATCAAGGAAATGCTGCCGCTTTCGTCGCCGGAGGCAAGAGAGCATGGCCTGAGATCGAAACTTGTGGCGGATAAACTCTGGAATATGGGCAAGCCCGTGATTGCCATGATCGACGGCTTTTGCCTGGGCGGTGGGCTGGAGTATGCCATGGCCTGCGACATGCGCGTGGTGTCGGAAAAATCAAAATTCGGACTTCCCGAAATCACGCTGGGTATCATTCCGGGAAACGCGGGAACGCAGAGGCTGCCGAGGCTGATCGGTCTCACCAAGGCAAAGGAATTGGCTTTGACGGGAGAGATCTTCGATGCAAAGCTGGCGCTGGACTACGGTCTGGTAAACCATGTCGTTCCTTCCGAAACCCTCGCCGAAAAAACCTTTGCCCTCGCCGAACGGATTGCCGGTCAAAGCGCCTTTGCCGTCAAGATGGTGAAAACCGCCATGAACAAGGGAACCGAGACGGATCTGGAAACCGCCTCTTTGTTTGAGATTAATTGTTTCGCCCTTTGCTTTTCCACCCGCGAACAAAAAGATGGGATGCAGGCGTTTGTCGATAAAAGGAAAAAATAAAAAGTGAAAGCCGGGCAGAGCATCCCAGCGTCCGGCAAGAAGAGGCTGATATAAAAGACAATAGTGTAAAACAACAAAATTTAATTTCAGTAGGGAGGTTGTTATGAAGAAGAAGGTTCTAATGGCCATTATATTGTCTGCCGTCATGGTCGTGACCATGTCATTTACGTGCCTGGCGCAGAAAAAGGAAAAAATATTTAACTGGAAATGTCAGCAGCATCGGATTCCGGCCGAGCAGGCTACGGTCTATTACAAGGATATGTTTGACAAGACTCTGCCGGAAATGACCAACGGCCGTTTGAAGATCAAGATGTTCTGGGCCGGCGACCTGGTGAAGAGCACGGAAGCCCTCGATGCGGTTAAAACAGGCATCGTGGACATGGTCATCATGCCGACCATTTATTTCAGAGGTGTCATTCCCGAAGCGGCCATCGATTACGGCCTGCCTTTCGGTATCCGGACTCCCACCGAAATGTATAACTTCATGTACGGCAAGAACCTTCCAGGCATGTTCGGCGGATGGCGCGCCATCGACCTCATGAGAAAAATTTACGCCAAGCACGGCGTTTATTATCTTGTCGGTGGAGTTGACTGCTGGCCTGCATCGCTGATTTTCAACAAACCGATCAACAACCTGTCCGACCTGAAAGGCAAAAAAGTCCGCGCGGCGGGTCTCATGATGGAATGGCTCCAGAAGTTCGGCGCGCAGGCGGTTTTTGTTCCCGGTGAAGATGCCTACACCTCTCTCCAGACGGGCACCATCAACGGTTCCGCCTGGGGCGGCGCGATCGCCATGTACAGTTTGAAATTCCACGAGGTGGCCAAATATTATCTCCAGCCCGATTTACAGCCCATCAACCACGTGTCCGTTCTGATCAATATGAAATCCTGGAATGCGCTGCCCAAGGATCTCCAGGTTGCGCTGGAGATGGGCATGATCAAAGCGGGGCTCGATTTCACGAGTCATCAGAACTGGACCGGCGAGCAATGGGCGATCAAGCAGATGTCTCAAAAAGGCCTCAAGATATGTGAACTGAAGGGAGCGGATCTGGAAAAGGCGCAACAGGCCGCTTACGAGATATGGGACAGTGAAGCCAAAAAGAGTCCCGAAGCCGCGGAACTGGTGAAAATGATTAAATCCTATATGAAGGAAATGGGGTACATGAAATAGCCTTTTTGCATGGGCGGGAAAGTCGGCATCATTCTTTTCCCGCCCATCCTTGCCTTGCGTGCGGATGAGGAGGCGTCCGCTTCCGTCGCGCCAAAGCCGTCAGGCAACGGTTCTTTAGAGTCGTTCTAAGCGGGAAAGGAGAAAAGATGCGATCTTTTGTGAGAACTGTCAATAAAATCAGTGAAGTGAGCGGATCAATCCTCATGTGGTTTGCATGGATTCTGACGTTCATCATCATGTGGGAAATAATCGGCCGGACGTTTTTCAACAGTCCCACCGTCTGGGCCCATGAATTGAGCGGTATGGTTTTTGGCGCCCTCAGCATTTTGAGCGGAGCTTATACACTGCGCTACAAAGGCCACGTCAATATGGATCTGTTTTATGTGAACCGCTCGCCGCGAGGAAAGGCGATCATGGACCTGATTACGTTTCCATTTTTTCTGGTGTTTGTCATTACCGTCCTTTGGCTGGGCTGGGAGTTCGCCTGGAGGTCCGTCCAGATTATGGAGTTATCCCAAAGCGACTGGGCGCCGCCCCTGTGGCCGATCAAACTTACCATTCCCCTGGGCGCGATACTGCTGCTCATTCAGGGAGTCGCCAATCTGCTCAATGATATTTTAATCATCAAGACGGGGAAAGGAGAGTCCTACTGATGGATGCCGGTATTATCACTTTACTGCTTTTTGGCGCGATGATCTTCGGTCTCGCTATGGGACTGCCTATCTCGTTTGTCCTGGGGGCCATTGGCTGCGTTTTTACTTTTTTACTTTGGGGGCCCCATGCCATGGGCGTCATTCCCAATCTGATTTTCGGCAAGGCCATGTCGTCGCAAGGACTTATGGCCATACCACTGTTTATTCTCATGGGATGCGCGCTACTGGAATCGGGTATGGCCGACAAGCTCTTTGGCGCCGTTCACCTCTGGTCGGGAAAGGTGGCCGGCGGTCTGACGGTTGCCGCGATCATTGTCTGCGCGATCTTTGCGGCCATGACGGGCATCGGCGGCGCCGGAACGGTTACGATGGGATTGATTGCCGTACCCGCCATGCTCTCGCGGGGTTATAACAAGCGGATGGCTCTCGGTGCGGTAGGCGCGGGCGGCGCGCTGGGTATTTTGATTCCGCCCAGCATCATCATGATCATTTACGGAATGATTTGCCAGGTCTCGGTGGGACGCCTCTTTGCCGCCGGTCTTCTCCCGGGTATTCTTCTGGCCAGCCTTTTTTGCCTCTACGTGCTCGTTCGCTGTAAAATCCGCCCGCAGGACGGCCCCCCCGCTCCGGTCGGAGAAAAAGAATTAACTTTCAATGAAAAATTACGCGCTTCAGTACCGGTTATACCTCCGCTGGTGCTGATCCTTGTTGTTCTGGGCTCGATCTTCAGTGGCGTGGCTACTGCTACCGAGGGCTCGGCGATTGGCGCGGCCGGAAGCCTGGCCCTGATGGTTTATAATCGCAGCCTGAATTGGAATGTCTTCAAAAAAGTCTCCATGGACACGCTGAAGTACACGGGCATGGTCATGTGGATCATCATCGGCGCCTACTGCTTCTCCACGATTTATATGGCTCTGGGCGCGGATCAATTCATTTTGGAAGTCGTCCAGAAATTACCGGGTGGCTACTGGACGGTTTTGATTCTGATTCAGGTTTTGTATTTCGCCCTGGGGATGCTTTTGGATCCGGGCGCCATTGTCATGGTCACCGCTCCGCTTACGGTGCCTATTGTGAGCGCCCTGGGATACGATCCTGTCTGGTTCGCCACTCTTTTCGTGATCAATATGCAGTGCGCCTATATTTCGCCTCCATTTGGTTACAATTTGTTTTATCTCAAGGCGATTGCTCCCAAGGGGACGCTGATGAAGGATATTTACATCGCGATCATTCCCTTTATTCTGGTGCAATTGCTCTGCCTGGCGCTGGTGATGATATTTCCCCAGATCGCCTTGTGGCTCCCCAATTTGATCTATGGAAACTAATTAACGACACAAAGATTTAGGCTACAATTTGGAGAATTAAAGATGAACTGGAATTACGCACGTTACGGAGCACAGAATATTGAAAACTTCGGCGAGTATGATCTTCTGACCTACGAAGATAAAGACCAGGTGCAGACACTGTCCAACCGGGAACTTGCCGACCGGTCAAATGCCCTGGCCGCATCGTTGGCGGAATTGGGTATCTGCCGCGGCGAAGTTGTCGCGGTGGTCCTGCCCAACAGCCTCACCGTACCGATTGCCTTTAACGGGATTTTCAAATCAGGCGCAGTATTTCTGCCCGTTATTTTCGGGCTGACCGCCGCGGATATTCGATACATCCTGCAGGATTCCGGGGCGGTCGCCGTGGTTACAAACGCCGAACTGCACACAAAAATTGCGGCAGCGTCCGAGGGGCTGAAAAACATAAGACATATCATCGTCGAAGGAGAAGTGCCGCTGTGCCCGGGAACGATCTCGTTTGCCTCTTTCACGGACCGAAAGGTTGATGATTTTACAATGGCCGTGATGGAACAAGATGAGATGGCCGTTTTAATGTATACGTCGGGGACGACCGGTGCGCCTAAAGGCGTGATGCTTTCTCACCGCAATGTAAGCGTCACGCTGGAAAACGGCCTGGCCTCCTGGCCCAGCACGCGCGAGGATGTGAGCCTCGTTCCGCTTCCTTTGAATCATATTTTCGGCATGTTGATGGTGAACGAATGTAACGTGACCGGGGCGCGTATGATCATCCATAAATGGTTTGATCCCCAATTGGTTCTGGAGAGCATTTCGCGCAACCGGGTGACGCAGTTTGCCGGTGTGCCCACAATGTTGATCAGGCTGCTTGAAATATATGACCCTACTCAGCACGATCTTCGCTCGATGGTAAACTGGAAATGCGGAGGAGCGCAGCTCAGTATTGAAACCATCAAGGCGGTCGAAAATAAGCTGGGCGGCACCGTGTATGACGGTTTCGGAATGACCGAAACCGCGCCCTCTGTAACCAGACAACGTATTGGCGAGCCAAGAAAGCCGGGTTCTGTCGGCCCTGCGATTGACGGGGTGACGATAAAAATATTTGATGAACAGGACAATGAGCTTCCGGTGGGGCAGGATGGAGAGATTTGTGTTCAGGGCCCGGGTGTGATGCTCGGGTACCTCAACA
>JAAYKU010000116.1 GCA_012522275.1 Smithella sp.
ATGAGGAAAGTATGACAAACAGGCAATTTCAAATCGCCGTTTTTGCCGGAGACGGAGTGGGGCCGGAAATTATGAATGAGGCCCTAAAGGTTTTGAGTGTCGTATCCGATAAATACCACATTGATGTAAGATGGACACAGGGGCTCATCGGCGGCAGTGCCTATGATGCCTGCGGCACGCCGTTGCCGGAGGAAAGCCTCAGACTGGCCCTGGAGAGTGACGCGGTGCTTTTGGGAGCGGTAGGCGGCCCGAAATGGGAAAGCCTCGACTACAGCGTCCGACCGGAGCGCGCCCTTCTGGGGCTGAGGGAAAAACTCGGGCTTTTCGCCAATTTACGACCGGTAGTGGTCTTTGACGAACTGATCGACGCCTCGCCGCTGAAAAAGGAAGTGGTGCAGGGCATTGATATCATGATTGTGCGGGAGCTGACCGGCGACATCTATTTCGGCCGTCCCCGCGGCGTGAGCCTTGATGCGCAAAATCGACGTATCGGTGTCAACACCATGATTTATACGGAGGAAGAAATACGCCGGATAGCCGTGCGGGCATTCGAACTGGCGCGCACACGGAAAAAAAAGCTCATGTCGGTGGACAAGGCCAACGTGCTGGAAACCACGGAACTGTGGCGCGAGGTGGTTACACAAACCGGCGGAGATTACCCCGATGTGGAGCTCGGGCACATGTATGTGGACAACTGCGCCATGCAGCTGGTGCGCAACCCGTCACAGTTTGACGTGATTGTCACCACGAATCTGTTCGGCGACATATTGAGCGACGAGGCAGCCATGATCACAGGCTCCATCGGCATGCTGCCTTCAGCCAGCCTGGGCTCAGGCCGCGGTCTTTATGAACCGATTCACGGTTCGGCCCCGGATATCGCGGGGAAAGATATCGCCAACCCGCTGGCCATGATTTTGTCGGCGGCCATGATGCTGCGCCATTCCCTGAACGTGCCCGGTGCGGCGGCGGCGGTGGAAAAAGCGGTGGCCGGTGTCCTTAAAGAAGACGGATTGAGGACGGCCGACATCCAGTCGGCGGGCGGGAGGCCTGCCGGTACACGGGAGATGGGGGATGCAGTCGCCCGGAAGCTTCAGTCCCTGAAGGAGTAAACGACCACACAGGAGTTTAGCGGCTGTGAAAGGGAAAATACTGATTGTTGACGATGAGGCGCCCGTTCGTGAATTGTTTTACGGTGTGTTCGGCGATGAGGGTTATGAAGTCGTCGCCGCCGAGGACGGAGATCAGGCACTGGATATTCTTAAAAAAGACGAAATTGACGTTATCTTTCTCGATCTGAAGCTCTTCGGTATGAACGGCATCGACCTTTGCCGTCAGATCCGCGTGACAAAGCCTGTGTCGATCATTTTCGCAATCACCGGCTGGGCGCCTCTTTTTGAAATTGAAGAGTGCCGCGAGGCGGGTTTCGACGATTATTTTGAAAAACCTCTCGATATGGACTTCATGCTCGACGTTGTGGCGGAGGCGTTCAAAAAGCTGGGCCGCTGGAAAAGGCGCTACAACAACATTCAGGTATAATCCGGTGGACCGGGTGACTCGAGGCATGGAAGCCGGCGGACGGGTATGCCGGTTTTTTTGTATTTTGCCTGCAGTCTTGATTAGTCTTTAACCTGCTTCCAGCCCAAACAGATTTTCCACGGAGACGTCATGTCCGGATCGGTAAACATTCTGGAGCGCATCATCATCGCCCCGCCGATGAGCGCCATCTATCAGCGCCTGGGCTTCAGGAAAAAAGCCACACAGATAAGTGATGCACTCCGCCGGGAAACAGATCGCCACATTGAAGAGGCCAACTCACTGATCACGCTCAAAGGTCTTTATCTGCGCCTTGCCGTCGATGCCAATGACGGGCAAAGGGTCGTGCTGGAAGGGGATGTGTCTTTTACATCA
Organism: Smithella sp.; assembly: GCA_012522275.1. GTDB lineage: Bacteria > Desulfobacterota > Syntrophia > Syntrophales > Smithellaceae > UBA8904. Next base: position 1,909 of record JAAYKU010000116.1, read on the forward strand.
ACGAAGCTTGCGGCCTTTCTCGGCGGGTGCCGCGAGGTGGTGCTGATGGGGGCCACCGCCGGCAGCCCGGTCATGGATGCCATTCGGGAAAAAACCCTCCGGCAGGAAATGACTGCGGCCGTCGTGTATGATGCGACCGCCAGCGAAATGGCGGATGCGGCACTCGACTGGATTACCGGCTTTGTCAACCGCCAGATTCGCCGGGAGGGAAAAAGCCTGCTGCCGCGCCGTTTTTCCGCGGGCTACGGCGACTTTGAACTTGAAAATCAGAAAGCCATCTTCGATAAGCTCCGTATGGACAAAATCGGTGTTGCCCTCAGCGAGCGCTTTGTTCTGATACCGGAAAAATCGGTAACCGCCATAAGCGGCATCCGCCCGATTTCCTGATTTTCCGCCGTGGATATTTCTGTGCGGAAACGATACTTCAGGCCGTGCGTCTGTGCGCTGCAAGAGTTTTTGCTTGTACATCTTGCGGCCTCCCTGGTCAAAATATCTATAATGCTGCTGCCTGCATGGGCGCCCCGGGAAAATGAGGCACCCGGGGCTGTGTTCAAAACTTATTTTTCAGCTTCTGCTTCAAAATTTTGCCGGTGGGATTGCGCGGGAAATCAGCCATGAACTCCACGAATTCCGGCAGCTTGTATTTCGCCAGTTTATCGGCGAGATACTCCTTGACCTCGTCGGCGCTCATGGTACAGCCCTCGTTCAAAATAATGCAGGCGCGGACCCTCTCCCCCAGCGACGGATCGGGCGCGCCGATGACCGCGACTTCGGCAATTTTCGGATGCTTCTCCAGGGGGATTTCAATTTCCCGCGGGTAGATGTTTTCACCGCCGCGGTTGATCATTTCTTTTTTCCGCCCGGAGATGTACAGATAGCCCTTCTCATCCATGTGCCCCATGTCGCCCGTGTGCAGCCAGCCGTCTTTAAGGGCTTCGGCCGTCTCCTCGGGTTTGTTGAGGTAACCGAGCATCACCGCATCACCTTTGACACAGATTTCGCCTCGCTCACCGTAGGGCAGCATGCGGTTTTCATCATCCATGATTTCCACTTCCAGACCGGGAAAAGCCATACCGATGGAGCCGATATTCTGTGGGATGGCCGTTGATGTTGTCGACACGCCCGTGGCCTCGGTAAGTCCGTAGCCGTCCACAACTTCTACACCATATTTTTCCTTAAACCCGTGGATCAGTTCCACCGGCATCGGCGCCGCGCCGGTAAAGGCCATCCGCAGTTTCAGTTTATCAAATTCAATTGTTTCCGGATCCGCCTTGCTGTAGACGTAGGCATAGATGGCCGGCACCCCCTGCACTGTGGTCACCCCATAGCGGGTGAGCGCGGGCCAGAAGTCCGCCGGTGAAAAGGTCCTGCGTATGCAGATGCTCAGATTCTGGTATATGCACGGATAGGTCCAGACACAAAGCGGGTTGACATGAAACATCGGCAAGACGATCATAAAGACATCATCGGGCCTGGAAGTCCCGAATGCCGCCTTGCCTTTGCAGATGCTAAGCTCATTGCGATGGGAAAGTAAAATGCCTTTGGGCATACCGGTGGTTCCGGAAGAATACAAAAGCATTGTCGGGTCATCGGGCGACTGGCTGACCAGGCATTCGTTCGCGGGATAGGTGTCCAGGATTTCCTGCAGTGAGATCTGTGCGATTTTTTCCGCATGAACGACGCCCGTTACGGCTTCCACCACCAGCGGCTTGTGGCCGGACATGCGCCAGCCTTTGGCGAACTCCTCCATGTAGTCGGAGCCCACAAAAACCACTTCAGGCCTGGAATCCTCCAATACATAGGCGATTTCCGGCCCTTTGAGCATGTAGTTGATCGCGCCGGCAATGCAGCCGAGCTTTTGAGCGCCGAACATCGTGTAGTAGATTTCCGGCGAGTTTAAAATCATGGTGGAAACGATATCCCCCTTTCCCACACCTTTTTCCTTCAGAAAATTCGCGACGGCATTGGCGCGATCGTTTGCTGCGCCATAGGTTACCGTATCGTCGTAATAATAAACCAGTGGATGGTCCGGGCTTACCCTTACCCGGTCGAGAAACATCTGTGCGATACTGTCAAAATCGAGTTTCTTGCCCCGCAGTGTATCCTGGCATTCCAGGGGAACATACTCGCGCATGTACCGTTTGCTTTTGTCCATCATCTATTTTTTCCTTTCGGTTTTATTTTATGTTTGGCGATTCTTTTTTTGTATTCGTCCAAAAACTCCTTCGACGACAGATATTTGTCGGCAAAAGAAACAATGTAGGATTCCTTGTATTTCGGCGGCACAATGGTCAGCGGCCACATGTGTTTTTTAATAATGTCCTCCTCAATCTCATTGAGAGAAAAATATTTTCTGGCATTGGTCAGTGCGATCGATGGATGCGCGAATCCGTGAAATTTTCTGTCGGGCAGATCAGGTTCGTCATGGTTGCGCCAGTCGTAGAGGAAAAAATCATGCAGCACAGCGCCGCGGGCGGCTGAACGGAAATCAAGTTTGCAGTACTTGCAGATTCTGTAGGATAAATAGGCGACACTCAAAACATGGTCATAGATGGAGGAATTATGATGAAAAAAATCCTTGAGTTTTAAAAATTCTTCGTGACGCAGGATGTCCTCTACTGCATCGTGATATTCTTTTTCCAGTGGTGTTCTCCCGGCCATGGACAGGATGATTTTTTCCTTAAGCGGCTTTAAAAAAGAATTAAGCCGGAGCTTGATTCTCTGGTTGATACTTTGAAAAACATATTTATTCAGATGGGGAAAGGCGCTCAGCAGACGCTGGAATGATTTTAAATTGTCATGAATCTCGATGCTGCTTAAATTGAAATACTGCTCATAGAGATAAGCCACGCTACGGCGGAAGGCGGCCAGAGTCATGACGGAAAAGGTGAAATCAACCCAGAAATAAAACATGAAAATAACGGCCGCTGTTTTTACAAACGAATCGCTGAGCAGGGCTACCTGGCTTAGCACTTCCGGATGGACAAATATTGCAAAAACCAGGGCCAACAGCGTCCAAAGCAAAGAGAATTGCAGGCATACGTAGCCGTGAAGATTGAAGCGACATTCTGAATAATTCCACAGCGTCATTTTGAATATTTTTTCGGTGAGAAATCCGGCCATGTACTCGATTGCGGTAATCGCTAAACCGCATAAAACAAAGCGGGGCGCAAAGTGCCAGTTTTGGAAGACATGCTGCAGAAAAATTACAAGAAAAGCGGCCAGCCCGTAAATGGGAAGAAACGGACCGTGGAGAAATCCCGCATTGACCAGCTTGCGCTGTGTGACGCTGCGGTAAATCGCTTCCAGAACCCAGCCCAGGAAGCAATACAGCGCAAAAAGCACAATGTAATAAAAAATGCTCAGTGTCTGCTCTGCCATGATATTCAGTGTCGATGATTCCGCAAGTTTAAAATCCACTTCGGAAACGCCATCCGTCAGTCCATGAAAACACGATCTTCACTGCTTTGCCGGTGACGCCTGGAAAAGGGCCGTTAGAATTGATAGCGAAAATCTTTGTATGAGGGTGAACACCGACGTGCCTATTCCGGCATGGCCCAGACAATTTGATTTCGGTTGATGATAATTACTTTGTCAGCGGTCTCCGGCTGAGAGACTTCATAAACGATCAGAAAGGGATCGGCATCTTTGGAGTTGAGAAAATCCGACAGGCGCTGGTACTTGCCGATGTTGAGCAGTCCCTTGACGGTCGTGCCGTCTGCCAGGCAAACGGCTACTTTTGTCTTGTTGAGCATATCAGACATATTATTCCCCTTTTCCCGTCCGCCCCGGCCTGACAAAACATGTTTGGGCCACACGGTTGTGTCCGGGGCTGAAATTTCGCCGGATATTACATGATACGGTCGCTTTTGTGAAGCATTATTGGCAGGCGCGCGAAAGCAATCTGTCGGCCAAGCCTCTAATCTTCTGATCTTCCGGTCTTCCGGTCTTCTTCGTCCTGGCCTGCCGCTTGTTGACACACGCAGTATCAGCTGTTAGATTTCCGAACACAGGAGTGATCATGCAAAAAATAAAAATCGGCATCAGTTCGTGTCTTTTGGGAAATGCGGTCCGTTATGACGGAGGGCACAAGCTCGAACGGCAATTGACAGACCGCCTGAGACGGTATGTTGACTTTGTTCCTGTCTGTCCGGAGGTTCAATCCGGCATGGGCATCCCCCGCGAGCCGATGAATCTTGAAGGGGAAAGCAAATCGCCGCGGCTGATCGCGCACGAAAGCAGGAGAGACAAAACCGCCATGCTGAGCCGCTGGCTGAAAAAGGAGTTGCCCCGACTGGGTGATGAAAATCTCTGTGGTTTCATTTTTAAAAGCGGTTCGCCTTCCTGCGGCATGGAAAAGGTGGATATTTACGATAAAAAAGGAAATCCCGCCCAAAAAGGTACGGGACTGTTCGCCCGGGCGTTTATGAGCTGTTTTCCGCGTCTGCCGGTGACAGATGAGCGCCGCGTGCAAAATACTCTAGAGCTTGATAATTTCATGGAAATGGCTGTTGTGCTCAAGTGCTGGCGTGAGGCGCGAAGTGTGGAACAACTGCCGGAAGCATGGAAGGAGTTCCACCTGCGCCACAGGCTGCTTATTTCGGCGCACAGCCCGACGCTGTGCCGGGAGATGGAGCGACTGATTCCGGATCCTAAACGAAAAGCAACCGGTGTCCAGGCCCTTGTGCGGCAATATGAGGAGCTGCTTTTCAGGGCTCTGAAACTGAAAACCACGCCTGCGAAAAACGCTTATGTGCTTTGCCGTGCAGGCACCTGCCTCAAAAAACACATAAGCCCGGGTGAAAACAAAAAATTTGCACGGGCTGTGGATGATTACCGGCAGGGCCTGACGTCCCTTAATGCCTGCTTTGCTCTTGCCAACCGTTATGCGAAAAAATACGACTGCGCCTTTCTCAAAAAGCAGGTTTACCTCAACGCGTATCCCGGG
>JAAYKU010000117.1 GCA_012522275.1 Smithella sp.
CGCGGCACAGATGCTCATGCAGGATGCGGCCCTGACGATCACGCCGGATATTGCGCGGCGTGTCGGCGTGCTCATCGGAACCGGCATGGGGGGGATCCAGTCTCTCGAAGATGAGGTCAACGTCCTTCATCAGGCTGGGCCGCGCAAGGTATCGCCTTTTGCCGTTCCGGCCATAGTTCCCAATCTCGGCTCAGGCCATGTCTCCATCCGCTTCGGCGCCAAAGGGCCCATCAACTGTTCGGTTACCGCCTGCGCCTCGGGCACTACGGCCATCGGCGATGCCTACAGAACGATTCTTTACGGGGATGCGGATGCCATGATCACCGGCGGAGTCGAAGCCCTGGTTACGCCGCTGGGAATCGCCGGGTTTTGCGCCATGCGCGCTTTATCCACCCGTAACGACGAGCCCGAGAGGGCCAGCCGTCCTTTCGACCGGGGCCGCAACGGCTTCGTGCTGGCCGAGGGATGCGGTTTACTGATGCTCGAAGAGCTGTCTTTCGCGCTTGCGCGCGGCGCGAAAATTTACGCGGAAATTATCGGCTACGGCTGCACGTCGGATGCCTTTCACATGGCCCAGCCTCCGGCCGGGCACGAAGGGGCCGGCCGCAGCATGCAGGCGGCCATCGCGGACGCAGGTCTGGAGCCGGCAGACATAGACTATATCAACGCCCATGGCACCTCCACCCCGCTCAATGACCTCTACGAAGCGCAGGCCATCAAAGACCTCTTCGGCGAACATGCCGCCAGACTTATTGTCAGCTCAACGAAGTCGATGACCGGCCACATGCTCGGCGCCACAGGCGCGGTCGAGGCGATTTTTTCCATCAAGGCGCTTCAGGAGGGCATCATCCCTCCGACCATCAACCTCGACGACCCGGACGACGGCTGCGACCTCGATTTTGTGCCGAATGCCGCCCGCAAGCAAATGATCAATACCGCGATGTCCAACAGCTTCGGCTTCGGCGGCGTAAACGCGGTGGTCATCTTTAAGAAATATCAGCCTTGACCATATTTGGAGGATCTTTTTACACATGTCATTTTTAGAACAAGTCGACCCGGAAGTAGCCAGAGCCATCGAACTGGAAACAAGGCGTCAGGCCGGAAAGCTCGAGCTGATCGCCTCTGAAAATTTTGTGAGCGAAGCGGTTTTAGAGGCTCAGGGCTCGGTGATGACTAATAAATACGCGGAAGGTTATCCCGGACGCCGCTATTACGGCGGCTGTGAATATGTAGATATTCCCGAGACTCTGGCGATTGAACGTTGCAAACAGCTCTTTGGCTGCGACGAGGCCAATGTCCAGCCCCATTCCGGCTCGCAGGCCAATATGGCGGTTTATTTCGCGGCCTGCTCCCCCGGCGACACGGTTTTAGGCATGGATTTGTCGCACGGCGGCCATCTGACACACGGCTCGCCGGTGAACTTTTCCGGCAGGTATTATAAAATCGTTGCCTACGGCGTCAATCGCGACACGGAAACCATCGACTATGAGCAGATGGCAAAAATCGCCCGTGAGTGCAAACCAAAGATGATCGTCGTCGGCGCGAGTGCTTATCCGCGCACGATCGACTTTGACAAATTCCGCGCCGTGGCCGATGAGGTCGGGGCGGTGATCATGGCCGACATCGCCCATATCGCGGGGCTGGTGGCCGTGGGGCTGCATCCCTCGCCGATTGCGGTGAGCGAATATGTAACCACTACCACGCACAAAACCCTGCGCGGACCGCGCGGCGGTTTGATCATGTGCCAGGCGCCCTATGCAAAAATACTTAACAGCCGCGTTTTTCCGGGCATGCAGGGTGGTCCGCTGATGCATATCATCGCCGCCAAGGCCGTTGCTCTGAAAGAAGCGCTGAGCCCGGAATTTGCCGACTACCAGAGGCGGATTCTGAAAAACGCGCAGGCGATGGCCGCGCAACTTATGGACGAAGGCTTCCGTCTGGTGTCGGGCGGCACGGACAATCACCTGATGCTTGTCGACCTGACCTCCAAAGGTGTAACGGGCAAAGACGCCCAGGAGGCGCTCGACCGTGCCTCGATCACGGTGAACAAAAACGGGATTCCCTTCGACACGCAGGGGCCGATGGTTACCAGCGGCATCCGCATCGGCACGCCCGCTCTGACCACCCGCGGGATGGCAGAGGAGGAAATGCGCCTGATCGCCTCGCTGATTGCCGACGTGATCAGAAATATAAGTGATGAGCAGAAAATTCAGGCCGTGGCCGGCAAGGTAAAAGAACTTTGCGCCCGCTTCCCTCTGTACGCGGCCAGAATTTAAGGGTAGACCCCGGAGGCGGCGCATGCTGGGCGGTCTGTCGGAAAGTGTGTAACCCATGACGCAACACAAGCACGCGCCGCTTAGTGACCTGTCGGCCGGAGCCGGCCAGCGCCCTGATTGGGATACATATTTTCTCGACATTGTCCAACTGGTGTCGCGGCGCAGCACCTGCTTGAGAAGGGCCGTGGGTGCGGCGCTGGTACGCGACAGGAGAATTCTCGCCACCGGGTACAACGGTGCCCCTTCCAAATTGCAGCACTGTCTCGATATCGGCTGCCTGCGCGACGA
>JAAYKU010000118.1 GCA_012522275.1 Smithella sp.
GGAAAGCGCGGGGAGCCTTTGCTTTTCAGGGCCGACAGGCTGATCTCACGCGCGGGGATGCTGGCGGCTATCTTCGCCGCTTTGTATTTCGCCCCCGTCGTGGCGTCAATTTTTTTGAGATAAATGACGCCACGCTGTTTGTATGCTTCGTGTGAAAGGACGGTCTGCTCAGGCGATGTCGTCTGTTTCCGGTGAAGGTTCGGAGATTTCCAGAATTTTGTCCACGTTGAAGGTGCGCTTTTCCCTCCTGGCCATGCACAAGGCGATAAGCCCCAGGTAGGGATAGCCGTTGTATTCCATTTCGCCCACGGTGAGAGGCCGGATCACACGGCGTGATTTTTCGTCTTTGGCCTTGAGATAAAGAATCTCGATGTCTTTATTTTCCTCGATGGCCCCCTCGATCATTTTCATTTTGTCCTCACGGCTGAGGCTGCGGGCCGCCTGCGCGTACTGCAGGCCGGTAAGGAATTTTACGACCTGCCAGTCCATCAGGATATGGTTTTTTTTCAGCGGCTGTTTCAAGACGATGCCGCCAAGTGTCGTGCAGCGCGAAAGGGCGACATACATCTGTCCGTGGGCGAAAGTGCCCCTGCCGATGTCGATGAGCACGTTTTCAAAAGTTTTGCCCTGGCTTTTGTGAATCGTGACGGCAAACGCCAGGCGCACCGGATACTGCCGGAAAGAGCCGACCTCTTCGGAACGGATTTCATCTTTTTTGAGGAAAAAGCGATAAATATTCCATGTGTAGGGGGAAATCTCCACTCTTTCCCCATTGTCGAGGTCGGCTATGATCAGCTCTTCATCGTCTTGCGTCTTCTCGAACTTGCGTATTTTGCCGATGGTACCGTTTATCCAGCGGCCTGACGGGTCATTGTTGAGCAGCATGATTTGAGCGTCTTTTTTAAGTTTCAGCTCGGCGGCGGTCGGCAGATATTCCCTGCCGAAATCTCCCTCGATTCTGCCCGTTGTTTTCCAGATGCGCCCCGGCAGTTCCGCCAGCCGTCTCTCATTGATATCATCGGCCAATTGGTTGGTGGAGGTAAGTGAAATGCAGAACTTGCCTTCCGGCGCTTCAAAGTGCGGATCGCAGCGCCTGTTGAATGCAGCCAGGTCCTCGTCTGTGGCCGAGCGGTTGCGAATGGTGTTGAGCAGGCGGACAAATTCATCGTCCTTCTGCCGGTAAACCTTTTCCAGCTCCACATACTCCATTTTGAGTTCATCAAAGCATTTCGCGCCGAAAAAATAGTGTGTGGCGTAATGAGTCTTGAAAATATCACGCTCGGCGGAGGTGACCACAGGCGGCAGCTGGTACAGATCGCCGATGAAGATCATCTGGACGCCGCCGCAGGGTTTTTTTTCGTCCGGGCCGTTGAAGCGCAGGAATTTGTCTATACAGTCGAGCAGGTCCGCCCGCACCATGGATATTTCGTCGATCACGATTGTGTCGAGCTTTTTGTAGATCGTCGCCCTGGAGCTTTCCGATTTCTTTTTCCTTTTGATGGAGGCGGGCGTCACGTTGGGCTTGAAACGGAAAAACGAGTGGATCGTCTGTCCGGCGATGTTGACCGCCGCCACCCCTGTCGGCGCGAGTACCACTGTGTTTTTTTGCGTATGGTCACGAAAGTGCGCAAGCAGGGTGGATTTTCCCGTTCCGGCGCGCCCGGTGACCAGAACGTTTGAGGAAGTCTCTTCCATCAGCGCCCAGGCCCGGCGAAATCCGGCATTGAAGTCGAGTGTTTGAGTTTTGGCCCCTTGTTTCATGATAGTTTCCCGCAGTGTTTCCGGATTAATAATCACAGTTTGCTCGTGTATTCAATGACGATTTTTGAGTTAAGGCCCTGGGCGGCACTTATTTTGAGAAAATTGTGTCATGGCACAGGTATGTGCCGCTCAAAACTGTGCCATGGCACAGTGTGGTTGTGTGGCTTGCCCGTATCTTAAAATATTCTTCCGTAATTACAATATCTTGCATAGATTTTGTTTTCTTTGTTTCAGGTACGAATCTTGTAATTGGATTCAAAATACTAAATGTCTTCAACCTGATCGGACACGCGCGCTTTTGCGGAGGCGGCAGTGAAAATGAACCTGAAAATTGAAGTGGTGGGGGAGGGAAATTTTCAAACAGCCCTGGCCCGCCAAAAGCAGCCGGTGCTGGTGATGTGCATGCCGCGCGACGACCGGTTCGAAGCTCAGAGGGATGCTCTGACCGCCGTAGTGGGGAAATATAATTCACTGCTTGCGGCAGTGGTTATAGATGAGCAGTTCATCGCCGCCTTCAAGAGGGAATATAAGGTGTCGGGCACACCTACTTTTGTGCTTCTGGAGGGGGGCAGGGAGATCGGCCGGGTACTGGGCCTGGCCGACGAGAGCATGCTGGAGAAGATGATCGAAGAGGCGTATCCGTCGCCCGGGGGACAAACTCGCGGGAAAACGACACAGGTGTCGGCAGACATGAAAAAAGCAAATAATCCGATAAAGGAGAGATCGATATGGCAAAAAATGAAGTGAAGATTTTTGATATTATGGCGTGCAATGTTTACTGGGATTTCGAAAGCTCCATCATGCCGAAGGAAACTCACAAGTTTCTGGTCGCTTTTCTGCCGACGCCCGGCGAGGCCACGCCGGATCTGATTGAGAGCCTTACCGCCTATGGGCCGCACGGATATGAAGTCGAATTTAAAAATGAAAAGTACGAAAATTTGGGCAAAAACGGGTGGTTTATCGACAGGCAGATCACCAACTACTGGTACATGGTCAATTTGCCGAGCGGCTTCATGAAGGAAGGGGAATACACCATCGAGGTGAAAACCAAAGACGGGCGCTCCGATAAAAAAACACGCCTCCAGCGTGACGCTCCTTCAGACGCAGCGGTGGAGGCGTATCTGAAGCACCGCGACAGAATTATAAATTCATTTTCGCCTTCCCGAACCAGACCTCTTGTCGCCGGTTCCCCCCTCAAAGATGTAGCCTGCAGCTGGGAGACACTCAAGGATGCGGCCGGACTCGACGCTTATTATGTTTACCGCCTGTGTCCGGCGTCCACTCCGATGGAGTTTGACGGCAACAATCTGACCTGGTTCGATAATATCTATCTGCAAAGACTCACGGGAAAAGGCGACGACTCCGGTCTCAATCGCGACGAAGTGGTGGTCAAAAAAGAGCTCGACGCGCAAACCAGCTATGGTTATTTTGTGGAAATCACGGACGCCAACATCAGTGGCGAGGCGAATATCTGTATTTTCCAGCCGCATCAGTTTTTTATGACTCCCTGACAGAGGAAATTAAACCGGCACAGCAGACGAAGGAGGTTGTCATGAAGCATTTTAAAAGTATCATCTTCGCGGCGATTATGCTCTCGGCGATCAGCGCGGCCGCCGGCGCACAGGGCACTGAAATCGTGATCGGGGTTTCCGGCCCGCTAAGCGGCGTGGCCGCCGAATACGGCCAGGATGTGGCCAACGGCATTGAGCTGGCCGTCAACGAAATCAATGCGGCGGGAGGGATCACGGTGGCGGGGGAAAAATACAATTTCCGTCTGGAAAAGCTCGACGACCGGGTTGACCCAACACAAGCCGTCAACAATGCCCGGCGTTTACGCTCCAACGGCGCCATCGCGGTTTTCAACGCCGTTTTCGGCACGAGTGCGGCCATGATGAAGATCAATGAAGAAAAGGGCAACGAGTTTCTGGTGGTGTCCTTCGGCAGCACGCCCAGGATAACCGACCTGGGAAACAAGCTGATGGTTGTCGCCCCCGGTTCCTTTGTTTCCGCCGCACACATCAGCGCCAACTGGGCCATGTCCCGGGGATGGAAAAAATGTGCAATGGTAGTGACTATCGGCCCTTACGGTGATGAGTGGCGCAATGTCTTCAGGCCCGTCTGGGAGAAAAAAGGCGGCACGATCACCATCGACAAGCCGGCCAATTATTACACGGAAACGGATTTTTCCGCGCCAATCACGGCGGCGCTGGCCACCGGACCGGATGTCATGCTCATCGGCGGGCCGTCGAGCACAACCGCGCTGGTCATTGAACAATCCAGAATGATGGGCTACAAGGGCGCCTTCATTCTGATCGACCAGGCCAAGCTCGATTATGTCGTCAATATGCTCAAGGGGACGAAAATTATCGGCAATATGATCGGTTCTCCCGGGGCCGGCATTCCTGCCCGTCCCGGGCAGGATTTTACGTCTCGCTACCGTGCCGCGTACAAAAGGGCCGCCACCGCCGAGAGCTCCTTTAATTTCTCCATGGTGCACGCTCTGGCCAGAGCGATTGCCGCCGCCGGCACAACAACCGATGTCTATAAAATAAGGGCGGCCTTTCCGAAAGCATTTCCCATGTACGCCACGCACTTTCCCATGGAGGCCTACGGCATCATGGATAACGGACGCGTACTGGTAATGACGGCAACGCAGACAATAACCGACGGCAGGATGGACAAGCCGCAGATGTATGTCTGGTGGGCGAAAACACAAAAAGAGTATGAGGAAATCGAGGAAACCTCACAGATCGACCGGAGCATACCGCGCAGATGGCTGCCGGTGGAATAGACAGACATCCTGGCCATACCGGCGCCGCAGCGGCGGAGCCGGTATGGCCCGACTTATAAAAGACAGGAAATTACACTATGAACATCGCTAAATTAAGGGAAATGAAAGTTCTCCAGGAGCCGCCCCGGGTAAGCTTTATTTCCAAAGGTAAAGAAATTACCAATTTCGAGTTTTTAAGCGTATCGCGTAAACTGGTCAGCGCATTGAATGACGCGGGCGTAAAAAGAGGCGACCGCGTGATCGTGCAGATGCCCAACTGTGTCGAGGTGCTGCAGTCCTTCGGTGCGATCTGGCGTCTGGGAGCCATCGCCGTGCCGGTCAATTACATGATGAAGGACGATGAAATCGCCGCCATCTATGAGGACAGCGGCCCGAAAGCCGTCATCAGCGTAATTGATTTTCTGCCGAAAATAAAAGCAGGCCAGGCCAGAGCGCCCGGCCTGGAAACCATCATTCTTGTCGATGACAAAGTTCCGGAAGGCACTTTCTCCTTCCATGCCCTGGTCAACAATGCCCGGGAAACAAAAGAGATCGTGGACACGAACGATGACGAGGTGGCCGCACTCATCTATACCGCCGGCACCACGGGGGCCCCCAAAGGCGTGATGCTGACGCACGGCTCGCTTTACGCCAACTCCAAAATGTCCTATGAATCGACGCGCATGCCCCACGGCATGACCAATATTACGGTGCTTCCCCTGTGCCACGCCTACGGCATTGCCGTGGCCAACAGCGGCCTGTTTTACGAGCGCACCACAAGCGTCATCCTCGATACGTTTGACCTGGAAACTCTTTTTTCGTCCATCGACAAATACGACGCACGCCTGGTGGCGTTGGTGCCGACGATGTACGTTTTCATGCTGATGTATCCCAATCCTCAAAAACACGATCTGAGCCGCGTCAAATACTGGTTATGCGGCTCCGCCCCTCTTGCACAGGCCACCTGGAACCAGTTTTACGAGCGCTTCGGGGGCAGGATCTATGAAGGCTGGGGGCTGTCTGAAAGCGGCGCTTCGGGAAGCGCCAACCCCTGCGACGGCCGCCCGGTAAAGGTCGGCTCCATCGGCATTCCCTATGTCGGCATGACCATGGGCATCATGGATGACAGTGGAAACCTGCTGGGAGCGGGCCTGTCCGGCGAAATCGTTCTCAAGGGACCGTCGCTCATGAAAGGCTACTGGAAAAAGCCAAAAGAGACGGCCGGAGTTATCGTCGATGGCTGGCTGCATACAGGTGATGTCGGCTACAAAGATGAGGATGGCTACTATTGGATTACCGACCGTAAAAAGGACCTGATCATCAAGGGAGGGGAAAATATTTCACCACGGACGATCGAAGAGGTCCTCTACGCCCACCCTCAGGTGGCCGAAGCGGCCGTCATCGCCATGAAAGATGATGTCTATGGCGAAAATATCAAGGCGTTTGTCGCCCTCAAGCCGGGTGCGCAGACAAGCTCGGAAGATATCCTCAATTATTGCCGGTCTGAATTGAGCAGTTTTTTTGTGCCGAAAGAAGTTGTGTTTCTGCCGTCATTGCCCAAAAATCCGGTCGGCAAGATTCTGAAGAAAGAATTGCGCGCACTTTCATAATGTCTGTTATGTCTTTTAGCGGGACGTCAAGTTAGACACGCCCATAAAAACACCATGACAAGCTGTCAGAATGGCCCGGAGATTTCTTTCCGGGCTTTTTTATGGTCCGGTCGTGTTCAGACTTTTGTAAAAATCAATTCAAAAAATATTTGCATCCGGGGCCTTTCCGGTTTTGACGTGGCAATCAGCCGTTCAAATGTGCTACAAATGTTCGAAGGAGAACCGACAACATATGAAAGCATATCAGGTCATCATTATCGGATCGGGGCCGGCGGGAATTTTTGCCGCGATGGAGCTCGAGCGTCTGGGAGTAGAGGGAATTGCCGTCATCGACCGGCATCCATATCCGGCAGGCGGTCTGCTCAATGACGGCAAACTGAATTTCGACTGCCGCGTGGGTATCGACCCGGCGGAGCTCAAACTCGACCTGGCGGCGGCACAGCGCCTGATGGCGCAGATACGGGAAATCTTCATCCGCTTTCCCGGCTGCCGGCAGGTTACTTTCACCGACCGCCACGAAAAAATAGAGGAGCTGGAAAATGTCGCCCGTGAACATGACGCTGAGTTTGTCGCTCCCGAGCAGTGGCACTGGGGCACAGACAACGGCCGGCAGGTAGTGGATTACTTAAGAGGCTATCTGGCAAAGACGGAATTTCTACTGAAAACGGAGGTTGTCTCTGTGTCCGGCCTGCCGGACGGGGCCTGGGAAGTATCGTGTATCCGGAACAAAAAAGCGCTCAGGCTTGCCGCCCGCGTGATTCTGGCCGCCCCGGGCCGCAGCGGCGCCTACTGGTTTCGCGATGTAGCCGGCAGCCTCGGCGTGGCTCATAACTTCGGCCCCATCGATGTAGGCATCCGCATTGAATTGAACCGTAAGTTTTACGATGAGGTGACGGATATCGTTTACGACCCCAAGTTCATTTTCCGCACGGCGCGCCACGGCGACAAGGTAAGGACATTTTGCACCAACCCCGGCGGAAGGGTGCGCACGGAAGATTATTACAGCTTCAAACTGGTCAA
>JAAYKU010000119.1 GCA_012522275.1 Smithella sp.
ATGCCTGGCGGCGGAGACCTTTACCTGGGAACGCAAAACGTGACCATGAACGAAACAGACGCCCGGCTGTATGATCTCACACCCGGCCGCTACGCAAAGCTGTCCGTCACCGACACGGGCGCGGGCATGGATGAAAAAACGCGCCTCAGAATATTCGAGCCTTTTTTTACCACCAAGGAGATGGGCCGCGGTACGGGGATGGGGCTCGCCTCCGCCTACGGCATCGTCAAGGGGCACGGGGGCACGATCACGGTTTACAGTGAAAAAGCGGAAGGAACAACCTTCAACATTTATCTGCCCGCTTCAGACAAAGACGTTCACACTGACGAGACAGCCGCGGTGCAGCCGACCGGCGGCTCGGAAACAATCCTGCTGGTGGATGACGAAGAGGTCATTACCGAAGTGACCGGGAAACTGCTCGAAGAGCTGGGCTACCACATGATCACAGCCGCAAGCGGTCCGGAAGCAATCGAAATATACGCTGAAAAATATGCACAGATAGATCTGGTGATCATCGACATGATCATGCCGGGCATGAGCGGCAGCGATACCTTTGACGAACTCAAGGCTATTAATCCGTCTGTCCGGGCCGTCTTGTCGAGCGGCTACAGCCTCAACGGTAAAGCACAGGCCATCATGGACAAAGGCGTGCGCGTTTTTTTGCAAAAGCCCTACCGCCTCAATGACCTCGCCCAAAAAATCCGTCAGGCGCTGGAAGGATAACCGGCGCGGGTAAAAACTGTTTTACGTTGAAGGATGCAAGAAACAAGGTCAGAGGTCAGAGGTCAGTGATAAGCGATGAGTGACAAGTGGATCGCTATTCACTATCTATCCTCCCCTGCCTGCCCGCAGGGCTTTGCTCAAAGACTTCCCTGGCCTGCCGAGCAAACCCGTTGATGGAAAAATCGGCGCTCTGATAATCCGGCATGATCGATCCGAGAAGTTTTACCGAAACAGGCGTGCGGCTGCGCATATGAAAAATAAATGTGCCCGGCTGAAACAGTCTGTCGGTTCCGCTTAGCATCACCAGTTTGACACCCGTATTACAGTAGCGCGCGATGCTGAACACTCCCTTGTTGAAAGGGGCCAGCCTGCCGTCGCGGCTGCGCGTTCCCTCGGGAAAGACAAACAGATTGCCGCCGAAGGCCAGATGCTCTTTAATGGCCTCCAGGTTGCCGATCATCGCGCCTCCCTCCATTTCCGAGGGGTCTGAGGGTACATAGCCTGTCTTTTTTAAAAACCAGCCGAAAATCGGTACGCTGAAAAAAGTGTTTTTTACGATAGTCGTATGGCGTTCAAAAAGGGAAACCAGCAGGATCGGGTCAAGATAGGAAATGTGGTTGCACACGATGATGGATGAGCGCAGTGCACGCACTTTCGCGTCCACGCGGAATTTCACTCCGGACGCTAAAAAGCGCGTCAGAGCAAAAAATATTTTTAGATGAATATGGTTTATTTTCTGCAGTGCAAGATCACGCCTTTTGGAACCCAGCACAAAGGGAATAAAAAGAATCAGCAGGACAAACAGATAACCTATAAGAAAATAGACCCACACAAATACCGTCAGGCAGAAATCCACGACGCGCAAGAGTGTTTGCAAAAGGGGCATATCAGTCTCATGACCACTTGCGGATCAGCAGGCTGGTATTGACGCCGCCGAAGGCAAAATTCTGAATTGCCGCGACCGCAGTTTTCTGCTCGATAATGCTCTGGACGTGACGAATCATAGCACAGCGCTCGTCAATGTCCTCGAGGTTGAGCGTCGGAGCGATAAAGCCTTCCTGCATCATATACAGCGCCATGATTGTTTCAATGGCGCCGCAGGCAGCCATGGTATGCCCCATGTAACCTTTCAGGCCGACCACATGGGGCCCGTCGTCGAAAACCCTGGCGGTGGCCTGCGCTTCGATGATGTCGCCCATTTTGGTGGCTGTGGCGTGAGCGCTTATCAGATCGACATCCGCCGCGTTAATTTTCGCGTTTTCCAACCCCAGTTGCAACGTTTTGGTAATCCCGTCCAGATTGGGAAGGATCAGGTCGCCGCCGTTGGAATTGCAGGCAAAGCCGATTACCTCGCCCAGTATCGGCGCGCCGCGCTTTTTCGCGAATTCGTATTCTTCCAGCATGACCGCGCCTGCTCCTTCGGCGACCACCAGGCCGTCGCGCGCACGGTCGAACGGGCGGGGTGTACTAGACGGGGTGTCGTTAAAGGCGGTGGAGCAGGCCAGCAGGTTGTCAAACACCGCGACGGTGGTCGTGTCGTACTCATCGGCTCCCCCGCAGAGCATGGCATCTTGCATGCCGTACTTGACCGCCTCATACCCGTAGCCGATAGACTGGCTCGAAGTGGTGCAGGCGGTTCCGGAAGAAATAATGCGGCCGGTGATGCCGAACATTTTGGAGATATTCACGGCAGTGGTGTGGACCATGGATTTGAGGTAGTCCACCGCGCCGATTCCCTGATAGGCGGCCTTGTCTTTGGCTTCAAAAAATATTTTGTAGATTTCTCTTTGCACGGTGGGCGATCCGTGAATGGAGCCAAACGCAATGCCCAGCCTGCCGCCGGTCACAAATTCGGCCGGCAGCTCCGCCTGGGCCAGCACTTCTTTGGCTACCTGGCAGGCGTAATACGAAACGGGCGCCATTGTTTTGCGGTACTGGCGGCTGAAGTCATACTCGATCGGATAGGAAACCGTGCCGTAAACGCGCGAATGTATAAAACGGCTGATCAGAGCGTCCTCACGCAGGGGCGCAATACCGGAAATACCCTTTAACAGGCTGTTCACTATTTGCTGTCTGCCGTGCCCGATGGGTGAGATGGCCGAGCAGGCCGTAATCACTACCCTGCGTTCCACTTTTTAATTTCCCCCTGCCTGGGTTTTTCTTCTGCCGGCCATGGTCTCTATATAGTCGATGATCTGCCTCATTGTCCGAATATCCATCGCCTGTTTTTTTTCCTCCTGCGTCAGCTCCGAACCGAGGTATCTTTCAATCTCCAAAAGCAGGTCGATGGCGTCGATACTGTCAAACCCGTAAGCTTCCCGCAAATTTGCGTCAAGCTCGGGATTTTCTATTTCAAAATCACGCAAAAATATTTTGCGGACTTCATTTTCAATATCCTGACGTGTCATTGGGCGCAAATCACTCCTTCAAGCATTTTCTCATACACTCCATCGGGTGCCGACGCAGCATTTCACAAAACGGGAAACGCCGCGAAAATTAGCATAAATCATCGCTTCCGTCCAGCATTAGAGAAGCTGCGGGAAGCATGCGGCATATC
>JAAYKU010000120.1 GCA_012522275.1 Smithella sp.
ACGGGGCCCGGTAGCCATGATTGATTAAAACGCCACAGGCCGGGCTGATATCCTCTGATCTGACCAGCAGGTCGAAATCGGCCATGACGCGCAGGGCGATGTTGCCATAGACATATTTTGCCAGATGTGCGCCTTTGAGCAGGATCACGGGTATATTCAGTTTGTTCAAATCGCGAACGATGTTTTCAAGTCGTCTGTAGGCAAGCATGTTTCGCTGTGCGTTGGCGTAGTATGATTTTTTCAGCTCTTCGGCGATATCGGGCGGCACGCTTGCTGTGAGACCGGCTCTGTTCAGTGTGTGGTACAAGATGGGACTCACACGATGGCGCTTTGCCGCGGTAAGCAAGGTCTGCCATTCATCCGGGCCGAGGGCCGCCAGATAACGGATTTTTATTTCCGGCGGGTCGTCTTTCAGGCAGTCAAGCAGTAGTTGAGGCCTTTGAATAATACCTCCTCCCGTCATTCCGGGCTTGACCCGGAATCCCCAAAGCACTTGATAGCACTGGATACCGGCCTTCGCTGGTATGACGACATTGTCCACCGCTGGCGGGGGTGGCCCGCTTCAGCGGGCCGGGGGTGGACTTGTTATTTTGGGCTTTCCATCCTCCCCCTCGGCCCTCCGAAGGGGGACATTAAATGGTGGCGTGAAATTTCTTTCTGACAAAAACGCAAGCGGGGCCGAAAAAGAAAATGAATTGCTTGAAAAATTGGAGAAAATCTCCAATGCTACTGCAATGAGCCGTCGTTCAAGACTCTCGTAATGCTGAAGAATTTTAGAGACGATGAACTGGAAAGGCCCATTATAATATCTCTAAAAAAATAATGGGGCTTGATTGCTTGCCGCTACGCGCTTTTCCACTTTAATCTTTTTGTTGAGGTATTCGCGAACATCGGATGTGCAACTGTTGACGAGAGAGACTACGTCATCAGTTGACTTTATTTGAATAAACTCACGCGATGGGGACCTATAAACCAATGCAAGTTTTCCTTGTTGGGTCAGGTTAAGCACGTTGTTTAATGTGCCTTTACTTGCACCATCCCAGATCATGAAACCATAATCAGCCGCGAAGCTCATTTGTGCGTCTTTCATTGCATAGTAAGAAAAATTTTTCTTCTTCCCACCAGAGTCGATAGACTTGACCGCCCAATTTCCAACGTTGTTTCTGCAGTCCCCATCCATACAATAGACAATAACATTCCTATAGCCTTCAGAGGCAAAGAACGATTGTACAGCTTTATCGACACCATTTGCATCGCCAATAAGAACTGTATGCTCATTAGTAATTAGCTTTTTAAGCCTCGTTCTAATTGCGGGATTCAATCTTCCAAGATTCCGAGACCCACCGAAAAATACATTACTCATCTGTGTACCCTGGTTCTTGTTATTGCTAAAACGTAAACGGTTTTTGCACCGCCCTGATTAGTAATAGCTTGTGCTGCCGCTGTAAGTGTAGCTCCAGATCGGTATAAATCGTCCACGAGGAGTACCGATTTTCCATCAACTTCCACTTTATTAGCTTTTAAAGCGTTGTCCAATATTTCCTTTCTAATTTCTGGATCGGTAACTGATTTAAGTTCCTGTGTATTTTTGCACTTTGTTAGAGCAGTGCCGGAAAACTCCACACGCAAACCATTTGCCAAACCCTGTGCGATTTGTTTGGTTACAGTTCGACCGTGGCTTGATGGTGGCACAGGGATTATCAAATCAATCTTGTCGGCAATTTTATCACCCAAATATTCAATTGTCACGTTGAGAATATTCTTTAAAGCATTCTGGTCATTCCTATACTTAAATTGATATAATAATTCACCAATTTCGCTTCTGATGGTCTCAAATATTGGATGCCCAAACTCGTTACTATCTATCATCTGGCTCGAAATAGTATGCCAGTCTAATACCATTCCAGTTTTCCACGGTCCTTTGATTCCTTGAGGATGTAGTTTTATTTACCCTCCTGACCCAACGAAGTTATTTTATTTTAATAATGGTGCGGCCACGTCTTGTCCACCGCTGGCGGGGGTGGCCCGCTTCAGCGGGCCGGGGGTGGACTTGTTATTTTGGGCTTTCCATCCTCCCCCTCTGCCCTCCGAAGGGGGACATTACTTGCGTTGCGTTGCTCATTATGTTCTGGATACCGGCCTTCGCTGGTATGACGACATTGCCGTCATTTTCGCCTTTGGTGACTTTATGATTCCTTCAGTGGCGATATGCTTTTTTGTAGTATTGCGCCAGTTCGTCCCAGGCTTTTTTTTCATTCCAGTCGGGAAAAAGGTTCGCGACCGGGTCTGTGTTGATCCTGACTTTGGGTTCCGGAAAATCATGCTGCTTTGCATATTCCAGCGGGCAGGGCAGCTCCAGCCGGCCGG